>NZ_JAWLNX010000004.1:4108-365208 GCF_035320975.1 Saccharopolyspora mangrovi | reverse complement strand
CGATGTCGGCGAAGTTCGTCCTGCACCCCGAGGACCTGTCGGTGGTGGTGGCCTCCAACCTCAACGCCGACATCCTCTCCGACCTCGGCTCCGCCCTGGCCGGCAGCCTCGGCCTGGCGGCCAGCGCCAACCTCAACCCCGACCGCCGGTTCCCGTCGATGTTCGAGCCGGTCCACGGATCGGCCCCCGACATCGCCGGCCAGGGCCTGGCCAACCCGATCGGCGCGATCGGCAGCGCCGCGCTCATGCTGGAGCACTTCGGCCTGGCCGAGGAAGCGAGCCGGGTCCGGAAGGCCATCGAGGCCACCACCGGCAGCGGGCTGCTCACCCCCGACGTCGGCGGCACCGCCACGACCGACCAGATCGTCGAATCCGTCCTCGCCAACCTCTAGGGCTGTTCACGCATTGCTCTGCTTGGCGGTGCGGTCCGGGTGCTCCCGGGCCCGCGCCCGGGAGCACCGCCGTTCTCACCCGCTGAGCGAGCCCGTGGCCGCACTCAGGTGGCCCGCTGCGGCGGCCTCCAGGTGGACGAGGTCGCACGAGACGCTGGCGAAGGTGTAGCCCTGCGCCAGCCTGGGTCCGGCGGCGCTGCCGTCGGAGACGTGGAACCCGGCGGCGATGCCGGCTTCCGCCGCGGCCCGCTGGACCTGCTCCACGGCGGCCTCGAACTCCTCGGCCACCTCGGGGTCTCCCGGGTGGGAACCGCCGACGGCCAGGCACAGGTCCGCGGGGCCGACGTAGACGCCGTCGAGCCCGTCGGTCGCGCAGATCTCGCGGACGTTGGCCAGGCCCTGCGGGGTCTCGATCATCGCGATCACCAGCGTCGACTCATCCGCCTCGGCCGGTCGTGGACCGACGCGCAGGCCCGATCGCATCGGGCCGTAGGAGCGGCGCCCGCGCGGCGGGTAGCGGGTGGCCTCGACCGCTGCCGCGGCGTCCTCGGGCGTGTCCACCAGCGGGACGATGACGCCCGCGGCCCCCGCGTCGAGGGCGCGTCCGATCTCGGCGGGCTCGTTGCGCCCGACGCGGACCAGGCCCTTCGCGCCGCCTGCGGCGTCGATGGCCAGCATCGCGTTGAGCATGCCGGAGTAGCCGATCAGCCCGTGCTGGACGTCCACGACCAGGTAGTCGTAGCCCACCCGCGCGATCCTCTCGGTGGCCGCCGGGGCGTCCAGCGCGATCCAGTACCCGACGAGCTTGTCCCGAGCGCGCAGCTTGCGCGCGAATTCGGCTGCGGACACAGCGGTTCCTCCTGGCGGTGGTGAATCACGGGCGAGACGCGGCATCGCGCTCGCTCCTGTTCCTACCGATCCGCACACCGCGTTCCAAACCCGCGCGCGGCACCGCAACCCGGCCGGGGGCGTTCGCCAGGGATTCGGCCAGTGCGAACCAGAACTGCCCACGTCCGCGTCAGGTCCGCGCGGGGGGATCACAGCCCGAGGAGGGAGATGACCGAGACGAGCGCCAGGCCCACTACAGCGAGTGCACCCGAGGCGACCGCGAGCCGCTGCGCCACGACCTTCCGGCCGGCCATCACGGCCGCCGTGCCGACCATCAGAGCGAGCGGGATCAGCACTGCGCACAGCAGGTCAAGAGGCGCCATCGCCCGATCCCTCCCCGTAACGGCGGCGTTAACTGCGGTCGGCGGCCACCAAACTAACGATCAGGGGAGCCACCGTCCACACCTCACGGTGGGTGACTTCGGGCACTTGGCGCGAAAACGCCGATCCGGCCGCGGCCGAGCAACGGGGCGGCCGGACCGGTGCGAGAGGCGTCAGCTGGGCGTCGGCAGCGACCGGCTGATGATCTCCTTCATGATCTCGGTGGTCCCCGCGTAGATCTGCTGCACGCGCATGTCGGTGAACACCCGGGCCACCGGGTACTCCTCCATGTAGCCGTAGCCGCCGAACAGCTGCAGGCACTGGTCGGCGACCTTCATCGCGCGCTCCGAGCACCAGTACTTGACCATCGCCGCGGTCGGGATGTCGAGCTCGCCCTTGACGTGGAGCTCGATGCACTCGTCCAGGAACGACCGCGCCACGCGCGCCTCGGTGGCGATCTCGGCCAGCTCGAACTTGGTGTTCTGGAACTTGAAGATCGGGCGCCCGAAGGCCTCGCGGGAGTGGACGTACTGCAGGGTCTCCTCCAGCACGAACTCCATCGCCGCGACGCAGGCGACGCCGACGATGAGCCGTTCCTGGGGCAGCTGCGTCATCAGCTGGATGAAGCCCTCGCCCTCCTTCTCGCCGAGCAGGTTCGAGGCGGGGACCCGGCAGTCGTCGAAGAACAGCTCGCAGGTGTCCTGACCCTTCATGCCGATCTTGTCCAGCACCCGGCCGCGCTTGAAGCCGGAGGTGTCGGTCGGCACGATGACCAGCGAGATCCCGGAGGCGGCCTCCTCCGGGTCCGTCTTGGCGGCCACGAGCACGACGTCGGCCTGGTAGCCGTTGGTGATGAAGGTCTTGGCCCCGTTGACCACGTACTCGTCGCCGTCGCGGATCGCCTTGGTGGCGATGCCCTGCAGGTCCGAACCCGTTCCCGGCTCGGTCATCGCGATGGCGGCCACGGACTCGCCGCTGGCCAGCTTCGGCAGCCATTCCCGCTTCTGCGCCTCGGTGCCGTAGGCCAGCAGGTAGTGGGCGACGATGCCGCTGTGCAGGGACGCGCCCCAGGAGCTGTCGCCGACGCGGCCCTGCTCCTCGATCAGCACGGCCTCGTGCGCGAAGGTCCCGCCGCTGCCGCCGTACTCCTCCGGGATGGACAGGCACAGCAGGCCGATCTCGCCGGCCTTGGTCCACAGCTCGCGGTCGACCTGCTTGTTGGCGATGAACCGCTCGACGTTCGGCTTGATCTCCTTCTCGGCGAAGGCGCGCGCGAGACCGCGCAGGTCGTCGAGCTCCTCGGTCATCCAGGGAGAGCGGCGAGAGGGCACAGCGGATCCTTCCGTTACGGAACGACGGAGTACTGGATACAGGTTGTAGCACGCGGCGGGAGCTGGGTACAAGGTGTATCAGCAGGTACGGTGTCGGCCGTGGTGAATGTGGCGCGCTGGGTGGACTCCACGGTCCGACGCAGGTCGGTGAAGCAAGCCCTCGACAGCGACTCGCGGCGCGCGCAGATCGTCTCCGCCGCCGTCGAGGCGATCGACGAGATCGGACCGCAGGCCGGGATGGCGCAGATCGCCGACCGCGCAGGACTGCCCCGCCCCAACGTCTACCGGCACTTCGCGAGCAAGGACCAGCTCGACGCCGAGGTCACCCGCTTCGCCGCCACCGAGCTCATCCGCCGCGTCCGGCCCCACCTCACCCGCGCCGGAACGCCGTTCGAGGTGATCCGCGGGATCGTCGCGGCCAGCATCGCCTGGGCCTCCGAGCACCCGAACCTCTACCGGTTCATCGCCGCCCAGCAGCAGACCAAGGCGCTGCACCGCGCGCGCATGGGCCGCACCCGCTTCCTCAACGAGATCGTCGAGGCGATGCGCGCCTACCTGCACGCCGCCGAACTGCCCGCGTCCCCGCCGGACGGCGTCCTCGCCGGTCTGATGGGCATGGTCGACGCCAGCATCATCTGGTGGCTCGACCACCACGACGAGACCGAGGACCAGCTCGCCGACCGGGTCTCCCGCCAGATCGCCGTGGTCCTCATCGAACTCCTCGCCCAACTCGGCATCGACATCCCCGACGACCAGATCTTCCGCCCGAACCCATGACCACCACGCGCTCCCCCTGGAGGAGCTGCGCGGATCACGGGTCGGCGGCTCGCACGGGGTGAGGCGAGCGGCGTCCTGGAGTTAGGGCACGGGGGAGGAGATTCACCCTGATCGAGTGGTCTTTGCGATTTCAATGGAACTCGGGTGTCGGATTTCAATGGAAATCAGAGACCCGACTTCCATTGAAATCGCGTCACGCGGACTGGAGTCGTGGCCTGTCCGGGTGCCGCGCCACGTGAGGGCTACCCGGCCGGGGTGAGGAGGACCGGGAGGGATTCGAGGTCGTTCTGCGTGAGGACCGGGCGGTGGCGGAGCTCGGTGTCGGCGACCGCGAGGCGCAGGTGCGGGAACCGGCCGAAGAGGGCGGGAAGGCGGTGGAGGCTTCCAGCCTCGCCAGCGCGGCTCCGGGGCAGATGTGGGGGCCGTGGCCGAAGGTCGTGTGCTTGGCACGAGTCGGGCGGGCGGGGCGGCGTCGGGACCGTGCTCGCGGCGGTCGCGACCGATCGCCCGGTAGGACATCACCACGCCCTCCCCCTCGCCGATGGTGCGCTCGCCGACCGCGACGTCCTCGGTGGCGAAGCGCATCAGCAGGTGGGTCACCGGCGGATCCCAACGCAACGTCTCGTCGATGACCGCGTTCCAGGTGAGATCACCGGCCAGGACCTGGCTCAGCAGACCCGGATTCGCCAGCAGTGCCCGCACCGCGTTGACGATCAGGCTGACCGTGGTCTCGTGACCGGCGGCGACCATCGCGGTCAGGATGCCGACGACCTCCTCCTCGCTGAGCGGTTCGCCTTCGTCGGCGCGCATGAGCGCGCTGGTCAGGTCGTCGGCCGGCTCGGTCGAGCGGGCGCGCACCATGCCGGTGAACACGGCGTTGAGCTCCGCGATCACCGACAGCCGCTCGTCCTGCGGCGTGCGCAGGGAGAAGAACGCCGACCAGAGCTCGTGCTGGCGCGGGCGCAACTCCTCGTCCACGCCCATCAGGACGCTCACCACGGTCATCGGCAGCGGCGCCGCGAAGCAAGCCTTGAGGTCGACCGGACCGTCCGCGCGCAAGCCGTCCAGCAGCCGAGCGGTGACGTCCTCGATCACCGGGCGGAGCCGTGCGAGCCTGCGCGGCGTGATCGCCTGGGCCGTCTTCGACCGCAGCCTGCGGTGCTCCGGTCCGTCCACTGTGAACATCGAGCGGCCGGGGTCGACCATGCCGATCAGCGGCCACTCGCGCGTGACCGCGCCTGACCGCCACTCTCGCCACCGGCCGATGTCCTTGACCAGGCGCGGATCGTTGAGCAGACGTCGCGCCTCGCCCTGCCCGGTCACGGCCCACACCGGGACGCCGAGCAGGTCGACGCGCGCCAGCCGTCCGGCCGCGCGCAGCGCGCTGGTCTCGCCGTCGATGTCGCGCACGAGCGGATCGATCGCGAACGGGCAGTGCATCACCCACCTCCCCCAGGGGGTTTCGCACCCAGCGCAGCGCGGGCCGGGGGCGGGTGTCAAGCCTCGCCACCCGTTCCGCCCAGCGACCGGTCGTGCGGGCGAAAGACCACCTCTCCGAGCAGGGCGTCTCTCGAACGCACCCGCCCCGGCGCGGAAGGTGCGACGACCGTCCGGCGCCTACTCGCAATTCAGGTTATTCTCGTTCCACTGCACTGTGTTTCATCGTCTAGTGTGGATGGTGCTGGGTGGATCGCTGCGTTGCTCAGGGGCGGATGAAGACTCGCTTCGACCGGTGGGATCGCGACCGGACCGGGGGGCTGATCCGGGGCGACTTCGAGCGCGAGGCGCTGCGGATCGCCGAGGCCTTCGGTGTGGGCGCGGAAACCCCGGCGGCGATGCGGCTCCGCGCCGCGCTGCGGGGGCTCTTCGAGCTCTGCGCCGATCACGCCGGGGTGTCGCCCGCCGGGGCCATCAGCGAGGTGCAGTTCGTGAAGGTGTCCGAGGACCTGATCTTCGAGCAGGGCGAGGCCGCGTTCAACCGGGCGCTGCGCCCCGTCGTGGCCGGCGTGATCGGGGTGTGCGACCGGGACGGCGACGGGCGGGTCGACCGCGAGGAGTTCGTCCGGTGGCTGACCGCGCTCGGCCTCGACGACACCGCAGCCGACGAGGCCTTCGAGCACATCGCCCCCGACGGCGCGGAAGCGCTGTGCCAGGACGAACTCCTCGCGGCGATCCGCGACTACCACTACGGCCGGCTGGAGGTCGAGCTCATCGCGGGCTGACCTGCCGCGAAGTGCTCCGCGGCGAGCGCGGTGACGGTGCGCCGGCACACCTTCCCCGTCGGCGCCAGCGGCAGCTCCGGCATTCGCAGCAGGTACTCCGGGAGCTTGCTCCGCTCCACCCCCCGGTCCGCCTCCAGGAACTCCACGACCTCCGCCAGCGACAGCTCGTCGCTCCCGGACGCCTGGCTGATGCAGGCGCACAGCCGCTCCCCCAGCTCGTCATCCGGAACGGGCACGCACGCCACGTCCACCACGGCCGGATGCGCGACGATCTCCCGCTCCACCTCGGCCGGGCTGATGTTGAGGCCGCCGCGGAGCACGACCTGCTCCAACCTGCCGAGCACGTGCAGCCGGCCGAGCTCGTCCAGCACTCCCCGGTCCCCGCTGCGCACCCACCCGCCCCGGGTGCGGCGGCGCGCGTCGAGTTCGGGGGCCGCGACGTGGCACAGCGGCGTCATCGGTCCGCGCGCCCAGATCTCCCCGGGTTCGCCCGGCCCGGCGTCTCGGCCGAGCTCGTCGACGACGCGGATCTCGGCGACGGCCGGATCAGGGAGCCCAGCACCCGATCCGTTGCCGGTGCCGGTGCGCGCGGTGTGGCAGTTGACGCCGTCGGAGGAGCCGTAGACGGTGATGACGCGGGTGCCGAACCGGCGGGTGCAGGCACGCGCCGTGACGTCCGACAGCGGCGCGGCGCTGGAGACCACCCCGCGCAGGCTCGACAGGTCCTCGCCCGCCTCACCTGGGTGCTCGGACAGCCGCCGCAGCATCGTGGGCACCCCGAACAGGTGGGTGGGCCGGTGCCGGGTGATCGCGCGGAGCACCTCACCCGCGTCGAAGCCGCGCTGCAGGACGGCGGTCGCCCCGAGCGCGGCGATGCCCACGTGCGTGACGAGCGAGCCGTAGGACGACGAGAGCTTCATCAGCACCAACGCCCGCATCGGATCCTCGCCGCAGCTCAGCTCGCGGACGTAGTTGGCGCGTCCGCCGGTCATGGCGTTGTGCGAGTAGGCGATCATCTTCGGCTCCAACTGGGAACCCGAGGTGACCAGGATGCGCACCGGCGCTTCGGGGTCGAGCTCCGGCGGGTGCCAGTCGGCTCCGCTGTCGAGGTCGTCGAAGAAGAACGAGCGCAGTTCGGGCAGCCCGGCCACGACCTCGACGTCGGCCGGATCGGCGAAAACCGCTGCGGCTGCGCGGGATCTGCTCAGCAGGCTGCGCAGGTCCTTGGTGCCGCGCCCATCGGGGCAGGGCAGGGTGACGGCGCCGATGGCGGCGAGAGCGAGCTCGGCGACGACCGTCCGCCAGCCGTTGGGCATCCGGATGCCGATGATGTCACCCGCGCCGAAGCCCTCCGCGCTCAACGCGGCGGCCACGCGCCGCACCTCGTCGTCGAGTCCCCGGTAGTCCAGCACCACCTCGCCGTCGATGACGGCCTCGCGGTGCGGGTGCGCGCGCACCCGGTCGGTGAACTGGGCGTAGACCGCCCGGTCCGGGCACACGCCCTGCTCCACCCAGTGGCGGCGCAGTTCGGCGGGCACCAGGTCGCGGATCTCGACGCCGTTGCGGGACGTCCAGGTCATGCGAACTCCCAAGGAGGCTGTGGTGAGACGTGCGTGCTGTGGTGGAGGGCTCGCTTGAACCGCGGGTCGCTGGCCAGTTCCCGCAGGTCGGTGCACACCGGTGTGCCGTCGGGCAGCACCGGCCGGTCGTCGCGCAGCACGAACCGGCTCTGACCGGTCGAGGTCCGGGGGATCACGCCCGCCGCCGAGTACAGGGAGCTGTCCACGCGGGCACCCAGCCCGGTGCGCTCCCGCCGCAGCAGGGCTCCGAGAACACCTGCCGCGCAGACGAGTCCGCCCATGACGTCGGTGAGCGTCATCAGCGACGGCGCGCGGTGCGGGTCGACCGCCGCCGCAAGCCCGCTGTGCGCCTGGACCAGGAAGTCGGTCCCCAGCGGCGGATCCGGCCACGGCAACGGCGACCAGCCCGACGACCAGGCGAACACCAGCCCCGGCCTGACGCGGGCGAGCTCGTCGGCGTCGAGGCCGCAGCGCTCGGCGCGGCCCGGCGCCCAGTTGTGCGTGAACACGTCCGCACCGGCGACGAGTTCGCGCAGCTCCGCCTGCCCGGACGGGCTCTTCAGGTCGATCTCGGTGGTGCGCTTGCCGTCGTTGAGCGCCCGGAACCGGGCCGAGCAGCCTCCCGAGATCGGTGGGACGCCGCGCATCGGGTCACCGCCCGGTGGTTCGACGCGGATGACCTCGGCCCCCAGCATGCGCAGCACGTGCCCGGCCAACGGTCCCTGGATCCGGCTGGTCGACTCGACGACGACGATCCCCGCCAGCGGCTCGCCGCCGGGCCAGGGACGCGCTCGAGCGGTTCCGGGGAGGTCGCGGAAGGTGCAGGCCGCAACGGTGGTCGGCTGGTCCGGCTCGTCGCGGACCGGCAGCACGCTCACCCCGGCCTGCTCGCCGAAGCGCAGCAGGTCCCGGAGCGGGAACCGGCGCGCGCACGCGAACAGCGAAGCGGGCAGCGCGCAGGAGGCGGTGGCGAAGCGCTGCTGGAACGGCCACCAGCCCGCCGCGACGTCGGCGGCGTTCGCGCCGAGATCGCTCCAGAAGCGCCGCCAGCCTTCGGGGTGCAGGGATTCGACCTCGAACCGGATGCCTTCGCGCGACCGGAACGGTGGTCGCGGGCCGGATTCCCAGCGCTGCGCCGGGTCGTCGTCGGCGGTGGCGACCGCGAGGTGCTGGCCGATCGACAGCAGGGCCGCCTGGGCGACCGAGGTGCGCACCGATTCGATCCGCGCGCCGCGCACCCGCGCCAGCTCGGCCGTCAGCACCCCCTGCGCGGCGAGGACTCCGGCGACCGCGGAGGCGTAGTCGACGCCGAGCCGTCGCGGTCCGCCGGAGGCGCGGCCGTGGACGTGCATGATCCCGCAGGCCGCCTGCACCGCGGACTCGTCGCGCAGCGCCACCTCCACCGGTCCCGACCAGTCGACGTCGCACCAGACGGCCGGGGCCTCGCCGAACTCGCGGAGCAACCCGGCGGCCACGCGCTCGGCGATCACGAGCGCTTCCTGCCCTGCACCGAGTGCAGCACGCTCGACGAGGCGCGGAAGTCCGGGTCGCGCATCACCTCGCGCACCCTGGTGAGCTCCGCATCGGTCATCCCGGCCGCCACCAGCCCGTCCCGCAGCTGGTAGGTGTGGTTGTACTGCAGGGCCAGCTCGGGCGAACCGGCGTGCCGCGAACCGATGTGCGGACGCGGGTCGACGTCGACGAGTCCGACGGCGCGCATCGCACCCGCGACCTCGCGACCCCACTCGGGATCACCGCCGCGGGAACGCATGTGGCTGGTCTTGGCGGCGAGGAACTTCTCGTACAGCGCCGCGTCCGCGGCCAGCAGCACCGGCTCGTAGGCGGTGTCCAGCTCGTCGATCTGCAGCCAGCCACCGGGTTTCAGCGCGTCGGCGAGCTTGCGCACCGCCTCGTTCCGCTGCGGGACGTGCTGCAGCACCATGCGGGCGACGATCAGGTCGAAGCGCGCGGTGGGCAACGGGTCGCTCGCGATGTCGTGCTCCGCGACGGTCAGGTTCGGGTGCGCGCTGATGCCGCCGGGCTCGATGTCGGTGGCCAGCACGCTGCCGGTGGGGGCCACGCGCTCGACCAGCCAGCGGGCGACGCTGCCGTGCCCGGCGCCGACCTCCAGGCAGTGCCAGCCGTCGGTGACCCCGGTGGCGGCCAGGCGCTCGGTGGTGATGCGGTCGTAGGCGGCTGCGAGGCACCGGTGCTGTTCGGCGCTGTGCGCGTCGTGGTTGCTGAAGACGTAGGTCTGGGTCATGTCCACCGCCCGGTTCCGTAGGTGTTCGCGCTGCCGGTGAGCCGGTTCAGCAGTTCGAGCCTGCGCACCTTCCCGGTTCCGGTGCGCGGAACGTCGTCCCAGGTCAGCACCACCGGCTCGGCCATCGCAGGCAGTCCGTGGGCGGCGTGCCGCCAGGCGTGGGCGGACAGCTCGCCGTCGGCGGTGACCACGACCGGCAGCGGCGGCTGGTCGGCGCGGGCGAGCAGCACGCATTCCAGCGCCCGCGGGAGCCGCTCTTCGAGGGCGTCCTCGGTCGCCAGGCAGCTGGTGTCGGGCGCGCAGTCGACCTCGCGGTCCACGAGGTGGACGCTGCCGTTCCGGCCGCGGATCCCGAGATCGCCGGTGTTCCACCAGCTTCCGGACTTCTTGGCCGCGAAGCGCTCGGACTCGCCCAGGTAGTCCAGGCACAGCGCCCGGGTCCGGGCGAGCACCAGTCCCGGTTCACCGGGCCGGACGGGCTGGAAGGTGCCGGGATCCACCACTTTCAGCCGGGTCTTCACCGGCATGGGCCGTCCCACCGGGTGGGCCTGGACGCGGCGTCGCCGCACCGACCCGCGGTGGTGCAGCCGGAAGGTCAGCGGACCGGTCTCGGTCTGGCCCCACCCGTCTATCCACAGTGGATTGTCGTGCTCGCTGGCCTTGAGGTAGGCGCGCAGCGTGGCCGGGTGCACGGCGTCGTAGGTGCTGATGAACAGGCGGACCCGTCCGAACGGGTTCGCCAGCCTCCTGGTCAGCGGTTTCAGCCGCACGAACGCCGAAGGCAGCCCTTCCACCACGGTCGGGCGGTGCCGCCGCAGCAGCGGATCCACCTGGCTCGGTTCCTGCGAGGTCAGGACGACGATCTCAGCCGGTGCGGTGCTGAGGGCCACGGCCGTCCAGCAGAAGGTGCGGCCGTGGGCGTAGGCGCTCGCGGTGGCCACGACGTCGTCGCGCCGCAGGCCCACGACGGGGGTCGGGAGCGCTTCGAAGCGGGCGAGGTTGCCGATGATCGTCCGGGTGGAGTGCACGACGAGCTTGGGCACGCCGGTGGTGCCGGAGGTGTGGGTGATCACCAGCGGCTCGTCGTCACCTCGCCGGTGCGCGGCCGGCGCCGCGCTGCCGCGCAGGTCGTCGAGGGCTATCGCCCCCGGCGCGGGCCCAGTGCTCACCGTCGCGCGGGCGAACGCGGCCAGGTCCACGCCCTCGTCGGTCGCGCGTGCGAGCACGCCCGGCGTGGTCACCAGGACGTCCGGTTCGAGGCGCTTGAGCAGCGTCGACGCAGTCTCGGCGGGCAGGTGCGCCGAGAGCTTCGCCGGGACCGCGCCGGTGCGGACGGCGGCGCAGGCGAGCAGGTCGACGTCCCAGTGGTCGTCCTTGAGGATCGCCACCCGACCGCCCGGGCGGGCACCGGCGGCCCACCACCAGCCGGAGGCGGCGCGCACGAGTTCCGCGAGCGCGGGCACGTCGTAGCTGGTGCCGCCGTCGGGTGCGATGTCGAAGGCCCGGTCCAGGTGCACCCTGGTCGGGTGCCCCCGGGATGCGGCTCGGTCGAAGAGCACGCCCATGTCGTGCGGTCGCAACGCGAACTCCTTCCGTCAGGCCGGGATCGGCGAGCCGAGCCTGCTGAGCGTGCGGGACGCGGCCAGCGCGGCCGTGCGGACGGCGCCCTCGCTGTAGGGGCGCAGCTCCACCCAGTCCCCGGCGTAGTCCACCGGCCCGATCTCTCGCGCCCGGAAACCCGGCAGGGCCGCGAGGGCTCCCGGGGTGCATTCGGGCAGCGCGTGCCGGTGGCGGTGCACGCGCGCCTCCCCGCTGATCGGGACGTAGCGCTGCACCGCCCTGGTCACCCGCGAGACGACCTCCTGGTCTTCCGCGTCGAGGAGTCGCGGGGTGCTGTCGGCGTTGACGACGGCGGTCACCAGTCCCCTGCCCTCCGGGACGCGTCCCGGGGTCTTCAGGTGGTCGAAGAGGATCCCCGCCAGCTGTTCCTCCTGCGCGCGCGGGGTGATCAGCAGGTAGGGCTTGCCGGGCAGTTCCACCGGGTCGTCGAGCAGGAACGACACCTTGATCGCCGAGGAGAACGTGCACCGGGCGAGGAATTCCGCCTCCGCCGCAGGCGGGTTGGCGTGCAGCGCGGCGGCCACGGGCGCGGGCACGCACAGCAGCACCTGCCGCGCGGTCACCACGTCGCCGCCGACGCGCAGCCGGGCTCCCGCACCGTCCCCGACGACCTCGGTCACCCGCTGCCCGGTGACCACGTCGAGCCCGTTCGCCATGCGCAGGCAGGGCGCGTCCATGCCGTCGCGGTAGGTCCGCCAGGTCGCGGTGTCCCCGACGGCCTGGTGCGTGCCGAGCAGCACCGCCGCCGACGACCGCTCCGGATCCCACAGGCAGAACGACGCTGCGGGCTGGAGCAGGTAGTCGTGCACGTCGGGGTGGAGTCCGCGGGCGAGCTCGGCGATGGTGACGCCGCCGAGCTCCGACGCCTCGGGGCGATCCGGGTCGACCCGCGTCCGCATCCGCAGCAGGTCCAGACGTGCGCGCACCGACAGCCCCGCGCCGGTGATCAGGCCGCGCGCGGAACCGAAACCGGGCCGCACCTTCCCGTCTCGCCACATCGCGACGGGACCGCCGAGCGGCGACACGTCCTCCACGCGGAAGTCCAGTCGCCGCAACAGGTCCCAGGTCGCGGGGTAACCGCGCGGGGAGATCTGCTCGGCGCCGGTGTCGATGGTGTACCCGCCGGTCCGAACGGTGGCCATGCGTCCGCCGACCCGGTCGGCGGCTTCGAAGACGCGCACGTCCAGACCGGCGTTGCGCAGCTCTCGCGCGGCGGTGAGCCCGGCGATGCCGGCACCCACGACGGCCACGTCCACGTCCGGGCTCATCCGAGGACCACCAGGACGTTCGCCAGCACCAGCAGCGCCACGCAGGTGCGGTGCGCGGTGAAGCCGAGCTTGCGGGCGCGCATGATGTCGCAGACCGCGAAACCCAGGTGGAACTGCTGCGCCCGCAGCACCGCGACCGGCGCCATCAGCAGCACGAACCACCACGGCGCGATCCCGCTCAGCGACGCCAGCGCGGCCAGCAGGAACTCACCCGCGGACAGCGCGCCGACGAATCGCGCGTTGCCCCGCCGCGAGGTCAGCGCCGCGACCGTCGGCCGGCCGACCGCCCGGTCCCCGTCGACGTCGTTGGTGTTCGAGTACACCCCGAACATCAGCGGTCCCATCCCGAACAGCACCGCCTGCACCAGCACGAACCCCGAGAACTGCCCGGTGATCAGGCCGTGCGGCGCGAGGACCAGGGTCGCGCCCAGCACCACGAGGAACACCTCCTGGAACCCGCGATAGCTGAGCTTGAGCCCGTAGGAGTACTGCAGCGCGGCCGCGAGCACCACGACCAGCAACACCACCGTCCACATCGGACTATGTGGCGCGGTCGCGATCGCCGCCGCCCACAGCAGCGCTCCGAGCACCGCCGCACCCCAGGCGAAGCGCAGGGCCTCGGCCTCGGTCAGGGTTCCGGCGACCAGCGGTTTGCGGAGCTTCTTGCGCAGCCGGTCGTCCGGGCCGTAGTTGACCAGGTCGCTGCCGTCGCGGAAACCGGTGATGTCGTCGAAGGCGACACCGGCCACGATCACCGCGACCTCACCGAGCAGGAACAGCAGCAGCGTCGCGGGCTCCTGCGGAGCGGCCGAAGCGACGATCAGGATGCCGAGGTAGTAGTCGTAGACGTCGAACTTGCCGAGCCTCAGGTAGCTGCGGAACCGACTCTCCGAACCGGTTCCGACGACCTCAGCGGACATGCCGGTCACCTCCCGCGAACTCGCGGACGGCGTCGGCGACGCGCTCCACCTCGGCGTCGGTGAGGTGCGGGTAGATCGGCAGCGCCAGGATCCGGGCGCACGCGCGCTCGGCGTTCGGCCACCGCTCGCCCACCGGCGCGCACCGGGCGAACGCCGGCTGCTCCGGCAGCGGCTGCGGGTAGTACACGTGCGAGCCGATCCCCCGCTCGGCGAGGAAGTCGCGCAGCTCGTCCCGCCGGTCGCACTGCACGCAGTAGACGTAGTAGCACCGCCCGTCGCGGCCCGCCGGCGGCGGGACGAGGCCGGGCAGCGAGCTGAACCGCTCGGTGTAGTGCTCGGCGATGCGGGCCCGCCGCTGCAGGCGCTCGGCGAAGCCGGCGTGGCGGTAGGCCTGGAAGGCGGCCTGGATCTCGTCGAAGCGGCTGTTCACACCCACCGCCTCGTGCACGAACCGCTCGCGCTGCCCGTGGTTGCGCAACATCCGCACCCGTTGCCCCAGCGCGGCGTCGCGGGTCACCACCGCGCCACCCTCCCCGGGCATGCCGAACGACTTGACCTGCACGAACGAGTAGACCCCCGCCTCGCCCCACAGGCCGGCCGGAGTGCCTTCCAGCACCGCGCCCTGCGCGACGGCGGAGTCCTCGATCAGCCGGACCCCGCGCGAGGCGGCGATGTCGGCGAGCCGGGGCATGTCGGCCATCACCGAGAACACGTGCGCGGGCATGATCGCCTTGGTCCGGTGGGTGATACGCGACGCCACGGCGTCGGGGTCGATGACCATCGTGCAGGGGTCGACGTCGGCGAACACCGGTTGCGCCCCGACCTCCAGCACCGCCGAGGCCAGCGGCGCGCACCCGAACGCGGGCACCACGACCTCATCGCAGCAGCCGACGTCCATCGCGCGCAGCACCAGGCCGAGCGCCGCCGTGCCGCTGCCGCAGGCGACCACGTCGGCCGCGCCGAGCTCCTCGCGCAGCAGGTCTTCGAATGCCCGGGTGTGCTCGCCGAGGATGAACTTCTGCTCCGGGGCGGTGCCGATCTCGCGGATCAGGTCGAGCATCACCTTGCGGTCGTTCTCGAAGAGGTCGGGCGGGAAGAACGGGATCTCCATCAGGGCCTCCCGGCGTAGAACTCGCGGATCGTCGCGCACACCCGGTCCACCTGCTCCGGCTCCAGGTCCGGGTGCAGCGGCAGGGCGAGCGCTCGGACGGCAGCGGCTTCGGCGCGCGGGAAATCGCCCCGCCGGTGCCCGTGCGCGGCGAAGCACGGCTGCAGGTGCAGCGGCAGCGGGTAGTAGGTCTCGGTGCCGATGCCGCGCTCGGCGAGGTGCGCGGCCAGCTCGTCGCGCAGCTCGGCCTCGATCAGGTGCACGTAGAACACCGGAGCGTCCCCGGGTTCGGGCATCCCCACGACGCCCTCGAGGCCCTGCCGGTAGCGCTCGGCGAGCTCGGCCCGGCGGGCGATGTCGTCGTCGAGGTGCGCGAGCTTGGCCAGCAGGACCGCGGCCTGGATGTCGTCCATCTTGCTGTTGGTGCCCGCCATCCCGGTCTCGGTGGAGATGGCCGGGAAGTCGTCCAGGGTGCGGCCGAAGCGCCCGTGGTGGCGGAGCCCGGCGACGACGTCGGCGACCCGCTCGTCGTCGGTGAGCACCGCACCGGCGTCGCCGATCGCGCCGAGCGTCTTGGCCGGGAAGAATGAGAGCACGCCCCCGGCACCGTGCAGACCCGCGTGCACACCGCCCTGCCGCATCCCGATGGCCTCGGCGCTGTCCTCGACCGCGGTCAGCTCGAGATCGCGCGCCACCTCGTTCACCGCACCCATGTCGGCCATCCGGCAGAACAGGTGCGCGGGCATCACGAACCGGCTCCGCGCGGTGGCCACCCGGGCGACCTCGGCCGGGTCCAGCGCGTAGGTGTCGCGGTCGATGTCGGCGAACACCGGCGTGCCGCCGGCCAGGACCACGGCCGAGGCGGTGGCGATGAACGAGTAGGCCGGGACGACCACCTCGTCACCCGGGCGAAGGCCGAGCGCCCGCAACAACAAGACCAAGGCGTCGGTTCCGCTGTTGACGCCGACGACCCGGCGCGCACCGGTATATTCCGCGAGCGCGGCTTCGAGCTCTCCGACCTGCTTGCCGTGGGAGAACTTCCCGTTGTCGAAGACGTCGGCGACGCGGGCGCTGATCTCCGGCCAGAGCCGTTCGAAGGTGCGCGCCTGGGTGAAGAAAGGAACCGGTTCTTCCGCAGTTCCCCCAACGAATTCCGTCCCGAGGGACACGTTGCACCAACCCCCTGATGAGCGCTCGGGATCGCAGCCGGACCTAGATCGAACCTAACGAGTCCGGACTTGATTCGACGCGCGAAGGAGCCATCTTCACTCCTTCCAGTGAGACGGCGTTTTTCCAGCAGCAGAACGACTTCCAGTTCCGAGATGATCTGTACAGTCTCTCGGAGCCGGGATCTCCGGCGCTCCTCCCTCCCTCGTTTGTCCGAAGAGGACTCTCAACGATGCTGCAACCCTTCGTGATCGGTCTCGGTCGTGCCGGTTCCGGGCTCCACCTGCGGGTGCTGGCGCGGGCCCGCGAGATCGCACCCGGGCTGTTCACGCCCGGCCCCGTCGTGGCCTGCGACCCCGACGTGAGGCGCCATCGGCCGGACGTCACCGCCACCGACTCGATCAGAGCCGCCGCGGCGATGCTCGACCCGAACCGCACCGTCGCCCACGTCTGCACGCCCCCGCGCGGGCGCGCGGGCGTGCTCGCCGAGCTCGCCGAGCTCGGTTTCCGCCGCGTCATCGTGGAGAAACCGCTGGCCACCTGCTTGGACGAGCTCGCCGCGATCGAGTCGATCCGCGACCGGCACGAGCTGGACATCGCGGTGGTGAGCCACTGGCTCGACTCCCGGCTCACCGAGCAGCTGACGGGCCTGATCGCGCCCGGCGGCCTGCGCTCGATCACCTTCGACCAGGACAAACCCCGCTTCACCCGGTCCTGCGCGACCAGCGGGCACCCGACCGCGTTCGACGTGGAGCTGCCGCACTCGCTCGGCGTCGTGCTGCGGCTGGCCGGTGCGGCCGAGCTCGCCGACGCCGCGTGCGCCGACATGCGCTTCGCCAACACGGTGCTGCCCAGGCTGGGCAGCGCACGGCTGGCGCTCGAACACGCCGGAGGTGTGCGCAGCGAGATCCGGTCGGACCTGACCGCGCCGATCCGGCGCCGCCGCATCACCCTCGAACTCGACGGTGGCCGGGTCGTCGGCCACTACCCCGTCGGGTCCGACGACGACCACGCGCAGCTCGAAATCAACGGCCGCCGCGTCGTTTTCCACGACGACGCGCTGACCCGCTGGCTCGTGCGCGCCTACACCCACCACCACCGGCCGAGCGGCGAGCACGGCACGTTCGACCTGCACGCCGACATCATCCGGCTGCTCGCGGCCGCCAAGGAGAGGACGCTCGCGCATGTGCGCTGACCAGCTCGCCGGCATCGGGGACGAGGCCGCCGCCTCGCTTCCGGACCAGATCGCCGCGATCACCGCGCTCGGCTGGCCGGGCATCGAGCTGCGCACCGTCGACGGGGTGGCGCTGGCCGACCTGGACTCGTCGCGGTTCCAGCGGGTGCGCCGGGCCGTGGCGGCGGCGGGGCTGCGGGTCGTGTGCCTGGACTCGCGGATCGGCAACTGGTCCCGCCCGATCACCGCGCCGCCCGCCGATGACCTGCGCGAACTCGACGTCCTGGCGGACCGGTGCGCGGCGCTGGGCACCCGCTACATCAGGGTCATGTCCTACCTCTCCGGCGGCCTGGACGAGTCGGAGTGGCGGTCGCGGGTGCTGGATCGGATCGCGCTGCTGGCCGACCGGGCAGCGCGGCACGGAGTGGTGCTGCTGCACGAGAACTGCTCGGGCTGGGCGGGTTCCGACCCCGACCGGATGATGCGGCTGGTCGAGGCGGGCGGGCCGTGCCTGCGCCTGCTGTTCGACGTGGGCAACGGGATCGAGCACGGCTACGACTCCTTCGGCGTGCTGGAGCGGGTCCTGCCGCACGTCGAGCACGTGCACGTCAAGGACGCCGTCGGCGCGCCCGGCCGCGCCGAGTACGTGCTGCCCGGCGAGGGGCACGCGCGCGTCCACGACTGCCTCCGGCTGCTGCTCGACCGCGGCTACTCCGGTGCGTTCTCCCTCGAACCGCACCTGGTCACCCGGCCGCACGAGGGCCGGACCGCCACCGATCCCGGTCCGTTCCTCAGCGCCGGGCGCCGGCTGGAGCACCTGCTGCGGGCAGCGCCCACCGGCGTCGCCTGATGCTGTTCACCGACGAGGACTGCGCGCTGCTGCTGGATCTGCTCGCGACCCCCACGGTCAACCCG
This sequence comes from Saccharopolyspora mangrovi, assembly GCF_035320975.1. NCBI lineage: Bacteria > Bacillati > Actinomycetota > Actinomycetes > Pseudonocardiales > Pseudonocardiaceae > Saccharopolyspora > Saccharopolyspora mangrovi. Next base: position 347,262 of record NZ_JAWLNX010000004.1, on the reverse strand, counting down.
CTGGAGACCGCGGAGGCGCCTCAGCTGTGGCAGGCCCAGCGCCGCTACGCCCGCGCGGCCGAGGCGGTGGGTTTCGAGGTGCTGCACCACGGCCCGCCGGATCTGCGGGTGCTCGACCGCGACGACGTCCCGGAGGTCGTTCGGCGCGCTGGGCCCGGTTTCCTCGACGACCAGCCGAGCCTCCTGCTACGGCTCGGGCCGGAACTGCCGCGATCCGAGACCGTCATGTTCAACGTGCACCTGGACACCGTCGCCGGGCTCGAACCCGTCGGCCTGCGCGCGGGGCGGTTCACCGGCCGCGGCGCGATCGACGCGAAAGGTCCTGCGGTGGCGCTGCTCTCGGGAATCCGGGACGCTCTTCCCGCGCTGGTCCCGGACGTGTCCGTGCTGGTGCAGGCCGTGGCCGGGGAGGAAGGCGGGGCGATGGGCACCTTCGGCACCCGCCCGCTGGTCGAGCAGGGGCACGTCGGGCGGCTCAACATCTGCTGCGAACCCACCGGCATGCGCTACCTGCCTCGTTCCACCGCCTCGATGACCGCGCGGCTGCGCGTCGACGGCGACGGCTCGATCGACGACCGGCCCGACGCGGGCCACAACGCGACCGCGCTGCTCGGGTTCCTCGCCCAGCACCTGGCCGCGCAGCTCGACCCCGTCGACCGACCCGGCCGGTTGTGCGTCGCCGGGCTGCGCACCGGAGATCTGCACAACCGCGTCTACGGAACCGGCGAGCTGCTGCTCAACCTCTCCTACGCCGAGACCGCCGAAGGCCGGGCCGCCGAAGCAGCGCTGCACCGCGAGGTCGAGCGCGGCCTCGACCGGTTCCGCGAGCTGTTCGCCGGGAGCCGGGAGTTCGCCCGCACCGCGCGGGACGCGAGGGCGATCACCCGCCTCGAATGGCTCAAGCGCGGCCTGCCGTGCCTGGACAACGCCGACCCGTGGGCCGAGGAGCTGCTCGAACGCGCGGGGGCCCGGCGCTGGCCGGACGACGAGCCGGGGTTCACCTGCGACGCGATCTGGTTGCACGACCTACCCGGCAGCTTCACCGCCGTGCTCGGCCCGGGCCGCCTGGACACCAACCACGCCCACGCCCGAGGCGAGTACGCCGACCGCGCCGAGCTGGAGGAGTTCGCGTCAGTCATCTCGGCCGTGCTCACCGACTTCGCACGGCACCGAACCGGAGAGGAACACGATGCGGCCTGACACCGTGACCGTCCCCCACCCACGACTGCTCGAGCTGGTCGCCGAGCGGTTCCGCGACCGCGGCGTGCCCGACGAGCGCGCGCGGCTCGCGGCCTCGGCGCTGTGCCACGGAGATCTGTGCGGGTTCGACTCGCACGGCGTGTTCAACCTGCCCCGGCTGTACCTGCCGCTGCTCGACGCCGGACGGATCGATCCGCTCGCCGAACCCGCCACCCGGGCGGACCTCGGCGCGTGCGCGACCGTCGACGCCGGCCGGGCGCTGGGCCTGTGGGCGGCAGCGGAGGCGATGGACGACGCGATCGGGCGAGCCCGCGAGCACGGGATCGGGCTGGTGTCGGTGCGCGGTGCCACGCACTTCGGTTGCGCCGGTTTCCACGCGGCGCGCGCGACCGAGCACGGCGTGATCGGCATCGTCGCCAGCAACTGCGGCGGTCAGCGCATCGCCCGGCCGCCGCTGGGCACGATGCCGCTGCTGGGCACCAACCCGCTGGCGGTGGCCGCGCCCGCGCTGCCGGACCACCCGTTCCTGCTGGACATGAGCACCACCGTGGTGCCCACCGGCAAGGTGCGGGTCGCCGCCGACGACGGTGCGCCGGTCCCAGAAGGCTGGCTGGCCGATGACTCCGGGGGACCGGTGACCGACCCGAGCGCCTTCGACGGCGGCACGGCGCACCTCCGCTGGCTCGGCGGGGAGCCGGAAACCGGTGCCTACAAGGGGTTCGGGCTCGGTCTCGTCGTCGAACTGCTCGCCGCGCTGCTGTCCGGTTCCGCGCTCGGCCCCACCCGGGAGGCGGTGCTGGGCGATCCCGGGCGCGACGACGACATCGGCTACTTCGTGCTCGCCATCGACGCCGAACGGCTGCGCCCCGGTTTCTCCGAGGCCGCGCGGGCGATGTTCGGCGCGGTGCTCGACTGCCCGCCGGACGGCGGCGTGCACTACCCGGGTTGGCTCGAGGCCGAGCGGGCGATGCGGCGGCGACGGGACGGAGTCCCGGTACGTGCTCGGCTGCTGGCCGAGCTGGACGCAGCGGTGGTCGCCTGATGCGCCGCGTCGCGGTCGTCGGTCTCGGCGCCATCTCCGCCTACTACCTGGCGCCCATCGAGTCCCGGGGCTGGGTACTCAGCGCGGTGTGCGACGTGCGTCCCGAGAAGCTGCGCGGGTTCCCGCCGCAGGTGCGCTGCTTCCAGGACCACCGCGAGCTGCTCGAGTCGGTCGAGCTCGACGGCGTCATCGTCACCGCGCCCAACGACGCGCACGCCGCGGTGTGCCGGGACGCGCTGCGCCGCGGGGTCGCGGTGTGCGTGGAGAAGCCCATCGCGGTGTCGCTGGCCGACGCCCGCGAACTGGTGGAGATCTCGGCGCGCCAGAACGTTCCGCTGCTGACCTCGTTCCACCGCCGCTACAACGACAACGTGCGCCGCCTGCACGCCGAGGTCACCGCACGCGGCGGCGCTGCGGCGATCCGGGTGCGCTACCTGGAGCGCATCGAGGAGCACATCGGCGGCGACACCTGGTACCTCGATCCGACGCGCTGCGGCGGCGGGTGCGTGGCCGACAACGGGCCCAACGCGTTCGACCTGGTCCGGCTGTTCCTCGGTGCGGTGGAGCCGACCCACGCGGTCGTCAAGCACGAGCGCGGAACCGACCGGCAGGCCGTGGTCGAGCTGGAGTCGCCGTCCGGCGTTCCGGCGGTGGTCGAGCTGGACTGGTCGCATCCCGGCGAGACCAAGGACGTCGAGGTGCTGCTCGCCGACGGAACCCGCCTGCGCGCGGACATGCTGTCCGGGCACCCCGGGTTCAAGAACTCGTTGTGGCACGAATACCGCGGTGTGCTCGACGCTTTCGCCACCACGACGGGAACCGACCCGGGCGGTCTGGCAGCCTTGGAGCTCGTCAACGAAACGTACCGAGTCGCAGGAACGGAGCCGGTGTGAACCCCGACGAGGACGGTCCGAAGAGGACGCTGACGGCACGCGTGGTCAAGGTCCTGGTGCACCACCGCCAGGAGCGGGGCATGTCGCTGGAACCGCACGCGAGCCGCTGCGTGCAGGCCGGTGACGTGCACGAGCTCGTCACCACCGACCACACCGAGAACGCCGGCGGAGCGCGCATCGACCGGGTTGCGTTCCTCGGCTTCGCCGAGTTCGACCGCGGTGGCGTCCTCGATCGCGGCGATCGGCTGTGGATCGGAGACCGCTTCGTCGGCACCGTGCTCGGCTTCGACGCCTGCCACTTCCCGAACCACTACAACGTGCTGATCCACGCCGAGAAGCCGCTCAGCGGGCGGGATCTGGGTCTTCGGCCGGAGGCCGAGCTGTCGTTCACCCAGCCCCCGCCGCCGCTAGAGGTGACGCACGTTCTCTCCGGCGAGCTTGCCCCTGGTGTCCAGCAGCAGGCACCGTGAGGCCACCAGGCGAACTGGGTCGTAGCAGGCGTGGTCCTGGAGGAGGATGGCCACGTCGGCCTCGCGCAGCCCCTCGTCGATGTGCTCCACTCGCCGCAAACTCCGCCCTCCGGCGGAGAACCCGGGCACGTGCGGGTCGTGGTAGACCACCTCGGCCCCGCAGCGCAGCAGCTCCGCGGCCACCGGGAGCGCCGGGGTCTCCCGGACGTCGGCGACGTCGGGTTTGTAGCTCACCCCGAGCAGCAGCACTCGCGCCTCCTCCACCGGCTTGTCGAGGTCGCGCAGCAGCCGCTCGGCGCGGGACACCACGTGCTGCGGCATCCGCTCGTTCACCTGGCGGGCGGCGGTGAGCGTGTGGAAGGTGAATCCCGCGCTGTCGGCGGCGCCTTCCAGGTAGACCGGGTCGACCGGGATGCAGTGGCCACCCACGCCCGGTCCTGGCTGGAAGGGGGCGTAGCCGAAGGGTTTCGTGCCCGCGCAGTGCAGCACGTCCCACACGTCCACGCCTATCCGGTCGCAGAACAGCGCGACCTCGTTGACCAGCGCGATGTTGACGTAGCGGTAGGTGTTCTCCAGCAGTTTGGCCATCTCCGCCTCGCGGGTGCCGCGCGAGACCACGAGTGTGTCGACGAACCGCCCGTAGAACGCCACGCCGTGCTTGGCGCACAGCGGGGTCACGCCCGCCACCACCTTGGGCGTGTTGCGCACGCCGAAGAACGGGTTCCCGGGGTCGATGCGCTCCGGTGAGTACGCCAGGTGGAAGTCCTCGCCCGCGCGCAGCCCGCTGCTGCTCTCCAGGATCGGGCGGACGACTTCTTCCGTCGTTCCCGGGTAGGACGTGGATTCCAGCACGACCAGGGTGTCCGGCCGCAGGTTCTCCCCCACCGAGCGGGCGGCCGCGCGGACCGAGCCCAGGTCGGGAGCGCCGTCGGTGAGACCGGTTGGCACGCACAGCACCACGGTGTCGGCGTCGGCGATCACCGACGGCTCGGTCGTGGCGCGGAACCCCGTGGCCACCATCTCGGCGACCACGGGATCCAGGACGTCGGCCACGTGCGAGCGACCCGCGTTCAGCCCGGCCACGACCTCGCCGGCGATGTCGTGGCCGGCGGTGCGCATGCCGGTTTCGTGCGCGCGGACCAGCAGCGGCAGCCCGACGTAACCCAGCCCGACCACGACCAGGTCGAGTTTCGGATCTGTCATGCCTTGAAACTGCCCAACGCCGGGATCTCGTGGGCGCCGTGCCCGGACTCCAGCGGAACCCCCAGGCCGGAGCAGTCGGGCGAGGCGTACAGGGTGATCGCGCGGCCGGTGTCGTTGATGACCACGTGCGTGCCCAGCGGCAGCTTCTGGCATCCCTTCGGGCTCTGGAACTTCTCCACGGGCACGAGGGCGTCGGCGATGAACACCAGAACCTGGTCCGACGGCGCCTGCGCGACGGCCGTGCCCACGATTCCCGTGGCCAGCACACCGGAGGTGAGAAGCGCAGATGCGAGACGCGCAATTCTCATGGCATATTCCCTTTCTGTGCTCACCAGTCGCGGCGGCTCCGCAACCGGCCAGGAGGGGACCGGGACGCGATCTGCGCGAAATCCCGGAGAACAACGCGGCGGACTGTAGCAACGGCCGAAAACCCGCGCAGCGAGAAGACATCCGCATGCGCGGAACCGCATCGATAGTGCGCTCGATCGTGCGACACGGCCTGCCGCCGGAACCGAACCGTGCTCCCATTCTGAATCGAAGGGCGAACGATGCCCTTCATCCTCTTGTGAACGAAGGAGTTCAATCCGCATGCTTTCCAAAATCGGTACCAAGTCCGGCATTTTCAGCGCTGCTGCGGTTCTCGCCGCCGCCCCGCTGCTGGCGGGCGCCCTGACGGCACAGGCCGAACCCTCCCCCGCGCCTGATGCCAAGGCACTGCTGACGTGCGACCTGAACGGAACGGCCGCGTTCTCCCCGGCGCTGTCGGCGAACCCGCTCGGTGCGAACACCCAGATGAAGGTCGACGGCCAGGCGGCCAACTGCAAGCCGGCCGGTCGCGCCGCCGAGGACGTGGTGAGCGCGACGTTCACCGGCGACCTGGCTGGCAAGATGTCGTGCACGTCGCTGCCGCGCGATGTCGGCGGTGATGTCGACATCACCTGGAAGTACGAGGACGGCAGCACGAAGACGAGCAAGGCCAACTTCAGCCTCGACATGCAGGGCGACCTCAGCAACCCGGACCAGCCGGTCACCGGTGCGTTCACCGGCAAGACCGTCGACGGGGAGTTCGCCGAGGCCCAGCACAAGGGCAGCGGCCAGTTCGACATGGCCTCCGCGGCGGGCGGCTGCCTCGGCGGCGGACTGTCGTCGCTCGACTTCGGCGGCAAGTACGAGCTGAGCCAGTGATCTCACCGCGCCGGTAGGACCCCACGAGGCGAGGGGCGGGGCCAGCAGGCTCCGCCCCTCGTCTCGCCACAAAATCAATCATTCGTGCTTGATTTTTCCTTGCGGCGGGCCCACCCTGGTCGACATGGCCAACGTGGGCGCTCTGCTGGATGACATGTGTGCGGAAGGCGATGAGCTCGACGAGCTCGTCGCCGGGCTGGACGAGGAGCGGTGGGCGCTCGCCACGCCCGCCGAGGGGTGGACGATCGCCCACCAGATCGCCCACCTGGCCTGGACCGATGACGTCGCACTGCTGTCGGCCACCGATCCCGACGGCTTCGCCGCCGTCGTCGAGCAGGCGATGCAGGACCCGTTCGGCTTCGTCGACGCGGGCGCCGCGGAGCGCGCCCGCGCACGGCCCGCCGACCTGCTCTCGAGCTGGCGGACCGGCCGCTCGAAACTGGCCGAAGCCCTGCGCCGGATCGAGGACGGTCGGAAGCTCGCGTGGTTCGGCCCGCCGATGGGCGTCGGTTCGATGGCCACCGCGCGGCTGATGGAGACCTGGGCTCACGGCCAGGACGTCGCCGACGCCCTCGGCATCACGCGCACCCCCACCGCGCGGCTGCGCAACGTCGCGCACATCGGCGTGCGCACCCGCGACTTCGCCTACGCCACCCACGGCCAGGAACCGCCCGCCGAACCGTTCCGCGTCGAGCTGGTCGGACCCGGCGGCGAGGCGTGGGAGTGGGGTCCGGCCGACGCCGCGCAGCGGATCACCGGCCCGGCACTGGACTTCTGCCTGCTGGTCACCCAGCGGCGGCACCCCGACGACCTCGCGATCGAGACAGTCGGCGCGGACGCGGCGCACTGGCTGACCATCGCCCAGGCCTTCGCCGGAGCGCCGGGCAAGGGCAGGAAGGCGGGGCAGCACTCGTGATCGGCACCGACCCGGAACTCCTCCGCATCGGCAACTGCTCCGGCTTCTACGGCGACCGGTTCTCGGCGATGCGCGAGATGCTCACCGGCGGCGAGCTGGACGTGCTCACCGGCGACTACCTCGCCGAGCTGACGATGCTCATCCTCGGCCGCGACCGGCTCAAGGACCCCGAACTGGGGTACGCCAAGACCTTCCTGCGCCAGCTCGAGGACTGCCTCGGCCTCGCCGCGGAGCGCGGCGTGCGGATCGTGGCCAACGCGGGCGGGGCGAACCCCGCCGGTCTGGCCGGGCGCATCCGCGAGCTCACCGAACGACTCGGGCTCGACGTGTCGGTCGCGCACGTCGAAGGCGACGACCTCACCGCGCGGGCCGCGGAACTGGACCTCGGCTCTCCCCTGGTCGCCAACGCCTACCTGGGCTGCTGGGGAATCGTGGAGTGCCTGAACGCCGGTGCCGACGTCGTGGTCACCGGACGGGTCACCGACGCCTCGGTCATCGTCGGCCCGGCGGCGGCGCACTTCGGGTGGCAGCGCACCGACCACGACGCGCTGGCCGGAGCCGTCGCGGCCGGTCACGTCATCGAGTGCGGCGCGCAGGCCACCGGCGGCAACTACTCGTTCTTCACCGAGATCGCCGACCTGACCCGGCCCGGCTTCCCGATCGCCGAGCTCCGGCGCGACGGCTCGAGCGTGATCACCAAGCACCCCGGCACCGGCGGCGCGGTCACCACCGACACCGTGACCGCGCAGCTGATGTACGAGATCCAGGACGCGCGCTACGCGGGACCGGACGTCACCACCCGGTTGGACACCATCGAGGTCACCCAGGACGGCCCGGACCGGGTGCTGCTGACCGGCACGCGCGGCGAGGCTCCCCCGCCCGAGCTGAAGGTCTCGCTCAACACGCTCGGCGGGTTCCGCAACGAGATGGACTTCGTGCTCACCGGACTGGACGTCGAGGCCAAGGCCGACCTCGCGCGGCGCCAGCTCGAAGCAGGGCTCGCCGAGCAACCGGCGGAGCTGACCTGGACGCTGTCCCGCCTCGACCGTCCCGACGCCGACACCGAGGAGCGGGCGAGCGCGATCCTGCGTTGCGTCGCGCGGGATCCCGACCAGGACGTGGTGGGGCGCGCGTTCTCCGGCGTGGCCGTGGAGATGGCGCTGGCCAGCTACCCCGGTTTCAGCTTGACCAGCGTTCCCGGCAAGGCCTCGCCGTACGGGGTGTTCACCGCCGGTCACGTGGATCCGGCGCAGGTTCAGCACATCGCGGTGCTCCCCGGCGGCGAACGGGTGGACGTGCCACCCGCGTCGCAGACTCAGCGGCTCGAGGCGCCACCCGAACCGGTTCTGCCGCAACCTCTTCTGGACGGCCCCACCCGCCGCGCGGCGCTGGGCACGTTCGTCGCGGCGCGCAGCGGCGACAAGGGCGGCAACGCCAACATCGGCGTGTGGGTGCGCACCGACGAGCAGTGGCGCTGGCTGGCCCACGCGCTCACCGTCGACCGGCTGCGCGCGCTGCTCCCCGAAGCGGCCGAGCTGCCGATCACGCGCACGGTCCTGCCGAACCTGCGGTCGCTGAACTTCGTCGTCGAGGGAATCCTCGGCGAGGGCGCGGCCGCCCAGGCCCGGTTCGACCCGCAGGCCAAGGGACTCGGCGAGTGGCTGCGGTCCCGGCACATCGAGATTCCGGAGGCGCTTCTTTGACTTTGTCCCCTACTTAAAGAAGAGGGACTCCCACCCTCACGGGCTGGGGTTCCTGCTTCGTAGCCGACGACCGAGGGGAGGCCCCTTGCGGATTTACACCAGCTCCACAGGCATCGCCGGGGGTCGCCCCGGCTACGGCAAGACCTGCCGCAAGGATGTTCTTCGCGGCGTTGTGATCCCGGTCGTGCCGGGTGCCGCAGTTGGGGCACGTCCATTGCCGCACCGACAGTTTCAGACGCTCCAGCAGGTGCCCGCATGCGGAGCAGGTCTTGCTCGAGGGGTACCAGCGGTCGATGACCACGACTCGCTTTCCCGCGCGTTCAGCCTTGTATTCCAGCTGAAGCCGGAACTCTCCCAACGCCGCGTCCATCACCGCCCGGTTGAGTCCGGCTTTGGCACGCACGTTGCGACCGGGCTTATCGACGGTGCCCTTCGGGCTACTGCTTATGCCCGCGATGTGGAGGTCTTCGATCGCGACCACATCATGTTCACGGACCAGCCGCGTCGAAGCGCGGTGCAGAAAGTCAGCACGCGCGTTACGAATCTTCCGGTGCGTGCGGGCGACCTTATTCTTGGCCTTCCGCCGGTTCGCGCTACCGGGCTTCTTACGTGCCATCTGCCGCTGGTAACGGCAAAGGTTACGAGCCTTGCGGTCCAGGTGCCGCGGGTTGGGGATCTTCTCTTCGGTGGACAGTACCGCGAAGTCCTTCACTCCGAGGTCCACGCCAACAGTGCTGCCGGTCTCAGGCACAGCTTGCGGATCTTCGGTATCCACGGCGAAGGTCAAATACCAACGCCCGTCCGGTTCCCGCGACACGATGACCATCGTCGGATTCAGCTTCGCCAGGGTTCCAGCGTCCCAGGACCACACGAAATTCAGCGGCTTCCCGTGTTTGGCCAACTTCAAGCGTCCGTCACGCAGGCTGAAAGCCGAACGCGTGTAGTGCGCGGACTGGCGTCCGTTGCGGGACTTAAAACGCGGATACTTCGCACGCCCGGCGAAGAAGTTCGCGTAAGCCGCGTGCTGGTGCCGCAAGTTCTGTTGCAACGGCACCGACGAGACCTCGGACAAAAACGCCAGTTCCTCGGTCTTCTTCCACGCCGTCAGCGCTGCATCGGTCTCCTTATAGGAGGTCGTCTTGCCGTGCGCATGGTAGGCGCGATGCCGAAGGTCGAGGGTCTTGTTCCAGACCAGACGCACACAACCGAACGTGCGACCCAACTGGGCCGCCTGCTCGGAATCCGGATAGGCCCGGACCTTGTACGCCGTCCTCATACAGAGGATGTACCACGCCACACCGACACGAATTGGGAACAGATCGCTATGGCAAGCACCGATCGCGGTGAGAACAGACCTGACACGTTTCATTCCCGCCTTCAAGGACGCAGCATCCACATTATGGAGAACCGGTGAACCCGTGGGACACCGATGAGCGGCGCGGATTGCGGGAGACCGCGCGGCGCTTCGCCGAGACCGAGATCTTGCCGCACCAGGACCAGTGGGAGCGCGACGGCGAACTCCCCCGCTGGTTGCACGAGAAGGCCGGCGCGCTGGGACTTCTCGGCGTCGCGCTGCCCGTCGAGGTCGGTGGTGGCGGCGGCGACCTCGTCGACGCGGCGGTCATCGCCGAGGAGCTGCACTACGCGGGCGTCTCCGGCGGCACCTTCGCCTCGCTGTTCACCTGCGGCATCGCGGTGCCGCACATGGCCGCCGCCGGTGATCCGCGGCAGATCGAGCGCTGGGTGAAACCCACGCTGTCCGGCCACAAGATCGGCTCGCTGGCCATCACCGAACCGGGCGGCGGATCCGATGTCGGCCACCTGCGCACCCGCGCCGAGCGCGACGGCGACCACTACGTCGTCAACGGCGCCAAGACCTTCATCACCTCGGGCTGCCGCGCCGACTACGTGGTCACCGCCGTGCGCACCGGCGCCGACGGCGCGGCCGGGGTGTCGCTGCTGGTGGTGGAGCGGGGCACGCCCGGCTTCACCGTCTCCCGCAAGCTGGAGAAGATGGGCTGGCAGGCCTCCGACACCGCCGAGCTGTCCTTCTCCGACGTGCGCGTGCCGGCCGAGAACCTGGTGGGCCCGGAGAACTCCGGGTTCCTGCAGATCGCCCAGGCCTTCGTCAGCGAACGCCTGTCGCTGGCGGTGCAGGCCTACGCGAGCGCGCAGCGCTGCCTGGACCTGGCCGAGCAGTGGTGCCGCGACCGGGAGACCTTCGGCCGCGCGCTGATCACCCGGCAGGCCGTGCAGAACACGCTCACCGAGATGGCCCGCAAGATCGACGTCGCCCGCGTCTACACGCGGCGGCTGGCCGAGCGCGCCGTCGCCGGCGAGCAGGACCTGACCGTCGAGGTGTGCTTCGCCAAGAACACCGCGGTGGAGGCCGGCGAGTGGGTGGCGCACCAGGCGGTGCAGCTGTTCGGCGGGCTCGGCTACATGCGCGAGTCCGAGGTCGAGCGCCAGTACCGGGACATGCGGATCCTCGGCATCGGCGGCGGCACCACCGAGATCATGACCGGACTGGCGGCGAACCGATTGGGGTATCGAGCGTGACGATCGTGAAGTCCGCGCTGGACACGACTTCCAGCGAGTACGCCGAAGCGGCCAAGGCGATGATCGACAAGATCGCCGAGGTCGACGAGGCCCACGCCACGGCGGTCGCCGGTGGCGGCCCGTCGAAGGTCGAGCGGCACCGCAAGCGCGGCAAGCTCACCGCGCGCGAGCGCATCGAGCTGCTCATCGACGAGGACTCACCGTTCCTCGAGCTGTGCCCGCTGGCCGCCTGGGGCAGCGACTTCCAGGTCGGCGCCTCGGTGGTCACCGGAATCGGCGTGGTCGAGGGCGTCGAGTGCATGATCGTCGCCAACGACCCGACCGTGCGCGGCGGCACCTCCAACCCGTGGACGCTGCGCAAGTCGCTGCGCGCCAACGAGATCGTGGAGCGCAACCGGCTCCCGGTGATCTCGCTGGTGGAGTCGGGCGGTGCGGACCTGCCGACGCAGAAGGAGGTCTTCATCCCCGGCGGGGCGCTGTTCCGCGACCTCACGCGGCTGTCCGCGCAGGGAATCCCCACGATCGCGCTGGTCTTCGGCAACTCCACGGCCGGTGGCGCCTACATCCCGGGGATGTCGGATCACACGGTGATGGTCAAGGAGCGCTCGAAGGTGTTCCTGGGCGGCCCGCCGCTGGTGAAGATGGCCACCGGCGAAGACGCCGACGACGAGTCGCTGGGTGGCGCGGACATGCACGCGAGCGTGTCAGGCCTGGCCGACCACTTCGCGGTGGACGAGCCCGACGCGCTGCGCATCGGCCGCTCGATCGTGAAACGCCTGAACTGGCGCAAGAAGGGCCCGGCACCGCGTGCGGAGGTGCGAGAACCGCTGCACTCGGCCGACGAGTTGCTGGGCGTGGTGCCCGCGGACCTGAAGGTGCCGTTCGACCCGCGCGAGGTGATCGCCCGCGTCGTCGACGGGTCCGACTTCGACGAGTTCAAGCCGCGCTACGGCTCCAGCCTGGTCACCGGGTGGGCAGAGCTGCACGGCTACCCGATCGGCATCCTCGCCAACGCGCGCGGCGTGCTGTTCTCCGAGGAGTCGCAGAAGGCCACCCAGTTCATCCAGCTGGCCAACCGCGCCGAAACCCCGCTGCTGTTCCTGCACAACACCACCGGCTACATGGTGGGTGCCGAGTACGAGCAGGGCGGCATCATCAAGCACGGCGCGATGATGATCAACGCGGTGTCCAACAGCAAGGTCCCGCACATCTCGCTGCTGATGGGCGCCTCCTACGGCGCCGGGCACTACGGCATGTGCGGCAGGGCCTACGACCCGCGGTTCCTGTTCTCCTGGCCCAGCGCGAAGTCCGCGGTGATGGGGCCCGCGCAGCTGGCCGGGGTCATCTCGATCGTCAGCCGCGCCGCCGCCGAGGCCAAGGGCCAGCCGTTCGACGAAGCCGGGGACGCCGCGATGCGGGAAGCGGTGGAGAACCAGATCGAAGCCGAATCGCTGCCGATGTTCCTGTCCGGGCGGCTCTACGACGACGGCGTCATCGACCCGCGCGACACCCGCACGGTGCTGGGGATGTGCCTGTCGGCGATCCACAACGCCCCGATCGAAGGCGCCGAGGGCTTCGGCGTATTCCGGATGTGAGGTCCCACGCGATGATCACCAATGTCCTGGTCGCCAACCGCGGTGAGATCGCCCGGCGCGTCTTCGCGACCGCGCGCCGCATGGGCCTGTCCACCACCGCCGTGTTCTCCGACACCGACGCCGCCGCACCGCACGCCGCCGAGGCCTACGTGGCGATCCGGCTGCCCGGCGACACCCCCGGCGAGACGTACCTGCAGATCGACCAGCTCGTGCAGGCGGCCCGCTCGGCGGGCGCCGACGCCGTGCACCCCGGGTACGGGTTCCTGTCGGAGAACGCCGCGTTCGCGCAGGCCGTCTCCGACGCCGGACTGCGCTGGGTGGGCCCGCCGGTCAAGGCCATCGAGTCGATGGGATCCAAGGTCGAGGCCAAGGCGCTGATGGCCGACGCCGGAGTGCCGGTGCTGTCCGAGCTCGACCCGCAGACCGTCACCGAATCCGACCTCCCGGTGCTGGTCAAGGCCTCCGCCGGGGGCGGCGGCCGCGGCATGCGGGTGGTGCGTTCCCTCGCCGAACTACCGGAGCAGCTCGAGGCCGCGCGCCGCGAGGCCGAGTCCGCCTTCGGCGATCCGACGGTGTTCTGCGAGCGCTACCTGGAAACCGGCCGGCACATCGAGGTGCAGGTCCTCGCCGACCAGCACGGCACCGTGTGGGCGCTCGGCGAGCGCGAGTGCTCGATCCAGCGCAGGCACCAGAAGGTCGTCGAGGAAGCGCCTTCTCCGCTGGTCGAACGCACCCCGGGCATGCGGGAGCGGTTGTTCGAGGCGGCGCGGCTCGCGGCGTCGGCGATCGGCTACGAAGGCGCGGGCACCGTCGAGTTCCTGGCCGACGAGAAGGGCGAGTTCTTCTTCCTGGAGATGAACACCCGCCTGCAGGTGGAGCACCCGGTCACCGAGAACACCACCGGCACCGACCTGGTGCGGCTGCAGCTGCAGATCGCCGACGGTCACGCCCTGCCCGCCGAACCGCCCGCCGCTCACGGGCATTCGATCGAGGTCCGGCTCTACGCCGAGGACCCCGCGCACGACTGGCGGCCGCAGAGCGGCACCCTGCGGCGCATCGAATTCCCGGACACCGCGGCCCAGTTCGCGGTCCTGCGCACTCCGGGCATCCGGCTGGACTCCGGTTTCGCCGACGGCGACGCGGTGAGCATCCACTACGACCCGATGCTGGCCAAGGTCATCGCCTGCGGCGAAACCCGGGACGAGGCCGCGCGTGTGCTGGCCGCGAGCCTGTCGCGGGCGAAGATCCACGGCCTGGTCACCAACCGCGACCTGCTGGTGCGGGTCCTGCGGCACCCCGCGTTCCTGGCCGGCGACACCGACACCGCGTTCTTCGACCGGCACGGGCTCGCCGACCTCGCCCGGCCGCTGGCCACCGACGACACCGCCGACCTCGCCGCCGTCGCCGCCGCGATGGCCTCCGCCGCCGAGAACCGGCTCACCGCAGCGGTCAACGCCCGCATCCCGTCCGGCTGGCGGAACCTGCCGTCGGTGCCGCAGACCAAGACCTACACCTGCGGCGACCGCGAGATCGAGGTGTCCTACCTCGCCAAGCGCACCGGTGTCGAGGTCGCCGACCACCCCGGGCTCGCGCTGGTGGAGGCGACGCCGACCCGCGTCGTCCTCGACGTTCCCGGCGAGCACGGCCCGGTCCGCAGGACCTTCGACGTCGCCCGCTACGGCGAGCACGTCCACGTGGACTCCCCGCTCGGACCGGTCGCGCTGGTGCGCCAACCCCGCTTCACCGACCCCGCCGAACGCCTCACCGAGGGCTCGCTGCTGGCGCCGATGCCGGGCAAGGTCATCCGGCTCGCCGCCGCACCCGGCGACCAGGTCACCTCGGGCCAGCCGATCCTGTGGCTGGAGGCGATGAAGATGGAGCACACCGTGGCCGCCCCCGCCGACGGGGTGCTCACCGAGCTCAACGTGATAGCAGGGCAGCAGGTCGAGGTGGGAACCGTGCTGGCCGTGGTCGACACCCCCGCCGAGGAGAAGGCATGAGCTTCATCGAGACCGACGAGCAGAAGGAACTGCGCGCCTCCGTCGCCAAGCTCGCCCAGCGCTACAACCACGTCGACTACGTGCTGCCCAAGGCCCGCGAGCACGAACCGCTCACCGAGCTCTGGGAGGAGGCGGGCAGGCTCGGCTTCCTCGGCGTCAACATCCCCGAGGAGTACGGCGGAGGCGGCGCCGGCATCTACGAACTCGCGCTGGTGCAGGAAGAACTCGCCGCCGAGGGCGCCGGGCTGCTGCTGGTCGTGGTCTCCCCCGCCATCTGCGGCACGATCATCAGCAAGTACGGCACCGCGGAGCAGAAGCAGCGCTGGCTGCCCGGTCTCGCCGACGCGAGCACCACGATGGTCTTCGCCATCACCGAGCCCGACGCGGGCTCGAACTCGCACCACATCACCACCACCGCCCGCCGCGACGGCGCGGACTGGATCCTGCAGGGCCAGAAGGTGTTCATCTCCGGCGTCGACCAGGCCGATGCGGTGCTCGTCGTCGCGCGCACCGAGGACGCCCGCACCGGAAAGCTCAAGCCCGCGCTGTTCGTCGTGCCCACCGGCACGCCGAACTTCGTGGCGCAGCCGATGGAGATGGACATCATCGCCCCGGACCGGCAGTTCACGCTGTTCCTCGACGACGTCCGGCTCCCGGCCGAGGCGCTCGTCGGCGAGGAGGACGCGGCGCTGATGCAGCTGTTCTCCGGGCTGAACCCGGAACGCATCCTCGGCGCGGCGCTGGCCACCGGCATGGGCCGCTACGCCTTGGGCAGGGCCGTCGAGTACGCCAACCAGCGGCAGGTGTGGAAGACGCCGATCGGCGCGCACCAGGGCATCGCCCACCCGCTGGCCCAGCACAAGATCGAGGTGGAGCTGGCCAAGGTGATGATGCAGAAGGCCGCCACGCTCTACGACGCCGGCCAGGACATGGAGGCCGCCGAAACGGCGAACATGGCCAAGTACGCCGCCGCCGAGGCCAGCATCGCCGCCCTCGACCGCGCCATCCAGACCCACGGCGGGTCGGGCCTCACCTCCGAGCACGGCCTGGCCGCGATGCTCGGCGCCGCCCGCATCGCCCGGGTGGCCCCGGTCAGCCGTGAAATGATCCTCAACTACGTGGCCCAGCACAGCCTGGGCCTGCCGAAATCGTACTGAGGGGGAGCACGCCGATGACGTCGCGCGAGCCGAAGCAGGATCGCAGCCGAGCGACGCGGCAGCGCCTGCTGGAGGCCACCATCGACTGCCTCGCGACCCAGGGCTGGGACGCGACGACGGTCACGGCCGCCGCGCAGCGGGCGGGTGTGTCGCGAGGCGCGGCGCAGCACCACTTCCCGGCTCGCGAAGACCTCATCACCGCCGCCCTGGAGCACATGTTCGACGCGCGGATGGCCGAGATCCGCGCGGAGAGCACCCGGTTCCCCGAGGGACCCGGCCGCACCGAAGCCGCCGTCACGCGGGTCGTCGACTACTTCACCGGCGACCTGTTCAAAGCAGCGCTCCAGGTCTGGACGGCAGCCGCCGCCGACCCGGCGCTGCGCGAGCGAATCGTCCCGCTGGAAGCCAAGTTCGGCCGCACCGTCCACCAGGTGGCGATCGAGATGCTCGGCGCCGACGACACCGACCCCACCACCCGGCGCCTGGTCCAAGCGACCCTCGACATGGCCCGGGGGCTGGGGCTCGCCGACGTCCTCACCGACGACTCACCGCGCCGCAAGAACATCGTCGCCCAGTGGGCGAAAACCCTCGACGACGCGCTCCCCCGCGACCCGGGGGAGCGAGAAGAGGGCCCGTGACCCTGCTCGAGAGCAGGAGTCACGGGCCCTACTCCGGGCTGCTGGTCACGGCACGACCTGGACCTCGTCACCGGGCTGGAGCTTGTTGAAGAAGACCTCGGAGGACTTCTTCGACAGGTGGACGCAGCCGGCGGAGCGCTCGCTGAGGCTGCCCTGGTGGAACGCGACACCGGTGTCGGTGAAGAACACCGAGTTCGGCATCGGCGCGTTGAACTCCTTGCTGTGGTGGTCCTTGTTCTTCCACGTGACGTGGAACGTGCCGGTCGGCGTGGGCGATTCCGGACGGCCGCCGAGCGCCGAGGCCTCGCCGTAGTAGACCTCGCCCGCGCGGATCAGCCACGCGCGGTTGCGCGACAGGCTCACGCACGCGTGCGCGGTTGCCGTGCACGGCGTCCCCGGCACGAGCTGCGGCGCCGGTGCCGGTTCGGCCGAGGCGCTGGTCGCGCTCAGCGGCAGCACGGTGGCCGCCGCGGTCACCGACACCATCGCGATCCTGCTTAACATCCGTTCTCCCTACCTTCTCCGCCTCGCCCGGAACCCCCAGTGCACGCGAGAAAGGGACCAGGGAATCGGCTTTCAGTGATCAGATCAGCACGCACTGTAGCGGAGGGCGTTTCGATCCGGAGCCGACCGGTGAGAACACCACACGGGACGCGCAACCGGTCAGCCGGCGACGCGGCGCACCGAGTGGACCTCGCCCATGTACTCGACCTCTTCGACCATGACGTCCTGGCCCTCGGTGGGGGCGTGCACGATCTTGCCGTTGCCGATGTAGATGCCGTCGTGGCTGGCGGAGCTGTAGAAGAAGACGATGTCGCCGGGCTTCATCTCCGACTGCGACACCGAACGACCGACCGACACCTGCGAGCGCGTCGAGCCCGGCAGGTCGACACCGGCCTGCTTGTAGGCCCACTGCACCAGCCCGGAGCAGTCGAACTCGTCAGGTCCCTTGGCGCCGAAGACGTACGGCGAGCCCTGCTTGCCCAGTGCGGCGTTGACCGCCTTGATCGCCGCACCGGAACCGGCGAGCTGACCGACGGCGCTCTTCACGCCGGACAGCGCGTCCTTGTCCTTCTCGCTGAGCTGGCTGTACTGCTGCTTGACCTTGGCGACCTGCGCGTCCATCTCCTGCTTGCGACCGGCGATGTCGCCTTCCAGCCGCGCGGCGTCGGCCTCGGCCTTGGCGGCACCGGCGCGCGCGTCCCACGCCTGCTTGCGGGCGCCCTCGGCCCGGTGGGTCGCTTCGGCGTAGGCGTGCACGGCTTCGGCGTTGTGCTGCGCCATCAGGTCCAGCGTGGAGGCGCGGTCCAGGAACGCGTCCGGGGTCTCGCTGTTGAGCACCGCCGCGATCGAGTTCATCTGCGAACCCTTGTAGGAGGCGTTGCTGAGCCGGTCGACCTTGCCGCGCAGCTGCTCCTCCTGCACGTGCGCCTCGCCCGCGACGCGGTCGGCCTGCTGCGCTTCGGCGTTGAACCGGTCGAGGTCGCGGCGCTTGGCGGTGTGGTCGTCCTGCGCCTTCTTGTAGTCCTCGGTGAGCACCTCGGCCTGCCGGGACAGGTCGCGCAGCTTCTGCGCCGCCTGCGACGCCTCACCGGACTCGGGCTGGGCCGTGGCCGGGGTGCTGCCGAGCACCACGGTGGACAGCGCGGCGGCGGCCAGCAGCGCGGTGCGCCGCGGAGCTGGGTTGGCGTTCGACATGGAGGCCGATCACTCCTTCGAGTGGGAATTGCGGCAGTGGGCGGTCACCCTAGATCCGTTCTCCAGGGCCGCCCGGAACCGGGCGAAGTGCTCTCGATCGGCCTGTGCCCAGGAAGAATCCGCGAAGTGGCAAGCGTCCGTCCAGGTATGGACGACCGCCCGCAGATCGTGATCCTTCGCACGGCCCGAATCCGCTAACACCGCGAGCGCCCGGAGCGACTTGGCGCGGCGTCCGGCCGAACCCGGTGCTGCACGAGGACGCCGCGGGTACCGCGCGTTGGCCGAGAGTCGTTGCGTAGTCCCGCCAAAGTGGTCTAGACCCATTGACTGCGTGGCCTGGTGCACATACGTTCTGCCGCGCCGGTAGCGGAGATCTCCGCAGTGGAAATCCGGGGCCGAGCGCGCCGCGCTTCCGGATCGATTCACGACCCGACCGAACCGGCCGGGTCGTCACGAGGGGAGCACCCTTTGACCAGGAAACCGATCCGATGGGCCGCGCTGGCGGCCGGACTGCTGATGCTGCCGATCGCGGGCGCGCTGAGCGCGCAGGCCGCACCCGGTGAGCTCAGAGCCGCGCCGTACTACATGCCGCTGGACAACGAACCGCAGGACATCACCGAGGCGATCCAGGCCAGCGGGCAGAAGGACTACATCTAGAACCAAAACGCTCTGACCTGCACGAACAGACCTTATCGATCTTCTCAGTCCGCTTTCAGTCCGCACGCCGCAGAGTCGTCGTGTTCACGGTCGATGACACTGCCCCGATGTCACCGCTCGTGGACACGCCCGTCAGCGCCTCGGTGATGGCCGCACGGGTCGTGTCGTCCGCGTCGTCCCACAGGTGCCCGTACGTGTCGAGGGTGGTCGTGGCCTTCGCGTGCCCGAGACGGTGCTGGACGGTCTTCACGGACTCGTTGTGCCGGATCAGCAGTGAGGCGTAGAGGTGCCGGAGCACGTGCAGCCCGGTAGCCGGGTTCAGCCCCGCCGCCTTCGCCGCCGGGCGCCACAGGCGGGACCACTTCGATCCATCCATGAGCTGATCCTCGCGAGCGAACAGCACCGTCGCCTCGCGCTTGACCGGCCTGCGCCGGTCGGCGTGGTCCCACACCGCGAGCGTGGTTGCGGGGTGCTGGGCCAGGTGCGCGGCGAGCGCGTCGACCGTCACTTGTGCCAGCGGGACCACCCGCTCGGACGCGTCGGTCTTCAGCGGCGCGAGGTAGGGCGCCTTGCGCGGCTCGTCGATGCGCTGCTGGCAGACGTTGACGCGGCGCCCGAGCGAGTCCAGCCCGCGCGCGCCGATCTCCAGGCCGAACACCTCGCCCGGACGCAGGCCCGAGCCGACAACGAGATCCACCACGACGCGGTACTCCTCGGGCAGGTTCTTCCGCAGGACGTCCAGCGCCGCCAGAGGCGGGATCTCCACCTCGCGGTGCGGAACCGATGGGATCTTGACGCCCTCAGTTGGCAGCTCGGCGACGACCCGGTCGCGCTTGGCGGCGAGGAACACCGCCTTGACGTGCTCCCACGCCGTGTTGATGCTGCGCGCCCCGAGGTGCTTGCCCCAGCCAGTCACCATCGCCTGCAGCGCGGAGTGCCGGACGCTCCCGATCGGTAGATGCCCGATGGCCGGGTACACGTGGTTGCGCAAGATGCCTTCAACGGCCTGCTCACTGAGCGGCGCGTGACCCATGCTCGCCCGCCACTGCTCCGCGTAGGTCTTGAATGGGATCTTCCCGGAGCGGGGGTCGACGAACCGGCCGATGGTATGAGCGGCCTTCATCTCGTCGACCCAGCCCTCCGCGTCAGTCTTGCGGTCCCGGTGGGCGACGTACTCCTTGCCGTTGATGTAGACACGGGCGCGCCAGACGTACCCCTTCTCGGGATCATTCCGGTCGCGAAGCCGCTTCTTGATCGAAGCCATGATTCGTCCCTAGTGAGCGAGGGAACGTGTAAACGTGTCTTCCCAGTATAGGCCGCCAGGAAAACCTTGTACCCTTCCTTGACAGCGCCCCCGGGTGCGCGCACCTTGGAAGTTGTATTGAACAGGAGCCCACGTGGTGATCCGCTATCTCGGCAGCGCCGATATCGCCGGTTGGTTTGGCGTCCAGACTCACACGGTGAATGCCTGGCGTAGGCGCTACGAAGATTTTCCGGAACCTGATGCATTGATCGGCGACACGCCGGGATGGCTTCCCGAACGCGAAGCCGAGATCAGGCAATGGGAATCGAACCGGCCGGGGCAGGGTGCTTTCGGGGGACGCCCACGAAAGGAATAGATCATGAGTACACCCGCCGAGCCGGACAAGGTCGTCTACGTCCGTAACGCACCGGACGGGCAGAAGGCGCTGACGATGGGCATCCTGGCCATCTGCCTCTTCTGGCTACCCCTGGTCAATATCATTTTCGGCATTCTGGCGTTCATCTACGGGCAGGATGGCCGCAGGTCGCAGGACCACGAAGTCCGCGTTAAGTCGCTCACCGGAATGATCCTCGGTGCGATCGGCGGATTCTGGTGGGTGGCATTGTTCATGCTCATGGCTGCTGGCAACGGCGTCTAGATCGAAATCACTCAAGGCCCGGCCCTTATCGGCCGGGCCTTTTTGCGCGCAGAAAGAATCATGGAATTCCCTATGGCGATCACTCGTTTAAACCTTGTAGACTAAGGCTACAAGGTTTCCAGGGGTGATCAGAATGACCCAGCTTCACGTCCAGCCACCGCTTCTCACCGTCGATCGGGTTCACGAAATGATCGCCGACTACGAGCAGGAAGCGCGCACCGCCGCCACCGCTGGAGACCAGATCATGTCGGCCATGTGGCAATCCGCCGCCCTCGCCCTCGCCAAGCGCTACTTCAAGGAGTGATCGAAATGGGCAGCTTCGACCAGACGCAGACGGAAATCCGCCGCACCTACTCGGAAAGCGACAGCATCGCCCCGAACGGATCGAGCCGCAGCCACGATTACTACACGGTGATCGTGAAGCGTCAGCACTGGCACAACACGCCACGGAACGGGATCTACGCGGGACTTGACTACAAGATCACTGAAACGTGGATCTCCACACGCGGACCCGGACACCTTGACACCTGTATTGGCCGCACCTCGCAGCCGTGGACCGACGACGAATGATCCCCCGCCCCCGGTCCGCCGGGGGCAATCCCTCGAAGGACTGATCCAGATGACCACCGCCAACGGCAACACCCGCACCCGCGAGCTCTGGCTCGAAGACGCGATCGAGTCCCTACGCCCCCGCTTCGTAGAGGTCGGCCTGCCACTGCCTGAGAAGATCCACGTCAGCGTCGGCTTCGGCTACGGCGCCAAGCGCGAGTCCTCGAAGATCCTCGGCCAGTGCTGGAAGTCCACCGCCAGCGAAGACGGCGCCTCGCACATCTTCATCTCGCCGGAGCTGGCCGACACCGCCCGCGTCCTGGATGTCCTGCTTCACGAGCTGATCCATGCCGCGGATGATCTAGAGTCCGGCCACCGGGGCAGGTTCGCCGAAGCCGCCACCCGGCTGGGCCTGCAAGGCCCGATGACCGCGACCGCCGCCAGCGTCGAACTCGCCGCCGAATTCATGTGCCTCGCCGACGCGCTCGGCGACTACCCGCACGGCGCGCTGCACCCCGTGCCGGTGAAGACGCCCGCTAAGGTGCCAGCGGGCCAGCCCACGCCCCGCGTGCACTCCGGCCCGCGCACGCAGGGCACGCGGATGCGCAAGCTGACCTGCCCCACCTGCGGGTACACCGTCCGCACCACCGCCAAGTGGCTCGAAGTGGGCTTGCCCCGCTGCCCCGAGGGCGACGAGCTGCAGCCGTGACCCACCGGGCGGGACCTCGGTCCCGCCCCCAACCGAGAGGATGATGGACCCATGAGCATGAGCATCCGCGACTGGACCGACGAGAAGGACGATGTCGCTTACGAGATCTTCCGCGCCGAAGCCGACCGCGCAGGCGTCCCGGAAGCTACCGACCTCCTCGGCCGGATGCGGACCGCCTTCGATCTCCCGTTCGCTGATCGCGACGTTGACGCTTGGGTGGCCCGCTACAACAGCGAGGAGGGCGGGGACTAATGACCAAGTACACGACCGCCGAGCGGGTCATGGTCAGCTTGCTTGCCTTCTCGGTCCTCTGCCTCGTCGCTTCGGCGGTCGCCTTGGGCATCGCGCTGTGGTTGTGGCTCTGACCTTCGACAGCAAAACGCCCCCGCCAGTAGCGGGGGCGTTCGCGTGTCTCGGGGTCAGTCCGCTGGGAACGAATACCGCAGCTCGTATTGATCGGCGGGCATCACCATGTCGTTGACCTCGACGGCCTTCTCGCCCGCGTAGGCGATCCGGCGGACCCGCAGCACCGCCCGCACCTGCTCGCCGAGCATCGCTCGTTCAGCGGCCGTCGCCATACCGCCGCCCACGATCTCCTCGAAGTGGGTCAGCTCGTAGCCCATCTCCTCGATCCGGGCGTACGCGCCACCCGGGCCGGTGGTCACCTCTTCGAGCACGGTTCCCCGAGTGATCTCGCGCGGCAGCCGCGACACGGCCAGCTGCACCGGCTTGCCATCGGCGCGCTGCACACGGTCACGCACGCACACCTCGTCTTCGGGGTCGATGCCCAGCACCTCGCCGAAGTCCTGCGCGGGCTCGAACGCGATACGCACACTGGATGACGGCGTGAAGCCCTGCTTGTCGGCTTCGGCGAGGAACGCGCCCTTGTTCTCCTGGCGTCGCGCGCGAGACAGCCGGTCGCGGGAGTCGAGTCTCTTGACCACCTTCGGCGGGGTGACGAACACGCCCCGCCCGTGCTCGATGGTCACCAAACCCTCGTCACTCAAGGTGCCGATGGCTTCTCGCACGGTTGTACGAGAGACACCGAACCGTTCCCCGAGCTCCGGCTCCGTCGGCAGCTGCGCTCCGGGACCGTATTCGCCAGACGCGATATCGGCCTTGAGCTGGTCGGCAACCTGCCGGTACTTCGCCACTCCTGCGCTCACCGCTAGTTACTCCATCACGGGTCATCGTGTCGTCCGGACATCGTGCCCCCTTGCGCCGCTGATGTCCAACCGCTACGTTCCCTCACGCAAGGTCATCATGACGTCATGATGAGTAACAGCGCGACGGGGGTCGGGGATGCGGACAGAGCAGGCGGAACGGCATTACTGGCTACCGGTGCCCAATGAGGACATACCGGGCGGCACCCGCCACGCGTTTCGTGGTGTGCGCTGGGACGGCACCCCCTCAGCCGTCACGGTGTGCGGGCAGTTCGTCGCTTTGGCCCAACCGAGTGAGATCGACTGGATCAACTTCCCCACCTGCTCGCGCTGCAATTCACTGCTCAAGGGCGAGTTCGAGGAGGGATAGCCTGCGGTTTCAACAAAAGAAAAGGCCCCCGCCGGGAGTCCAGCTCGACCGGTGGGGGCCTTCTCATGTGGCGCACCCGCCCACAGGGCGCGCCACGCTCGGGGTTACTCCTTGACCAGCGACGGACTTCCCTTGTCGCCGACGACGCCCGTAGCTGCGATCAGCCCTTGGGCTGCCGACAGCACGGCCGCGCCCAGCACCGACGCGCCGGTCTGCCACCAGTCCAGGTTCAGCAGGTACAGCGCATCACCGCCAGCGGCTCCGACAAACACGACCAGTCCAGTCGCCACTGCCCGCTCGGCGAGCGGACGCACCAGAGCCTTCGTGATCATTCCAATCCCTTCCTGTACGCCGCCAGCAGCTCGCCATCGGCGTCCCCGGTCAGCTCCCACGCGGCCATGCCCAAGAGGGCCTGAGCCTTGACCCAAGCGGCCTTCTCCGCCATCACCGCAGCGTCGTCGAAGGAGTAGAAGACCCTGCCCACGCTGTCGTACTTCCACGCGCCCATGCCGGGCTTGCGGAACACCCCGCCCGGCTTGGCCTTGGCCACCCGGTACACGACGGTGTTGCTCGGGGTGGCCGCCTGCCACAACCCGTCGTTGGTCGGCCCGACGTTGGTCCAGGAGTGGCCGTAGAACGGCACCCCGAGGATTAGCTGGTTCGCCGGTACGCCCTTGTCCCGCCAGCACTTCACGGCGCGGGCACACGTGAACCACGTTTGCCGCACGTCGGTGGTGTCCAGCGCGGAGGAGAAGTTGCTCTTGTTCTCCCACGAGCCGTGCAGGTCGTAGCCCTGCACCACGATGTGATCGAACAGGTGCAGCGCGGCGTTGTCCCAGTGCACCGCCGACTGTTCGTTGGCGGGCACCCACGCGGTCAGCTGGTAGTGCTGTCCGGTCTCGGCCTCCAGCGCGTCGAACTGCCGCCGGAACTCCGCCAGCAGCGCCGACAGGTTGGCCTTGTCCCCCGCCTGCGGGAACTCCCAGTCGATTTCTACGCCCGTGAACACTCCCGCCGCCGCTCCGGTGGGCAGGTCGGGGACGTTGCCGCGCAGCCACAGGTTGACCACCGAGGACACGAACGTCTTCCGCGATGCGTCGGTGGCGGCCACCGCCGAGAACTTGCCCTCGCGGCCGGGGCCGCCGATAGAGACCAGCACGCTCAAGCGCGGGTGTAGCTTCTTGAGCTTGCGCAGCTGGTTCACGTGCCCCTTGAGTCCGACACCGTCGGCCACACCATCCACCGACCGGGCGGCGGAGTAAGGCTGTTGCACGTCGGCCCACGGGTCACCGAGGACGCACCGGCCGTCGTTGATGTCGGCGTGTGCGTAGATCATCTGGTCCAGCCTCGCCGCGCTGCCCGTGGTGTGCACCTCCTTGGCTCCGTAGGACGGGGTGCCGTAGATGCCCCACGACGTGAAGTAGGCGTGGCTGCGCCCTCTTCAAGTGGGCTGCGGCGGCTCCGGCTCCGGCTCGGGCGAAGGAGCCTTGCCCTTGATCTTGACCGACCACCGCACCTGAGCTTCGGCAACTCCCTCGGCCACACCCTCCAAGGCCGCAGCTTCGGTGTCGGCCAGCAGAGCGTCACGGTCTTCACCGTTCTGGTCGGCCAGTTCTTTGACGATCCGGTTCGCTTCGGCGTCCATCTGGTTCAACAGGCCACCCGTGATCACGGTGTTCTTGTGCGCGAACCGGGTGCTGTTGACGGGAGTCAACTTGTGCGCAGGGTTCACCCAGCTCGGGAAACCGGGGAAGCCTCGCAGCCTGCGGATCTCATTGAGGTCGCTGGTCCCGGCAAGCCGAAACAGGATGTTGTCCACCCTCCGCTTGGCGGCGTCGTCAAACATGTCGTCTCCTCCTTCGGCGATCTGGCGCCGTACCTCGTTCATGTCGATCCAACGGCCTTCGGCGAATCCGGGGTCCCACTTGCCGGTGACCGACGTTTCGTAGTGCCCGCGAATCCACTCAGGCCCACGGTTGAGCAGCTGGCACAGCACCTGGCCCAAGATGACCATCGTGTTCCACTGTGCCGGACGCATTGGGGACACGCCGGGGTAGCAGATCTCGTGGCCCCACACCATTCGGTTGAAGTCGCGGGTGTCCGGGAACGGACGTGCCCAGCTACCCCCGGACGCACCGGCATGGTTCGCCGGACCGGCAGAGATGATGGTGACCGAGCCATCCTCGTTGCCCGCCGAGTTACACAGTGGTCCCGACAGGGTGGAGTGGCCGTTCACCAGCACGTTGTAAATGCCCGTTCCGGGCAGAGCGTTGGCGTAGGCGGACGCGGTGTGGTGCATGATCCCGCCCTGCGGACCGTTCCAGACGGAGCCGTTGCCCCGGCTGTTGTAGCCGCTGGCGAAGTGCACGAACACACCGCGAGCGCGGAGTGCGTGAGCAACATCGTCGGCGAAGCTCACGCGGTCTCCTCGCGGCCGATCTCCACGTTCACCTCGTAGACCTCGGCGGCGGCCTTCTGCTTGGAGCTTTCCTTCACCCGCGCCAGGTATGCCTCGCGGTCGAACTCAGCGCCACTGGCCTGTTCGACGCGGGTAGCTTGAAGCTTGCCGAGCACTCCGGCCGCCTTCTCCCAGTTGCGGAAGCTGTCGTGGTCCGTGGCAAAGAGGTAGGTGCCCCACTCGTGGTCCCCGCCGTCTTGGACGAAGGACGGCCACGGTGTCGTGAACTGACTCTCGATGAGCGCCATCTTCTCGGCGTATTCAGCGTCGTACATGTCGTCCTCTCCTAGAAGCTGCGCGAGCTCTTCCCTGGTGCCCAGGAAGGCGTTGGCGTCGCGGGGTGCTTGCCCGGCAATGGTCGAGTCGTCGGTGAACTGGAGGATTCGAACCGGGCAACCGCCGTACGGGTCCCAGCCGCCTCCGTCTTTGGGGTTCAGATGCGGGTAGATCTCCGCCGGTGTGCCGTAAGTCCGGGTGGCGTATTGCGAAGCCCAGAGGCCGTGGTCGCCCAGGCCCCGCAGGTCCGGTAGACCGATTTCCTTCCAATACCAGCGGGGCACATAGGCAAGGGGAAGTCGGCGGCCAGATGCGCGGAGCCGGTGGGCTACGTCTCGGGCCAACCCAATCGATGTGCCTCGTCCGCTCTTGTCCTTCTCTACATCGAGAATGACCGGCAGCTCGGCGGGCACGTGGCGTAGCACGTGGTCCGCGTTGGTCCAACCGTCTTCCCACGGGACGATGAAGTGGTAGGCGGCCACGATCATCCCGGCGTCCCGCGCCACCCGGAGGTTGCGGTGGAACGTCCGGTCGACCTCGTTGGCGTCGCGGTCCCAAGAACGCAGGATCGCGAACTCGATACCCTCGCGGCGGGCTCGGTGGAAGTCGACGTCACCGCCGTTCCACCGGCTGACGTCCATGCCGAAAATCACGAGCTCACGTCCTCACATCGGTAGACGGGCGAGGTGATTCCAGACGCCACGCACCGCCAGGATTAGGGCAGCGTCATCGATGCCGGATTCCACGGCTGGTATCTGCGCCACCAACCAGGCGAACCGGGGAACGAAGCCGTCCAGGTTCTCGATCACGTCAACGGCCAGGTCGCGGCGGGCCTTGTCCAGCGGCGTAGGCGTGTCGGCGTCCATCGACTCTTTGGCGATCGCTGCCGCGCAACGGGCGAGAGCCGCCTTCACGCGAGACTGAAACACCGTGTCGACCGCGAGCGCGGCGATCCCGTCGAGGGTCGCGGCCATGTCAGTAGCCCATCCAAGCGAAGCACACCTTGGTAGGTGTGGCGTTCGAGTCGCTGCCCTCGATGTCCTTGGAACCAGGCGACAGTTGAATCGCGCGAATCACGAGCTGCTGACCCGCTGGCCACTCCCGTTGAATAGCGCAGGAGTTGATGACTGCCGCGCCCTGCGCCGCCGTAGGGCCGGGGCAAGCCTGCGCCTCGTAGGCGATCAGCGGGTTAACACCGTCGGAGATACTAACCTTGCGGATACCACCGAAGTTCGCGGCCTCAGTGTTCCACGAGATCGAGACGTCCACGTGCCAGATTCCCGCCCGGTTCAGGGTGAAAACGCTGTTGTTCGTGCCGCTGGCTGTCACCGCGTAGTCCTCGAACACTGGCGTGGGGAACTGGACGTTCGTTGCCGTAGAAGTGGCAATCGTCTGCAGGCCCGAGGCGCGCCGGTATCGGGCGTAGGGGCTGGACCGTTCCCGCTCGGCACCGATCGTGACGTTGCCCGCAGCGATCGTGACTACCGAAGTCCCCACCGTCACGACCGCCAAGCTAGTCTCGTGCATCGACGAGTTCCGGGTCATCGTCGGTGCGACCGGAGATGCCGCCGCCGTCCCCGTCAGGACGTCCAGCTCGATCCGGTTGTTCACGAAGTCGTTGCGCAGGATCACGCGGTCCTTGCGCGAGTTCGTGCCCGGGGCCGTCGCAATCGGCAGGATCTTCTCCGAAGCGTTGTGCCCCCACGCGCCCTGAATCCAGCACTCGCCAGTCTTGACTTTGACCTGCATACCGGTCGAGTCGGCGTAGACGTGGAACTCGTCCTTCAGGCCGCGCAGAACCCCGTCGCCACCGGAGAGCACGTTGCGCATGAACTTGCGCCACTGCCCCTCGGTGACGTTCGAGCCTGGCCCAGCGTCAAAAGGGGAGTATTCGTCGAGTGTTATGGCCATCAGATTGTCTCCATATTCAACGTCCGCATCCTCAGACGACGGAACTCCCGCGCCAACCTCATTGCGTCCGGGTGCTCGGCGTTCTCCGTGCCGACCACCGGCTCAACCCGAGATTTCTCGGGCGTGAGCGTCACTTTCACCTGCCGGATCACGTCCTTCACCACGGCGCCCTCGAAGTTCGCGGACACCCGGATCTGTTTCGCGACAGCGTCGGGAAGCTGTTCCTTCAAGGTTTCGAACACGGCCACCGAAACTTTGTCGCCCATCCCGTAGTCGACTCCGAACCTCAGCTGCTCCGTGTCGATCGGGTGGATCACGAGACCCGTTTTCTCGTGATGTTCTTCCAAAACCTCGGTGACCTTCTGGCCAAGCTCCGTGTCGTCGTTGGTGTCGCGGCGGTCGGCGAACTCCTCGCGCCTGCCCCACGTCAGCCGCTCCCCGGAGTTCTGGCCTTCCTTGATGGTTCGCGCGGTACCCTCGCCCTGCCCGGCCACGTAGACGTAGGTCGTCTCCGGCGCTGTCGTGTCGAACTCGTAGCCCGCCAGGTTGCCCAGCTCGCGGGAGAACTTCGCGGTCGTTGTCTTGTCCGACGTCTGGTACACCTGGAACTCCAGGTTGGTACCCACCTGAGTGAGCCGGAACCCGATGTCGCCGGAGTTGTTTCGGCCGACGGTGGCTAGCTCTTGCAGGTCCTCAAGAAGGTTGGTCCACCGCACGCTGCCCTTCACGGTGGCCCCGAGAAGCGGATCAGTTGGCAGCGTGACGTTGGCGATCTTGCGTTCTGAGTTGGCGGCTGTCCCGAGGTTCGCCGACACGTACGTACGCAGCACCGTGGAACACTGCCCGGTCACAGCGTGGTTGGCCTGCACCTCATAAGGCGGGAACGACTCCGCCGGGGAAGGATGCGATAAGCGAGCCTTCAGCCAGTAGTTGTCATCCACGCCTGAGACGGTGATCGTCTCTTTGCCGTCCTTGCTCGCGAAGTGGCGGCCTGCAACGGGGCCGGACATCAGCTGGTCGCCCGTGTCGTCGTTGATGATCTGAATGCCGTGACCAGGCACGGTCAGCATCAGCGCTTCACGGCTCGCCTGGTTGATGTCGAGAATCCAGGTGCCCACGTCGTTGAACTTCAGGATCGCCTCAAGCTTCTGGAAGTCGGAGACTTCGCCGATCCGCTTGTAGTTCAGATCGCGAACGTAGATCTTCCAGGCCGTCACGGCGACAGATACCGAGGCTTGTAGTTCAGCTGCAACAGAGAATCCTCCGTGGAACCAGTCATCTCAAGCCGGACCTTGTTCGCGCCGCGCTCCAGTGGCCACAGCGAGGAGTCGTCGGAGACGTAGGGAAACAGGTTCTCTTGCTCCGGCAGGACGTTGTTCTTCGTGATGAGCTTCCTACCCGGCCGCGTGTCGATGGTTATCGTCTCGCCCAGGCCCAGCACCAGCCCGGAGTTGTTCGACAACTCCAGCTTCTTGCCGGTGGTTTCGTTGCGGAGCACGATCTCCTGGCCTGGTCCGGTCAGGTTCCACACCGGCCACGCGAGAACATCGCCCTCGTTATTGATGGTTGTGTCGGCCAGCACCTCCGAAGAGGTGAGGTCAATGACGGCGCTGGGGTCGACGAACGCGGGGAAGAAGTTCGGGACCTCGCCCACCGTGAAGTCCAGGACCACATCGGACACCGCAGTCCAGTAAGGGTCGAACGCCCGAAACACCACGGCGGCTTTCTGGGCCAGCAGGCCCGTGTTATCGCCAAGTGACTCGTCTATCGCCAAGCCGTCCCGGTAGTAGCACGAGATCTCCCGCTGGTCCCCCACCGGGGACGTCACGCGGATTTTGCCAGCCCCACGTGTCGGATCCATCTTCGCGACGATCTGCCGCATCGCGATACGCAGTTCTTCCTCGGTGGTTACCGGCCCCAGCGCGGAATCATCAATCCAGATCGGCAGCACGAACTCTCTCGCCTCGTGCCGCACTGATCGAACGACCGACCCCGCCAAGCCGGGGATCTCCTCCTCCTCGAATTTCACGGGAGGCATGAACCGGCCCGCCACACCCCACGAGACACCAAGGACCGTTCCAACGCCGTCCGCGTCGATCCACGAAATCGCCTCGTCCACCACGAGCGGGACGATCCAGTCGAACTCGATCCAGCTGGGCTGGGTGGAAACCGAGGTACTGCCGTTGGTGAGATCAGGGGTGCCCGTCCCGCCCCGCGCCATGTGCAGCGTGTAGGCCGTGCTGTCGCTGCTGATCCGTGCCCCGACCTCAACGATCAGCCGGTCTCCGGCCATAACCGTGACAGGAGTCAGGGTCTTCGGGCCGTCGGTCTGACCGGTGAGCGCCGGGGAGGGGAACTCTGTGGCGCCCACCGAATCGGCCAGCAGCGTCCCCCGCACCGTGTCCGTTGCGCCCTGCGACACCCAGATGTGCACATGGTGCACGGCGTTCATGGACGTGTTGGACTCGGCCAACCCGAAAACCCAATCGACAGTGCCCTCCAGGTCGGCGTTTGCGCTGAAGGTGTGAATCCAGCGGCCCATGACGTAGTCGTAGTCCGCCGCCGTCGATGCAGGGCTAAGCGCCGAGCTGGTGTACGTGCCCGAGGGAGTCGTGGCGAGGTTGCGAGGACCCAACGGTGTAGCGGTGCTGTCCCACGTTCCCTTGTAGCTGGGGGTGGTCCCAGCGTATGCGTCGTTGGAGATGTAGAAGCGCTCCGTGACGATGGTGGTAGGCATTACGCCACTCTCCTAATCACAGGCCCGCCAGGAGTTCCGCACGCCGCATCTGCTCACGCAAATCAACTTCCTCATTCGCTGGGTTGTTGATGGTGAAGTAGAAGTTCTTCGATCCCAAACCGCCGCTCTTCACCGCATCCCACTGGGAATCGGTCAGCACAGCTTCAGGCTTGCCGGTCTTGTTGACGGTCGACGTCATGCCCGGTTCCATCCAGCCACCCGAGTCGTAACCGACGCCTCGGTAGGCCGCAGGCAGAGAGCCGTACCGCCGCATGGCGTAGCGCATGCTCGCGACAATGTTGGCAAAAGGATCAAACATGTTGTTGGCCAGCGCGGGGTCTCGGTTCGCCGCGAAGGTGGGAGCGATCGTCTGGAGCAGACCACCCGACGGCGTGCCGCGTTTCGCGTTGCTGTCCCAGTTGTTCACCGCGTTGGGGTTACCGCCCGACTCGGTGCGGATCTGGTTCAGCGTGACGTTGGCCCATTCCAGCGGCAGACGCAGGTACCGCAGCGCCATTTCAACGAGCGGGCGCCAGTTCTCGACGGGCATCGTGTTGGCGACACCCATTCCGTGCATCCCGCCCATCTGCGACATGATCCAGGGCATGATGTGCGGAACGATCGCATCGGCGTGGTGCTCGACCCACGGGATACCGATCTCCTGCTTCTTCTTTGCCAGCGGCTCGCCAACAGCCTTGGCGAAAGGAGAGTCGCCGTGCTTGCCGGGAAGCTCCCTGGCGGTACCCATAAACCCCTTGGTGTTCTCCTCCACCCACCACCTGCGGACCATTTCTCTGGGGTCAAAGGCGGGCATGCCCACCATGCCCCCGCTCATCGGCCCACTACGTCCGTCGCCGGTGAAGCTGGCGTGCACGTGGTCGAAGTGGTTCTGAGTGATCGAACCCCTATCTTCCATCTGCTCCCAGCCCTTGCTGTTGCGCTGGTCGTTGATCTTCTGCTGCCAGATCAGATACTTGACACCCATCCGGGCCGAGTTCTTCATCAGGTGATCAACGATGCGATCGCCCTTGCCCTTGTCCGCGTAGGTCATGAAGTCCAACGCGTGACCGGTGCCGTGGTCGGGCGGACCAGCGCGGAAACCACCCACCTCGAACTCGCCGAAGAGTTTCTGGATCTCGTCACCGGCAGCGGCGACGTGCGGGGCAACCTGCCCGTACCCGCCGAACCGGAACGCCGGGAGCGGCATATTGGACGGGACCCGGCCCAGTCCCTGAGCGAGATCCGGTGTCATGGCGGGGACGTCGGGGTCCTCCATGCGCATGTACTTGGGCGACCGGCCACCCGGTGAGCTGCCGTACCCGCCGCCACCGCCGGGGGTCATCCGCTGGACGCCGCGCACGCCACCCTGCCGGGCGGCCTCGTTGGCTTCGTTGATGTAGCCCGGGCCCATCGCCCGCGTCCACTCCGGACGCATGATGGCCTCACCGCCGGAGACCCACGACAGCTGCGTATCACGGCCCGGGGTGTAGCCGGGGATGATGCCGCCCCTGGCGTTCTCCGCGATGTTCGCGTGACCGGCCAAGGCGGGCTGCTTCAGGAAGTCGACGGCCACTTTGTTCCAGGCCCCGACCACGCCCTTGTTGTAGACCTCCGAGATCATGAAGTTGACGGGGCGAGCGGTCGCGGGCTTGATCCCATCCCAAATGCGGGCAATGTTGTCCACTGTGACCGCGAATGACCTTTCGGTCTCGCCCAGTAGGTTCCGCAGGTCGTTGAACGTCGGCAGCAGCCGCCCGTCATACACGCCGCGCACGTGGTCGCCGAAGCCCTGCCAGCGGGCGCCCATGAAGTCAGTCGTGGCGCCCCAATGCGCACCCAAGCCGCCGAACTCGGCACCCAGCAACGCGATGTTGCCGGAGCCACGTACACGCTGGCCCTCGAAGTGATCCGAGAATCCCTGCCAGCGGGCGCCCATGAAGTCCGTCGTCGCCCCGAAGTGCACACCCATCCCGCCGACCTCGGCGTTGTGGCGCACCATCCGGCCGCTGACGGCGTCGGAGATGGAGTGGAACGCCCCGGAGTGCCCAGACCACGCGTTCGTCATCCCGGCCGACGTAGCACCCCAGTGAGCGCCCATGAACGCCGTGTCGTTGTTGACGACGCTCATGCGCCCGGCCAGCGCGTTCGACTCGGCGTTGAACCCGCCGACGAACCCGCCCCAGCCCGCGCCCATGCCCGCCACGGCGGCGTTGAACCCGGCCGACATCCCAAACGCCGAGCCGACCACCGGAGGCATCGCCGCGTTGACCGCGCCCGCGCCACCCTGGAAGCCGCCGACGAACCCGTTCCACGCGCCACCCATAGCGCCCGTCGCGCCACCGAACCCGGCAGCCATCGCGCCCGCCGAGCCCGCCACCGGCGGCATCGCAGCCTGCGCCACACCGGCCCCGCCGAGCAGTGTGCCGACGAACCCGTTCCACAGCGCGCCCATCGCGTTCGTGGCACCACCGAACCCGCCAGCCATGAGCCCGGCCGATCCCGCCACGCCAGCCATCGTCCCCTGCATGAAGGCCGAACCACCAGCCAGGGAAGCCCCGAGGCCACCCCAGTTCGCGGCCATGTTGCCGGTCGCGCCACCGAAGCCGAGAGCCATTCCCCCAGCCGTGCCCGCCACGCCAGCCATCGCGCCCTGCATGAACCCGCCGCCGAGCGCGACCGTGTTGGTGAGCCCGCCCCAGTTGAAGCCCATGTTCCCGGTAGCGCCGCCGAACCCGAGAGCCATTCCCCCGGCCGTACCGGCAACCCCGGCCATCGAACCCTGCATCGAGCCCGCACCCAAGCCGACCGCGCCCGCCAAGCCGCCCCAGTTCGCAGCCGTCGCGTTCGCCGCGCCACCAACCCCGAGCGCCATCCCGCCCGCGCTTGTAGCCACCCCGCCCATCTGGGCACCCATGCCCGAGGACACCAAGCCAACCGTGCCGCCCAGCCCGGACCACTGCGTCGACATACCCGAGGTCGCCAGCGAAGAGGCTGTTCCCGCCGTGTTCAGCCCGGTAGTCATCGCGCCCAGGTGGGTTTGCATGGCAGTGGCAGCCGTGCCGACCGTGGTCCCGAGGTTCGTCCACTGCGTGCCCGAGGCCGACAGCGTCGTGTTCATCGTGCCCAGCGTCGTACCCAGCTGTTGGAAGGACAGGTTCGACGTGTCGAGCGAGACGCCGACCGCATCCAGCGACACCTTCAGCTGCTGCAGGGCAGCCTGCAACAACTTGATCGCCTCGGGGTCGATCGGCAGCGCACTGCCGCCACTCGCCGCTTGCGTCGCCTTCCCGCCAGCTGCGGCGGCAGCCTCGTCGCCGAGCAACCCGCCCTTGGCCATCGCGGTCAGGCTGAAGCCCATCTTGCGCGCGGTGCTATCGAGTACCGATGCAGATCGGCGGCTGCCGTCAACCGGGATGAACGCCTCTCGGCCGGTCGTGCGGTCGCCAACCACGCGGATCTGGTTCGGTGTCGCCCTCGTGGCAATCGGCGAGTCCTCAGTGACCGGCATGATGCCGCCCGTGGCCATCTTCGAGAGGCCAAAGCCCATGTTCTGAGCCGTCATCGACAACAGGGCCTTCGATCGACTGCTCCGGTTGATCGGGATAAACGCCTCGTCGTTGCGGGCTCGACCGCCGATCGCACGCCACGTGTTGGGCGGGACTACCTTGGCGCCCGACCCGGACATGGGCCGAAGTCCTTCAGACTTCGCCTGGTCCCGCCAGCCGCCAGCCGCGTAGCGTGCGATACCGCCCTGGGCGAAATTCTGGCCGTAGAACCGTTTATCGTATTCCTTGTTGCCCGAGCCTCCGATTGGTACGCCGACCTGCCTCAGCAGGTCAGGGTGAATACCGTTCTTGTTGTACCCGATGTCCTTGTGGTAAAAGACCTTCCAACCCTGCTCATTGACAGATCCGGGGCCTGCTGTGGGGGCGACCCGGTTCTGGTTGTTCCCGCCACGGCGGATCTGGAAACCCGCGAGCGGAGGCCCGTAAGTGGGGGAGCCGCCGACCGGGTAATTCAACTTCAAGCCGCTAGTGGACAGGTACTGCCCCGCGCCCATAGCGCGGCCTAGCGGACCCCCGACGCGCGCGACCGGGGCAGGGGGACGACCTCCGCCGCCTCCGCCGCCGCCTCCGCCGCCGCCGCCTCCGCCGCCGGGCGGACCCTTTTCGTAAGGCGACAGACCAGCGCCAAGCCAGGCCGGGGTGTTCATCTCAACCCAGTGAAACGCGTCCTTAACTCCGTTGACGGCGCCAACAATCCTGTCGATCGCGTGGACGAGAGCGTTTGCTGCGTCAGCACAGCCGTTCAGGAAACCAGTGAATCCCTCTGGTCCAAACAGCTTGTTGATGCCCGGCATGGAGTCTTCAACGTTCTGGAACAGCCGACCGAGCGAGGTGTTTTGGTCGTCAGCAGTACCAATCCAGTCAACAAACTGCTTGATCATGTCGACTACCCAGTTGAACATCTTCTCGGCTGGACCACCCGGACCCGTCAGGTTACTAAGCGAGTCCGTGATGCTGCCAAATACGCGTCCCGCAGCTTCGCCAAGAATCCCAAGGAACCGGACGCCGTCGCCCTCGATCCAGTCGAAGAAACGCTTGACCGAGCCGGTCTCCATACTGGTCTTGATCTTATCGAGCCAGCCGCCGAATACGCCCGCGACAGCCCGCACGATCGGTTCCATCGCTCTCAACCCGAGAACGATCAGATCAACGCTCCTGTTGACCAGGGCGAGAATGTCAGGGCGGATCGCGGCAATGAAGCCATCCCACGCAGCCTTAATCCTATCGACGGCAACTTGCAGCTGCCCGCCGTGTTCCTTGGCGTCCTTCAAGGCTCCAACAAGGGCGATGCCGAATATCGCTGCCGCCGCCCCAGCCGCAATAATTCCAGCCGCCAGAACCGCGAGAACAGCCACGATCGCAACAATCGCAGCAACGACCAGGGCGGCAGCGACAGCCATAGCGCCGAACGAAGCTGTCGCCGCCACACCCATAGCCGTCGCCGCTACCTGCGTTGCAAAGAGCTGAACCTGAACAAGCGCAATCTTGATGTGGGCCATCATCGTGTCGGCGTCAACGTTGATCGTCGACGAACGATGCCGCGCCACCCAGTTGATGTGAGCGTCAGCGGCAGCGGCAGAAGCGCCATCAACGTTCGCGTTGATCACGGCCTGGCGGGCGCGTGCCGTGAAGTTCAACTGCGCCTCGGCTGCCAGTGTGTTGGCGCTCGCGTCCATCACCGTGGAGCGGTTGCGGGCCGTGAAGTTCAACGCCGCCTCGGCAGCGAACACGTCAGCGTTAGCGGCAATCGTGGAAGCGCGGTTACGAGCCGTGAAGTTCAACGCGCCCTCTGCGGCGAACACGTCAGCGTTAGCGCTGATGGTCGTAGCGCGGTTACGAGCCGTGAAGTTCAACGCGCCCTCTGCCGCCAACACGTCGGGGTTCGCGTTGATCGTCGAAGTCCGATTGCGAGCCGTGGCGTTCAACGCCGTCTCAGCCGCCAGCGTGTCAGCGTGCGCGTTGATAGTCGTAGCGCGGTTGCGGGCAGTCGTGTTCAGCGCCGTCTCGGCCGCGAACGTATCCGCGTTCGCCGCGATCGTCGTACCACGATTCCGGGCCGTGAAGTTCAGCGCGCCCTCAGCCGCTGCCGTCTGCGCCTGCGCGTCCACGCTTGACGCACGGCCGCGCGCCACGAAGTTCAGCGCGCTTTCAGCCGCCGCCGTCTCGGCGTTGACATTGATGCGCGACAGCCGGTCGCGCGCCACCTCGGCCAGCCGGGCGTTGGCCGCCGCCTCGCCCTGCACTGCCGCGTCGATCCGCGCCTGGCGGGCGCGCGCGGCCTCGTCCAGGGTTCGGCCTGCCGCTACCGCTGAAGTCTGATCCGCCTGCGCATTGATCGTCGCCGTCCGTGCCGCTGCAGCGCGATCGACCGCGATCCGCGCCTGCTCCACTGCGCGCGCGTCGAGGGCCACGTTCACCTTGGCCGTGCGCGGACGCGCGGCAGTGGTCAGCGCTTCGTTCAGTCGGACGACGGCGCGGCTCTGATCATCAACCGCACGCAGCGAGTCGCGGGTGGCAACGGCGTAATCTCGCCGCGCTTTCGCCAACCGCTCCTCGGCCGTCGCTAGCCGGTCCGACGTTACGCCGGAGCGCCTACGCAGCTCATCGAGCCTCGACTCCTCAGTGCGGACCTTGCCCGCCGCGTCGAGCTCTTTCGTCCGGGCGGTCTCAACGCGCTTCGAAGCTTTCTCGACCTCGCCCGCGCTACTGCGCGCCGAAGCGCGGGTTGCGGTCTCAGTCGTCCGCAACCCGCGCAAATAGTGATCGTTGTCAAGCCGAAGCTGACCCAACAGGGTGCCGACAGACATAGCCATTATCGGCGTCTCCCCTTCCTATCTTGGCGCTTCGACTTCTCACCGATGGCCTGTTTGAACTGAGACTCGTTACTCAGTCCGCTCAGATACCACTTGAACCACTGAGTTGGCATGCCCCAGAGATCATCTGGGTCATAGCCGTACTCCCTGCGGAAGTCCGCGATTACTTTCGACCAGTGCTTCCGGTATTTTTCCCACTCTGCGTCGCGCGGTCGGAGGCGCGGCGAGTCGCCCGGTTCGCCTTCGGAACCGCCGTCGCTTTTCCCTCGCCGTCCTCCGCTTCGGCGGCCTCGCGAGAAGCACGTTCGTTCTCTTCGTACTCCTCGAACGCCTCGGGGAAGGTGCACTCATCGCCGGAGGCGTTGCGGTACGCCCAGAGCAGCAGTGCCCCGCAGGCGCGCACGCCCGCGTTCACTTCCTTGATCTCCTCGGCCTTGTCCTCACCGATGATGCCGCCCAGCAGGTCGAGAACGTTCTGCTCCGACACCGCCTCCGGGTTCCGCTGCGCTTCCTGCGCCTGCAAGGTCACCCCGAGCGGAGTGTCCGTGGGCACCGGGACATCTACGCCGAAGAAGTTCAGGGACTCCTTGCTCACGAGCTTGGTCTTCAGGTAGGCCGACACGTCGAACTGTGCCGCCGCGTTCTGTCGTGCAGTAGGCATTAGGTGGGCTCCTCTAGCCTCGATCAACAACCCGCCGGATATGGCGGGCAATGGTTTCCAGCAACTCGGTTCCCGGATGTAACTGCCGGGTCAGGAACTTGGGCGTGCCACCCCGAGGATGCTTGTAGCGAAAGCTCTCGTGGTTCGGGATGGCGTAGTGGCGGGTATCGCGCCCCCGCTCCGAATGGCCGGTGGCGCCGAAACTCACTACCGCCACGGGGAAAGCGACGTCCGCCCGGCCGGAGCGTTTCAACGCCCCGGACCGGACAGGGACATCAGCCTCGGAGACCGCCTTGTCGGCGGCCTCCTTCAGGCCACGTTCAGCGGCTTGCTCGATGCGCCGTTGCGCATACGGATATCGGGAATTCCAATCCCAATCGAGCCGCCAAGATCGAGGCATGACTTACGGAGTCGCCTCGTCGGTGAACAGCTCGAACTTGATCGCCGAGCCCGGCCCGGTGCCCGAGTCGATGCACTTGAAGGCGATGCTCTGCTCCAGCACCTCGGGACCGTTGACGGTGGGTGTCTCGCCGTCGAACCGGACGTTCGCGGTGATGACGAACTTGTACGTCAGCGCGTCCTCGATCACCACGCCCGAGTCGAAGGTCAGCACAAGCGCCGCCTCCTGGCCCTGGAGGAACTTGTTGTAGAGGGTCAGGTTGTTGAACTCGGTGGAGACCTCGCCCTCGAAGTTCAGCAATTCGGCCTGGACCGGCTTCTTGCGCAGCTGCGAACCGAGGAAGTACCGGTCGTCGTCAAGGCCGTTCTCGCCGGAGAGGCTGAATTCCTTGACGTCCAACGGGGTTCCGTCGATCGTCAACGACCCGTGGATGAACGTGTACAGCTTGTTGTTAGCCGGGTAGCTCGCGGTCGCGAGCGTCTGCGCGGTGTCCTCGTCGCGGCCCAGCAGCGACACGGTCAGCGACACCGGGTCATCGACCGCTGCCTCCATCTCCCACTCGGAGATGACGCAGCCCACATAGGAGAACGGCCGAGTCACGCCATCAATGGAGGTTCGGCCAACCTGGCAGGTGAGCCCGGTCGGGACCTCGTCGGGGGTGAAGGTGTGCTTGTAGACCGTCGGCGAGTTGACCGCGTCCGGCTGAGTGGTCGCGACCCCGCCCATCATGTGCTTGAGCATCAGCCCAGCACCCTTGGTCATCAGCTCCAGCTCGACATCGCCCTCAACGTTGATTTTGCCGGGGGTCCAGCGGTCGGAACGCAGCGTTCGGGTGCCCGCGCGTAGGGCCTCGGACTCCACGCGCTCGATCTCCTTTGAGACGTCCTCGGACAGGAACTCATAGAAGCGCGTCGGCGCGACATACGTTCCGTAGGTGACCTCTTCGGCGAAACCGATCTGCGCCGAAAGTCCCGAGTAAATTGCCATTACTCGCCTTCCTTCTCTTCAGCGTCGGACTTCGCCGACCTCTTCTTTCGGGAGGTGGACTCGGCGCCTTCCGGCTTCTCCTCCACCAGCGCGAAGTCAGGCTGCTCAAGCAGCTGCCTCGACTTCGGCGTGTCTGCGATGTCCTTCGGCTCGCCACGCGTGAGCACCACGCCACCAACCTCGGGGACCTCGACGGCTTGGAACCGTCCGTTGTAGACGACCAGCATTGGTGAAACTCCTCGAATCGATTTACGGGTGCAGACGCGCCCGCACCTGCACCTGCACGTCAAACCGGGAACCGTGACCGTTGCCGGTCGGCAACACGCCCGTGCTGTGCTTCCAGCCCGCGAGTTGGGCGTAGAGAATTTCGTCGATCAATCGCGGCTCGACCGCGAGTGCCTGCTGCACCTCGGACAGGATGGCTACGGCACGTGTGTCGGCTTCCTCCTGTGTCGAGCCGTCCGACTTCAGCACCTGGCACGCCACGACCACCGTGTAGACCTCCTCGACGCGGACCGGGCCGGTCTTGAAGGTGGGGATACTGTCGGTGGAGTTGGCGTCCTGAAGCCAAATCGCCTCGGCTTCGATCGCCTCATCGGGGAACCCGTAGGAGATCTGGACGCCCGCCAGCCCAGGCCGGGCGGTGAGCTTCGAGACAAGCGCGGACTTGAACTGAACCAGCGTGGTACCAACGCTCACGCGACCAACCTCTTCGGTTGCTGAATCTCGTCTTGGAAGAGCTGCACCACCGCGCGCGGGACGGCCCAGCGCGGGAAGTTGTTCTGCGGCACGTCGAACTCGCCGAGCCCGCCGGTCGAGTCCTGCTGCCCACGCCACATGTTCTGAAGGATCAAAGCGGCGCCTTGCTTGTAAAGCGGCTCGACGTTGGCCGTGACGTCGAACCGGCCCGCCGTGTAGGACACTTCGACGTTCTCCTCGCCCGGTGCCCAACGCGCCCGCCGGTTCGAGAACGTGCCCGCGCTACTGCGGCGCGAGATCCTGTCGGCCAGCAGCCCGCCGCCTGTGGCGTACTGGTGAGTCTGGTATGCCTCGTCCGGCCGCGAGAGGTTCGTTTCAGCCGCTAGCACCAGCCCCGCCGCCTCGTCGCGCTTGAACTCCGTGACGGTCTGGACTGAGAACACCGGGTAGAACTTCAGGAACACGTGCTCGCCGCCGCCGCTATGAAGCTCGGAGATCAACTGCCGGCGCACGACGGGACCGATCAACCAGTCGAGCCGCTTCGACGCCGCAGTGATGAAACCGGCCAGCTCGACGTCGTTCTGAGTGACGGCGTCCCGGATATTCAGCGAGGTCTTCGCCTCGCTCAGGGTCAGAACATCTAGAACAGCCATGTGTTATCCCGTCAGGACTTGGACTTTGGAGGCTTCGGCTTCGGCTGCTCCAGCTCTCGCCGGACCTTGGCCGGAACCTCGTCGCCCTCGCCGTACGCGAGGTACACAGCCTGGGGGTCGCCCTCGCGAACGTGACGACCCTCAGACGTGCGGTAGATGCGGTTGTTCGACATCAGAGCTGGCTACCCACTAGCGTCCACACCGGAGCCGCGAGGGTGCCGGTGTTGACGTAGAGCTTGCCGTTGGTGGTGTCAGAAAGGAGATCGCCCTTGTCCGCTTCACCGGCAAAGTCGCCCCCGGCCGGAACACCGGCCTTCAAGAACGGGCGCTTCCGAGCACCTTCGATGTAACCCATCAGATCATCACGCCCTAATGTTCTTTTCCTTGTACTTCTGCTGGGACTTGTATCGATCCTTCTTCTGCGAGGAAGAGAGATTCTGCTGATACTCGGCCTGATACTCGTTGTAGTCCTTGCGGTCGTAGCCCTTCTTGGTCTCGCGGTTAGCGGGGTGCTCCGCAGAGCGCCGTGCCGCGCGCTTGACCTTGCTGTCCTGCGATGCCGCCTTAGCCGCAGGCTTCTTAGCCGCAGGCTTCTTGGTGGCGGCCTTCGCCGGAGGCTTACCCTTGGCCGGGGGCTTGCCCGCAGGCTTGCCCTTCGCCGGGGGCTTGCCCGCAGGCTTGGCCGGGGGCTTCGCCGGGGGCTTCTTGGCCGCAGGCTTCTTTGGGGTTGCCATTGATCCCTACCTCACTGGGAGCTGGGGAGACTGGCACAAGCGGAGGGTTGAACCCTCCGTCCGTGCCTACGCCTCGTCTCAGATGCCGGTAACGGTGCAGAACGCGGTAGGCCGGTAGACGACCAGCGCGCAACGCACGTCGGCACGAACCGCCTGCTTGCCGTTGATGAAGAAGTCGGCGTGCGAGTTGGTGATCTGCACGTCGATCCCACGGCGAGAGGTCAGCTCCGAGTAGTTCCCGAAGTCGCCGACCAGAGCGGTCCCCTCAACGATCACGTCGTTCTCGACGACCGGCAGGCCCCACATGCGGGCCTCGCCCGTCTCGCTCGGCGAACCCCAGATGTAAATGCCATCGGCGGTACGCAGCAGACGAACTTCCTGCCAGTCGTTGGAGTGCATGACGATGTTGTCCGGCATGGCGCGACCGGTGACCCGCACCTTGGTCATCGCCTTGCGCACAGCATCCGGGATCGGGTCGGCGCCCTTGGCGTGCGTCTGGATACCCACCACGTTCAGCACGCCACGCAGGTTCGGGGCGGTGCCGTTGCCGTTAAGAAGCTGGCCGTCCAAGCGCTGCTTGAGCATGAACGGCAAGCGCCGGTTCACGTACCCGCGAGCGTGCTCCTCGTCCTCCAGCTGCTCATCAGTGATCGGAAGCCAGACGGCGGTCTTGCGGACCGGGCTGGACTTCTCGATCAGGCCCAAGGCCGCCTCGGGGAAGGTCCCGGCCTCCGCCGTTTCCGCCGCAGCGTTGGTGAACGTCGTCTCTTCCATGTAGACAACGGCCTGCTGCTGGGTCGAGCCGGTCGGGAAAATATCGGTGACCTGCACGGGCCTGGTAGCGAAGTCCACGACCTTGCCGGTACGGGTGGTCTCCGGGGTCCAACCGGTCACGGTGTCGAACAGCGACTTAAAGTCGACGTCCAGGTGTGCCGTCGGGCCGACCGGACCCATCTTGCCCTTGACCGCGATTGAGTCCATGAAGGACTCGCCCAGCGACTTGTACTCGGCCTTCTCGCTCCGCTGCTTCTCTTCCTGCTCGCCCTCGCGGGACGACAGCGAACGAGAGTAGTCAGCGGCCTTCTTGACCGCCAGCAGGTCGTCCCGCTCCTGGCCCAGGGCGTCGATCTCTTCCTTCAGCGACCGCGCCGTCTTGAGCGGGTCAGAGAAGCTCGAAACCTTCTTCATGTCGTACTCGGGGCCAGCCTCCTCGAAGAGGAGAGCCAGGTCCTTGTTCTTCGCTTCGAGGCGCCCTTCGACGTCCCGCAGCGCGGGAAAATCTGACATGTCTTGATCCTTAGTGTCTTGGCTGCTTACGCGAGCCCGTGTTGAGAAGCGATGTGCCGCAGGTGTTCCCGAATGAACTCCTGCTTGTATTCGTCGTCCGCTTCCTCTTCATCCGACTCAGGCTCGGGTGCGGGCTCAAAGAGAAGACCCTTCAGGGTCTC
This sequence comes from Saccharopolyspora mangrovi, assembly GCF_035320975.1. Lineage (NCBI taxonomy): Bacteria > Bacillati > Actinomycetota > Actinomycetes > Pseudonocardiales > Pseudonocardiaceae > Saccharopolyspora > Saccharopolyspora mangrovi. The sequence continues at coordinate 304,311 of NZ_JAWLNX010000004.1, read as the reverse complement.
CAGCTCCCCGTCGATCTTCGTTAGAAGCTCGCGAGATTCCCCGCCCAATCCCTTGCCTTCTTCGCGTCGCTTCACCAAGATTTCCGCGCCGCGTCCGGTCAGTGATTCAAGCTCGGTCAAGACCTGCTCGCACTGCCCGGTGAAACTGGCACCCGCCGACTTGATGTCCAGGGTGCCCGTACCAATCCCCGCGCCCTTCAAGACCGGGGAAATCTCAAACACGTTGACCTTCTTCAAGATCCGCGAGTGTTTGCCTTCGAACTCCTCGAACTCCGCATCAGCGACCACGAACCCGTAGGACCATTCCGCCAGGTCGCCCAGGCCCTTGACGGCCTCGAAGGTTTCCCGCCCGGCCGAGGTGTTCATGAAGAACTTGCCCTTGAGGACCGCGCAGTCGTCCCGGACCTCGATGGTGCCCACCCCGACCGGCAGCTGCCCCGACTCCCACGAACCGTGGTTGTAGGAACTGATCTTCACGCGCGACTCGGGGATGAACGCTTCCTTCAGGGTGACGTCCCCGTCCAGGTCCCGGACGTTGAACTTGCTGAACACGGCCTCGACGACGCCGCGATCACCATCCTTGACCTCGACGTGCCCGAGGGCCTTAGTTTCCATTGCCATTGGTCCGGCCTCCCGGAATCTCCTTGTCGGACTTCGCCGCGTTGCCCGTGGAACCACCGACGGCCGCGCTCGGCTTAGGCGAGCCCGAGATTCCACTACTGCCGCCCTGCGGTGGAGTCGGACCGTTCAGCGCCTGTGTCATCGCCGGGTCCGGAGCCATCGGCTCGCCCGTGATTGGGTCGATCGTTCCCAGGCCAGGCGGGAGCAACTGCACGGACATCAGGCCCGTGTGCTCCAGCTCGGACAGGTCGTACTTGACGACGGCCCGGACAACCGAGTCCGGGTCGAAACCGCCGTCGACCAGCTGCCTGATCTGAATCGCTTGCTTCTGCTGGATCTCGGCCCGGTCAATCAGGTCCTCGCGTAGGAACGCGATATCCCTGTCATCGATCCGCAGGTGCTCGCCCTCGCCGAGCTGCACCAGCCGCTCCAGCGCCACGCCAGCAGAGCGCCACAGTGGCCGAACCGTGTTATCGGCGAAGCGCCTTCGAGCCTGCCCGTAGTTGGAGTAGGTCGCCGACGCCAGGCCCTCGGAGAGCCCGACGATGATCGGGGGAACGCCCGAGGCCGCAGCGATTCTCGTCTCGCCTGCGCCCTGCGTGACCTTGAAGTCCAGCTGTCGCAGGTCCGCGCCCACGGTGGACACGTTCGCGCCGCCCGCGAGGAACATGGTCCTGTACGCGTTGTCCACGCCCTGGTGCTGCTCCTTGAACAGCTCTACGAACTTCTTGAAGTCCTCGGCCGTGATCTCCTTGTCGAGCGAGACCGCCGTCTTCGGGGAGCCACCCAGCTCGAAGAACTTGAGCTTGTGCTTGGTAGCCGCGCGATCGGCCCTGACCTCCTCGACAACCGGGGTCAGCCACGACATGCCCCGGTAGCGCATGGCGGGGTCCGGAATCGGCGAGTAGTGGCAGACATCCTCGGGCAGCAGCAGAACAGCGTGATCACGCTGAAGCTCCTGAAGCACACCGGTCGTCATGCCGTTAACGGGCGGGTTGTACTCGTAGGCGATCACCTTGTTGTCGATGTCCCACGGATGCGCGCCGTTCGGGTCCTTCTTGGACCCGATGACGATGGTCACCCAGTCGGGCCGAAGCCGGACCACTCGCCTACTGGGACCGATGGCCCGTCGGCCCACGCGGCCCGCGTCGTCGACCACCGTCGCGTAGAAGTTGCCCGCGAGCGAGACGTCCTGCTCCATGCGGGACAGCAACTCGCCCTGCGTGCCGCCCGGCCACGGGCGCTCCAGCAGCTCCAGCTCCGGGCCGTAGCGCAGTGCCCCGGGCCGACCGTCCTTGTCGTTCTTGCACATCGCGAATCGGCCTTCACTGAAGGCCATCTGCCGCGCCTGAATGCAGGCGAAGATCACGCCGTTCTGTTTGTAGGCGCCCTGAACGTAGGCTTCGAAGTTGTTGCCGATCGGCTCCTCGTTGCCATGCAACGCGCTCGACAGGAACGGGAGCGAGCTCTCGTCGCCCGCCTCCCAGAAGTTCGGCTGCGAGAAGCCCTTCTTGCCGAGCCCCGCAAGCCGTTTAAACAGGGTCACTTAGGCTCACCCCACTCGGCGAGGAACATCAGCGCGAACAGGGCCACCAGCACGCCGGTCGCGATCAGAGCCCAGCCCAGACCGGCGACCAGGAACGCGCCGTACGCGGCCAGCACGGCAGCCAGCACCAGCAGCACGGCAAGCGCGATTGCAGCAGCCACGTTCTCCTCGCCTTCCTCAGACCCAAGCGATCATTGGTGTGGGTGTCGGTTCGGGTATGCCGTAGAGCACGAAGCCCTGCACCGCCAGCGTTTCCGCCACCAGCGGGGCCACATCGAACCTGGATTCCTTGCGGTGCCACACCCACGCGTCGGACATGGGGCGCTGTTTCGCGCCCGACACAGCGTCATTTACGGGCTTCTGGTCGCGGTGCCGAAGCTCGCCGTTCACGACCAGGTCATAGAACGCGCCGCACGCTTGCGCGCCGTCACGCCCGGTCAGCAGGCGAAGGATCTCCTTGCCGCCCTTCGCCGTCCTCGGCTCGATCCCGTCTTCGGCCAGGATGGACAGCAGCCCGCCAGCCGGGCCGGTCGGATCAATCAGGACCGCCGCCGGGTTGTGCTTCTCGATCAGCTCCACCAGTCGCGGCACAATCCACTGCGTGCCCTCGCGGTAGTCGACCAGCTCCGTGTGAATCAGGCCGTCCTCGCGTGCGCCCGCTACCGCGATCGCGCCATGCGAGCGGTTCAGCGACACGTCCACGCCGAAGACGAGATTCGAGTCCTCGCCCGGCTCAGTGCCAGCGTCGGCCACGGCCGCCCAATCCCGCTGGCGGATCACGACATCGGCCTCTTCGTCGTACCAGATGCCCAGCCGCTCGCGGGCGAACTCCATTCCGCCCATCGCGTCAAGCTCGGACTCGATGAACTCCTCGCGGATACGGATTCCGAGCGCGGGGTTGGCCCTCGCCCACTCCTCGCGGTCATCCAAGGCCCGCTCGTAGTCCTTCGCCTCGGTCTGCGCGCTCCACTCGAAGTAGGCCAGCCGCTTGGAGCTTCCGGCCGTGCCCTTCTTGCGGATCTTGCGGAGCCAGCTCGACTCCTCCATCCCCGCCGAACTCGCATACCAGACTTGCGGGTCGGGGCGGGACGACAACGTGGGCAGCAGTGCGGCCATAGCCTCTTCAGGCAGGTTGTACGCCTCATCGAGGATGACCAGGTCCGCCGAGAAGCCACGCCCCGAGCCGGTCGAGCGCGCCACGAACCTCAACCTCCGACCGTCCTTGAGCTCGATTCCTTCCTCGCCGTGCGAGGTGCGGATTCCACGGGGTGCCACGCGCTTGCGCAGGGTCGGCGTGTCCTCGATGATCCGGCGGATGTTGCGGAACTGCTCCTGCGCGGTCTTGAACTCGTGCGCGGAGAAGAGGATCAGCTGCTCGTCGAGCAGGAACAGGCCCGCCAGCGCCCGCGCCTGCAGCAACAACGACTTGCCGTTCTGCCGGGGCACGATCAGCCCAACCTCGAACGCTGACCACCGGCCGTCGTCGCGCTCGCCGAGCGAGTCCCGCAGCACGAGTTGCTGCCACTCGTCCAGCTCAAGCCCCGCCAGGCGGCACAGGTCGACCGCTTCCGGCCCGGTAGTGGACGCGTACGGCGGTGCGCAGTGCACCCGTGGGACTTGGGCGCCCCTAAGCTCCGGAGCGTCGCTCACTGCGCCTCTTGGAGAGCTCATCGAGCAGATCGCCCTCGGCCACGCCGCCGATCTCGTCGATCTCGGCCATGACCTGTCGAAGTTCCTTGCCCATGATGGAGAAGTCGCGCCCGGCCGCCTCGTTCGCCGACTGCGAGAACCGCAGCCGCTCCATTTCGGCCGCCAGCGCGTCGCGGTATGCCTCCAGCGCTTCGAGACGCTTGCCTCGCGCGACCACGGTGTAGAGCTGTTCGTCGTCGGAAGACATCACAGGTTCTCCGTCGTCACCGAGCCGTACATCGAGGTCCGCCGGTTCGCGCCCGACACGACATCGCAACGCCAGAAGGTCGACCCGGGACTTGCCACCACAGGCGCGGGCACCGTGAACTGAGCCAGCCCACCGGCCGCGTCAGTGATCGTGACGTCGGTGGGGCTGACGAGCTTCGTCACCGATGGATCGGTATCCGCAGTGGACGCGGACGGCTTGAAGTAGACCTCGACCACCTTGCTGGTCAGGTTTTCGGCCGTGGAGTCCACGGCCTTGGTGATGGCAAGCGTGATCGTGTCGGTGTTGCCCTCGAAGAGGCTCAGGTTTGTACTCGCGGGCACTGCAATCGCCTCCTAGAAGTAGTCAACCGAGCCGCCAACCCGATCTGCCTGCGCCGATCCCGCCAACCGGCCCGAGATGGCCGCCGAGCCCACCAACCGGCCCGCTGTGCCGCTCAAGCCCGTCGCCCGGCCTGAGACCGCCGCCGAGCCCGTCAACTGGTCCACAGACCCGCTCAGGCGTCCAGAAACGGCCGCCGAGCCCGTCAAACGGCCCGAAATCGCCGCTGAACCGGCCAAACGGCGGAAAACCCCGCCCGTAGCCAGCGAAACGGCCTCATTGAGCAAAATCGGGTCGCCAGAGGCCAGAAGAGCCGCGATTGTCGCCAGATCGCCGAAATTGGCCGAATCAGAGCGTTCAAGCGCCGCAAAGACCGTCGGGGCGTCCGAAACGGCCGCCGAATCCGTCAATGAGAGCTCGCTGGTCAAATTCGCCGCCTCAGACACGCTCATCGCGTCCGAAACGGCCAAATCCGAGCCCGATTGACCCACGGAGCCCGAATCGGCCAGTCCGACACCCTCAGAGCCCGTCAGAAGGGCACCAAGGGCGGTCGAATCGCCCAAAATGGTGCTTTCAGAGGCCGAAATCGCTACTTCGACCGCCGCGGAGTCGATCACGGCGGCCAAATCCGCTGCCGGAACCGCCGCTTCGGCGCTGACCTGCTCGGCCATCGAAACCGAGTCCGTGACGCCCGAGGTCGCCGACAAGGCCGCTGAATCGCCCGCAGAGGCCGAGTCCGAGGCCGTCTGGCCCACCGTGGAGGTGTCCGCGAGCGTTGCCGGGTCCGAAACCGGCAGATTCGCAGCCAGGACGGAGGCATCCGCGAGCGCGGAAGCATCGGAAACCGCCAAGCCGACCGTGGAGGCGTCCGCCAGAGACGACGAGTCCGCCGCCGACAAGTCGATACGGCCCGAATCTGCGACCGAGCCCGAGTCCGCCACCGGAGCGGACGCCTCCAGTGCGCCCGAGTCCGTCAGCGCGGCAGAGTCGGAACCGGTCTTGCTGGCGTCCCCCGAGTCCGGCGGGGGAACCGCCACCGTCCAGCTCACCCACTGGTCGTTGCCAGAGGTGAACGTGCCGGGGTCCTCGGTCTCGTCAGCTGTCGTGGACTTCTCAGCCGTGTTGGTTGATGCGCCACCAGTGCCCGCCGCCGCGATGGTTTGCAGATCCGTGTATCCCGTGGGAGCCACCGTCGCCACCGTGGTCGAGTCGCCCTGCCGGGTGGCCACCCACAGGTGGTCTTCCCCAGTGCGGGGCGATACGTGGTTCGGCGGGTCCGAGTTGGACGACGAACCACCCACCGACGAGCCGGTCGGCGTGCCCGCGCCCGTGACCCGGAGCGTGACATGCGACGACTGCTCAGTCGAAGACGTCGTGACGGTGAGCGTGTCGCTGCCTGCGGCCACCTTCCAGAAGACGGCACCTACGCAGACGCCGCTACCGTCGCCAGCCTGCCCGAGCTTGGTCCAGTCCCCCGGTGCCGTGCACGTGGGGTTGCCGTCCGACGCGAACACCGCCAGCAGCAGGTCCCCCGCCGTGATGCCCGTAGGCAGCGTGATGGCGTGGCTGGTGGTGTTCGTCGTAGTGGTGCGCCCGGTAGCCCGCGCCGCGACAACCGGAGCGGCCACGGATTACGCCAGTGAGAGCGTGACGGTCAGCGTCCAGGTGGAGCCGCTGGCCTTCGTGCCGAGCGATTCAACCTTGCGGTTCAGCATCCGACCAGTCGAAGAGGCGTTGAACAGGCCCCATTCCTGCCAGGCGAAGTTCGCGTCACCAGAGGCGTAGGTCGAGCGGTAGGTGATGCTCTTCGCGCCCGCTGCAGAGGTCGAGTCCGTGTGCTGCGGATAGGTGGCGTCCATCGCCTTGCGCAACTTGTTCGAGGCCGCCTGTAGGTCCGTCTGGCTGTCAGCTGCCGCCGTAGTCGAATCTCCCACGCCCAGATGCGCGTTGGTGTTGTCGAACGCCGTCACGCCCGTGCCAATGAGCCGCTGCCACAGGGCGGAGGCGCCACCGATCACGAGCAGGTTGCCCTCGCGGTCGATCACCTCGTACGCATTCCCGGCCGCGAACTCCTCGTCATTGAGGTACTTTTCGAGGCGCCAATGCGCCCGCCACTTCACCGCTTCATGGCTCATTTACTGTCCCATTTCCCGCGCTCGAAGCGACGCGACTTCGCTTTCCAACTCTCGGATTCGGACTCGGATCTCTTGGTTATCGCCGCGCAACTCTTTGTTTTCAGCACGCAACTCCTGCACTTCGTTGCGCAAGTCTTTGATCAGCTCCGAATAGACATCGGACCAGGAGTTGGCGGTGTCGGCGTTGGTCTTGCGGCGCATGAACAGGCGGTCAATGGCCATCCCGACTCCGCCGGAGCCAGCGATGGCCACCAGGTGGCTCCAGTCCACGTCAGACCGCCGTGGAGGTCACGCTGGCGCGCTGTGCCGATACTGCCATTTTTGACCTCCAAATTGGGCCTCTGACCTGCGGAAATGCAAGACTTGAATCACTCCAGGGAGAGAAAAGATCGGAATCCCCCGCTCTCGAAGCCCCTCAGCGATCTTCGACGGCAAGGTGCCCCCCGTACCCGCGCCTATCCCCCCACATGTCCATACCCCCTGCTTGGCTACTCCCCCGGCACCTACTGCAGCAGGGGACCCCGCAGGTACCTACTCCCCAGAGGGGCCCCTCGCTTGAGCCCCTTAAGACCACCAACCCCAGATGGATCACTACATGCACCGGCACAGCCGACAACCCAATGAACCATCTAAGTATCCCCAAGGTCCTTAGTATCCCCAGTATCCCTAAAGGTCCTTAGTATCCCTACTAGCCCTATATCCCTTAGTATCCCTACTAGCCCTACTAGCCCTATATCCCTTAGTATCCCTATAACCCTTAGCGCCCTTAGTATCCCTAAGACCCTTAGTACCCTTAATATACCTAAGACCCTTAATATCCCTAAGAGCCTTAATATCCCTAAGAGCCTTAATATCCCTAATGCCCTTACTATCCCTATTACCCTTAATATCCCATTACGCAGTACCCATACCTGATGGTTCCACGTGCCCATGTCATGGAATGATGCCCATGTTCTCACCTGTGAATGGGTGTCCACATGTGTACGTGGGGTACCACCCACATGAGAACCATTGTGCTTAAGATCCTTATGATCGTTAGTGCACTTAAGATCACTAATAGACTTAAGATCATTAGTAGACTTAAGATCACTATTATGATTAAGATCATTAGTAGACTTAAGATCACTATTATGATTAAGATCATTAGTATACTTATGATCATTAGTATGCTTAAGATCCTTAATATACTTATGATCATTAGTATGCTTAAGATCCTTATTAGCCTTAAGATCCTTAGTAGCCTTAAGATCCTTAGTAGCCTTAAGATCCTTATTAGCCTTAAGATCCTTAGTAGCCTTAGTAGCCTTAATACCCTTAAGATCCTTAGTGCCCTTAAGATCACTATGATCCTTAAGATCACTATGATCCTTATGATCATTAGTAGCCTTATGATCCTTAGTATACTTACTATCCTAAGTGGACTTAGTATCTTGATCTTAAGTCTATATCTTAATATCAACTACCACTTACGCGAGGTATCGAACTCGATACGCGTAGGTCTCACAGGTACTAGCCTGTCCCCTTTGCGCTGGTTGCACCGATAGTGCGCCGCCCGCAGGTTCTCCGGGTCGTACTCCGCTCCCCCCTTGGACACGGGCACTATGTGATCCACCGTGAACGAGTGAGGGTGTGGGAACTCAAGCTCGTAGTCGATATCTCGCCCGCACAACCAGCAAGGGTCCCGCTGCCCTCGAATCTTGAGCCGCAGCTTTCGGGCGAGGTTGGTATCACGGCGCTTCTCTGCCACGTGCACGCTCCGCACGTTTCCTATGCCGCAGGATGTACCTCGCTCCTGCGCGCAGTACGTGAATGTTGTCGTGAGCATGGCCGAGCATCAGGTTGCACGAACAGCACAGGACATCTCGGCGCAGGTTCGTCTCATGGTCGTGATCGAAATGCGCCTCTCGGCCTTCAACCGGTCTGTCGCAGATCTCGCAGCTCGCGTCTTTAAGCGCAGAGTCCATCTCCTCGGCGGAGGCGAACCCGTGTCTGCGTGCTCGGGCGTTGCGGACGTTGCGCGTGGCATGGCATCGGCGGCAGTAGCTCGCGGGATAGCGCCGACCGCCGCCACGGGGGCCACGAGAGGTGAGGTAGTAGTCGGTCAATGGCTTGACCTCGCCACAATCCCTACACCTCTTGGTCTCCACGAATGTCGCTTCCCTCGATGAGAATGTGGTAGATCAACCAGCCCGTACCGCCAGCCACGGAACCGGCGAAACCCACATAGCCCGCCGAGCGCCAAGGCTGAACGGGATGCAGGCCCAACCAGCGGCGTGTGGTGGCCGTGAGCGTGTGGCCGTGCTGAGGATTGCGGAGCGCCTGGCGCTCCAGAACTGTGAATCCGAGGGCTACGGCCACAAGGTACGTGGCCCAGATCAAATCAGGTTTGCGCATGGCGCCCACCCTCGCTAAGAAGACACCTCTGCTACCAGCGATCGAGCATGACAGACGAGTGGTCGCGCTCGCGTTTAACCACGGTCTCCCCGCAGCAGGTCTTGCACGTCTCCCACCCGGTATCGGGGTCGTTTTCGAGGATCATTGGGATGGGGCGACTTCGGCGTGAGCTTCCCGCGCCTCGCCCACTGCGTGATCCGGTTGAGCGAAAGCTCCTCGCCTAGGGCCGATAGACCCCGTGCGATGTCGGCAGCAGGGGCCAGCTGGTCGGGCAGCAAGGCGCGCAACTCTTCCCGCCTCTTGGCGCCCTCGTACTCGGCACCACATTTTCCGCACTTCACGACCGCCCGTGAGGGCTGTCCGTACAGATCGGTACCGCACGCGCAGGCTCCCGCGTACCACTGCCTAGGCGGATGATCTACGGCCCGCCAACCGTCGTCGATCGCGGCGCGGATGCTCTCATACACCTCACCCGCAAGCTCGTTTACACGCAGCGCGTCCAGATTCTCGCGCAACCACTCGGCGCAATGAGCCGTAGAGAACCCCATTCGGGACAACGGACACCCAACGTCGTACACGGCCAAGCCGATCGCGTGCCGCAGCGCCTCCAGTGCCTTCGAGGCTCGCGTGTGGAACGGCAGGGGCTTCGTGGCGCTTCGCGAAGTGCCCCCCGACTGGTCTCCGAACCGGTGCTGCCGCGTGAGCGTCACCTCAAGCTCGCCCAGCAGCTCGTTCACGCCGCTCAGGTCGTCGCTCAGGGACTCGCAGCACGGGCGGCATAGGAAGTACCCGCCCGCCGGTCGATCACAGTCAGGGGCCTCACAGACTTGATCGCTCATCAGTCGTCGTCGTCCTCTCCCAAGATCTCACCGATGGCCGCGTGCTCGAAGTCGTAGGCGACCTCGAACATGCCCCTGCGCACCAAAAAGTCGATCTCCGGGTTGACCTCGATGCGAAGCGAGCTCTCGCCGTCCTCCAGGCTCTGCACCCGCAGCAGAACCAGCGCGTCAACGATGCGGTCGTTCTCGCCCAGCTCGCACCGCACGCCCAGCTCGTCCAGCTCCGAGCCGATCGGCCGCTTCACCTGCTGCTCATCACTCACCTGGGCTCCGTTCCGCTTGCATCTGCCTAGCCACGTCCAGCAGCCCGAGCATGTCGAGCAGCAATGCCCTTTCCTGGTGATGGGAACCGCCACAGAGCGCCTGAAGGACCGCCTGCCGGTACTGACTAGGGGTAGGGGCTTTGATGGCCTGAAAAATGCGCGTAGCGCGCTCTGGTGCGGTCTCGCCCATCAGGGCCTCCCGTAGCCAGAGTTGTGCAACATCGAAAGGCAGTGATCGAGTCGCAGCCGCACCGGATAGGCGAGCAGGTCACTGGTCACCACATCGGTGAGGCCAAGCTCGCCCGCAGGCCAGAACTCGCCACCCGTCAGCCGCTCGAAGACGTCGGCTCGAAGCCACGCCCACCACAGCGCAGGGTCGGCCTTGCCCTTCCTGCGCACGACGAGCACCGCGACCTTGCCGCCAGCGGCCACCCGCTGCGCCTCGGCCTCGCCCAGCCACTGGGCTACCTGCGCGTCGGATGGCTCCTCCGCGTAGTACTTCACCTGCACCACCAGCGGGTGCACGCCCTTGATGTCTCCGACGTCGGGGCTCTCGCGGACGGCGTTGCGCCACCCGGTGGACCCGTACCGCTCGGCCTCGCCCCACCCACGGCTCCTGAAGTAGGCCGCAACGAATCGCTCGGCTTGCTTGCCCTTGTTCGAGGCGTACCGCCCGGCCTCGGCAGGTGTCCGGCTCACGCGGCCTCGCCTCCGCACTCGGTGCATAGCCCAAGCCTCGCCACCAACCGGTCCCGCTCGTCGATCAAGTCGTCCCTTTCCTTGATCACTACCCACAGGTCATCCAGAAGCTTGTCGATGTGCAGCTTGGCCAGGTTGTACTTCTCGTTGATCGCGAGAGTTTCGCTGAGCTCCTTCGCGAAAGTGGCGTCGTACTCGTCCCTGCAACTCATCTCTGAACCTCCATGATCGCCGCCAGGGGGGTGTCCAACCCCACCTATATGGACCCCCCTTTATGGGGGGTCCATTTGTGGACCCCCCCTCGCAAGCCCATGTAGAGCCCATCGAGCCCCAATGGACCTCATGGGCACCCACGTGTGGTGGTACTCGAAACAGCCCACCGAGCCCCGTTGTGGCCCAGTGGAGCCCATCAATCGTCGTTCCATAGAGCTTGGGGCGGGCCGAAGTCCGGTCCCGGGGCAGGCTCCGCGAGCCGGTATCGCTTCTGCCTGTAGCGCTCCTCGCCGGACTCTTGCCAGGTGGCGAGCTCTCGGTCGACCAGAGAATTCAGGTCCCGCCGGACGGCCTGCTTCTGCGCCTCGGTCGGCTTGTCAACCTCTTCGAGCCGCCGTGCGATGTCCATCGGGCTGAACCAAGTGGCAGGCTCCGAGCGCAGCACGTCCAGCACCGTCACGCGCTGATAGATGGTCGTCCGGCCAGTGTCGTGGTCGTGTAGCAGCTGCATCGGGCCGACCTCCTCGGCGGGCTTCTTACGATGCCGCAGCCAGACGACTAGATCCCCGGGCTCGCCGTCGACGTAGACCGCCGAGCCGACGCCCGCGCCGAGCTCCATACCGCCGTGGATGTCGTCGATGGAGCCCGCGCCCCGGTGCTCCCCTCCCCCTCGCTTACGCGGGTGGGCGATCTCCAGTACCTCGATGCCAGCGGCCAAGGCTGTTTGTCGGGCGCGGTTGTAGTGCCCGGCCGACTTGGACTCCACCAGGCCCACCGCCGCGTCCTTGATGGAGTCGACGACGATCGTGTCCGCTCCGGCCTGCTCCGCCAACCACCTGAAGAGGGCGGGGTGTTCGGCGACGTCTCCGGGCGGCGGGCCCTTCCACACCACCAGCCGCTCATCGAGGAGAAGTCGATCAGCCGGCGAGACCATCCGGCGCATCGATCTGGCGATCTGTCGGGGCCGGTCCATCGCGAGGTAGAGCACCTTGGACCCGGTCGCCTTGACGGGCAGGCCCAGCAGCTCCCGGTCAAGCAGCCCGCAGCGGGCCAGCGCGAGTTGCTGCGCGAGGGTGGTCTTGCCGACGCCGGGCGGGCCGAAGAACAGCAGCGCCTCGCCCGCCGCCCACATCACCTGCTGCTCTTCGCCCCACAGGGCGTCCAGCTCCACCGGCGAGTCGAATAGGAACTCACCGCCGCGCACGAAGCGGAGCCGCAGCTCCTCGGCCTTCTCCTCCTCCACCTCCAGCACCTCGGCGTCGGGCACCTCGGCCTGTGGGGCGAGCTGCAGCACGGCCGGTTCCTTCTCGGCGTCCCGGAAGCCGTTGCGCATCGTCCGCACGATCTCCGACGCACCGAGCCCGGAACCGAGCGCGGCATCGTAGAGCGCGTCCCACGCGCAGTCGTATTCCAAGTACCCACCGGCCACGAACGTGCCCAGCCGGTACGCCTTGCGGTTGAGCACGTCGTTGCGCTCGCCCTCATGCGTGCCCGCCATCTCGTCACAGGTGGCTCGCAGCATCGCCGACACCCACAGGCGCGCCCCGGGGTCGTCGTTGCGCGCCACCGGGACGCCCGGCTCGGGGGCGAGGCTGGGCGTGTAGGGCTGTTGCCCCGCCGCCTTCCAGAACCAGTGGTCTTCTCTGCTCACTAGGCCCCCACTTCGAGCTGCCAGGGGTCCAGGGCCAGAATTCTCGCCGCCGCCTCGCGGTTGACCTGCGTGGACCGGTACAGGATGTTCCTGATCGTTTCCCGTGGGATGTCGGCACGTTCGACTATCTCGGCGTTGCTCCACCCGCAGTCCCGTAGCTGCCGGAGGTGCTTACGGGTGGGGGCACCGTCCACCAGCCGCTTGATGCCGTGGTGGTATCGGTCGTAGTCGTGCTGGCGTCGCTCTTCCTTCCGCGCGATCAGCAGGGGCGAGCCGAACGGCTTCGCCTCCGGGTTGTCGATCTCGTCGTCGTCCCAGTCGAGCGGCGGTACCCACCCGTTGCGCAGCGCCGCCGACTTGCGCTGGTTGATCGTCCGCCCGTGGTCGTCCACGCCGGGCACAGGCTTGGTCATCGACAGCTGGTCGTACAGCGCGCACATCTCCAGGTGCCACTCGCGCGGGATGTACTCGCCGCCGTTGCGACCGGGCAGCATCGCCGACCAGATCCGCCCCGGATGCCAGCCCGCCCGCGCCTCAAGCTGTTTAAACGTCCACCCCAGACAGGCGAGGGCCTGCGCGCGGCGGGCGAACCCGATGCGGTGCACCCGCGATGGCGGCGGGGGCTTCAGCGGCACCGCCAGCACCGTCGCGTAGACCGCTTGCCTGACCGTGTCGTAGTCGCCCGTGGACATCTTGTGTACCGTGGCGCGGTGCAGCCCCAGCCGCCGCGACAACGCGTTTCGGCGCCAGCCCAGCGCCTCCAGCGCCCGCACGTGCTCGATGACGGGCTGGGCGTCCACCCGCCGCCGGAGGCCGCGCTCCTGCACCTTGCGGTAGTGGTGCGCGCACATCCCGCCCCATCGCACCGGGTCGGCACAGCGGGGACGCGAGCATTCCGTCACTTCCACCACTTGTCCTCCTCCAGGATCTCCGGCCCGCCCCACATGCCGCCGCGCAGGACCATCACGGGCTCGCCGTTCTCGGTCCTGACGGTGGCGGGGTCGACGCACTTGCTGTAGCGGCGGTGCCGGTCGAACAGCCCAAGCCCGCTGAAAGTCCGGTGACAGCCCGAGCAGTGGCAGCGGTTCACGCTCTTCCACGTGGCGGGGCAGCCGGAGCAGGTGTGTTCAGTCATCGGTGGCTCTCCGTTCCCCTCTGGAGGCCCATGTGATCGTTTCTGCGAGCCCCAAGGTCATGTTGTTCTCGCGAGCCTCCCGACAGGGGAAGTTCCGGCGCCGGTGCTTCCAGATGATCGCCTTACGGTCGGCGTCCCAGTACGGCCAGGCGGGATGCCCGCACACACGGCAACCGCTGTGATAGCAGTACTTGCCGAGATCGAGTAGCTCACTCATCCCCCACCCCCAGCTCTCGCGCGATGGCACGCACGGTGGGGCAGGGCTTTCGCAGGTGGTACGGGATCAGGTTGTGGGTCATGCCGGTGCCGCATTCCTCGCAGATGCCGGTGTATTCGCTGGGTCGGTGCACACCCAGCACGGCGCGGACAGCCGCCACGTACTCGTCGATCACGCCTTCCAGATCTGCGATGACCTGGTGCGGGTTGGCGGGGTCAGATGTCAACTCGGGTCCGTCCAGGCGCTCCCGGATGCGGGCGTCGAGGTCAGCCATCGGACACCCCCAGCTCGCGCGCGATGGCACGCACGGTGTCGCAGGGGTAGGGAGCCTCTTCGGGCCCGCCGTATATCCCGCCGTATCCGTCGCCGTCCTCGCAGACGAGGCACCACGGTTCGCCGCTGTCATTGCCTTGTGGCTCGTGCAGGTCCAGCACGGCGATCAGCGCGTCGCCGAAGTACCCAGCTGCGAGGTCGCTTGTACTGCCACCCATTGCGTTGATCTCATCCCGGATTCGGGCGTCAAGGTCGCTCGTCAAGGGGCACCTCCAGAACCTCGGCGATGGCCTTAATGGTGTTGCACGGCCACGCTCCGCGCGTCTCGTTCGGAGGCTCCTCAGCGACGCATTCGTTACAGAACTCCTTCAAGCCAGGCATCGGGTAGTGCAGGTTCAGTACGTGACGTAAAGCCCTGTCAGCTCGGGTGCCGTGTCCGTAGAAATTGACCTCCCGGTACAGCGCTTCCCGGATCGAGGCTTCAAGCTCAGTCGTGTCCATACAGCTTGTCCCAATCGATGTCGCAGGTGCAGCCGACGACGTGCCCGCCGCAGGCCCAGCATCCGGAGCAGGTGCACGGTTCATCCGGTCCGTGCGGAACGACGTACGGGCCGCTCATGGCTTCCCCCAGATGATGTAGCCGAAGAGCAGTCCGGCCCCAGCGCACGCCAGCGCCAGGATGATGATGTAGATGTCAAGGTCGGTCATCGTTCGTTCCTAAGTGCGGCTTTGATGTCCTCTACGACCTCGTTCACGAGCATCCGTGCCTGAAGACGGTTGACCTTGACGTCGGTGCTCTCCAAGAGCCTTTCGCGCTCGAACTCGTACTCGTAGCCCTCGAACTCGACCTGAATCCTGACCCTCACTCCGACCCCTCCCCCGTCACTGCCTGCTGGAATCCCTCGGCGAGCTGCGTGAGCACACCGTCGATGTGGGCGACCTCGTCGCGGAGGTCGGAGACCTCGCTGCGGAGGCTGCCGATCTCGCTGCGGTCAGGCTTGGCCCAGACCGTGTCGGGGATCGTGCGTCGCCCGAACGGCACCGTGTCGTCGGGAGTCTTCAGTGCCTCGGCGACCTTGGCGGCGTCGATCTCGTCCTCGACCGCGTCGGCGTCGCGCACGTCTCCGTCGCGCGCTTGTTGCAGACTCGTCGCCAGGCCACCAAGAGCCCACGACTTCCACTCGTTTCGTTCAGCCGACGTTTCCGCGAGGCGCCTCTCCGCCCCCTCTGCCCGGCAGCGAAGAACGCGCACCACGATTTCGCTCTCCCGCAGGTCGGCTTCGGCCTTCTCGGCGCGCTCTTTCCAGTAGTCGCGGGCCTCGGTCATCTCGTCCAGATCACGCAGCGGCACCAGGACGCCACCCGGGGCACGGTTAGCGGCCCCGAGCTCGGCCGACTCGGCGCACCGCTTCCAGTGAGCCCTGAGGTTTTCCGCCGCGTCGCGCTCCTGGATCAGCCGGGCGTGCTCGTCCTCGGCAGCGGCAAGGTCGGCCTCGGCCTTCTTAGCGCGGCCCTGCCACTCCGCAGCCTCACGCAGCAACCCCCGCCCGCTGTGAAGTTCCACCGCGCGGATGTAGTCGTCATCGCAAGCGGCCCCATTGATGAGGTCGCCTAGCTTGTCCAGGATCGCGAGCTGAAGACGCGCGAGCCGCTTGTCCGCCTCCTTGCCAACATCGAGCGCGGCGTCAAGGTCGGCCCGCAGGCTCTCGGCGCGGGCCTCGGCCTTCTCGGCGCGCTCTTGCCACCTTGTTCGCGCGGCACACACGTTCTCGTAGGCATCGACGGTCGGGTACGCCTCAGCCTCCTTCAGCTGGTCCTTCAGCTTCGCCTCACGGCTCAGCGCGGCGGAGAGGTGCTTGTCGAGCTGGGCTGAGCGCTCCTTGGCGTGCTCCGCGCGGGCCAGCTGCTCCAGAAGCCCCGTGTTGTCGTCGGTGAGGCTGTTCACCAGCTCCCACGACTGGTTGAAGCTGCGGCACCATTCCTTCGCCGCCTCCCACCACGACGCGGCGCGGGTCTCGGCGGCCACGAGATCTTCATAGAAGTCGTCCGAGTCTTGGGCGGCTTCAAGGGACTCCTCGGCCACCTGGACGCGGTCGGCCAGCTGGTCCCGTTCGGCCTCGGCCTCGGTGGCGCGCTGCTTCCAGTAGAGCGCGTTCGCGAGCGACGTCAGCCCCTGGTCTGCCTCGCGGTCGGCGCGGGCTGCCTCGCGTCCGGCGCGGTCCCTCCACTCCTTCTTGTTCATCGCTGCCCCCGCTCCATTACGAAAGCCCCGCCACCGCGCGGAGTGCAGCGCAGCACCAGGCGCCACCCGAGGGCCAGCTGTGCCGCGACCGCCGCCTCTCTGTCCTTGCGCTCATCCATCGTCATCTTCTTGTCGCCCTTGCTCACGGGTGCCCTTCTCTCGCTCGATGAAGTCCAGTAGTAGTTGCGCCATCTCCAGGGCTGCCCTTTCGAGGGCGCCCTGGGGCTGGTGTTCGTCGGCGTGCGCCTTGCGCAACTCGTGGACGTGCCGCCAGTCCTCGCGCACCGCCGACAGCAGCAGGTGCAGCGTCCCCAGTAGCTCCTCCAGCGACGCTTGATCGCGCATGAGCACCGCGAGTACCGCGTTGCGCTTGACGTTCAGTGCGCCGGTCGCCTCGCATAGCTGCCCGAGAGGCGAGAAGCGGTCCGGGGGCGGAGCGATGTTGCGCGGGATGAACATCATGTCTTCACCGCGTTCCTGCGGAGCAGCACGACCTCCGCCGTGTCCGCCCCGTCGGTGGGCTCAACCCACACCATCGTCGTGCTGGTCTTGCGCACGACGCCCTCGCGGATCGTCAGCTCCCCGAGCGGGCCATCGGTGAACAGCACGTGGTTACCGACGTAGACGTTGATGTCGTTCGTGTCGTACATGGCGGTTCACCTTCTCGCCTTGCGGCGCTTGATGGTTGGGCTGGGACGCACCGCCCAGCGGTAGGCGCCCTTCTCGCCAACCGAGGGTGGGGCGACGACGTAGCCACCGATGCCCCGGTAGTCGATGCCGGGGCGCACCTTCGTGAGGTTGCCGTCGCCGGTGGGCTCGATGTACAGGTGCGTTCCGCTGGCCTGCGTGGTGGCGACCCCGTGTATGGGCGGCACGGAGTCGCTGTCGCGCAGTGCGTCCCAGCTCCAGGTTCCATCGGGTCGGTCAATGTCGATGACGTCGAAGCGGTGCCCGGTGGCGAGTCCGACGTTGGCCGTGGGCCACCTGACCCACCACTGGCGGATTGTGGCGGGGTCGGTGGTGGCGTCCTTGAACCCGTTGGCCGTCAGCGGGGTCTTCCCGCCGGTCTGGCACGGGAACACCGGCCAGTCCCATTCGGCGTAGGCCAGTGCGGCTTCGAGCAGCCGGGGCGCTCGCGCGTCCAGCTCCTCGATCTCCGCGGCGATCTTGCCGGCCCGATCATGGTGCGAGTCGGAGGCGGCTGCCACGAACTTCCGGAGCAACCGTTGGGTGTAGTTCGGGCGCTCCTCGCAGCGCGGGTGTGCCAGCTGTTCCTCGCCGCCCTTGTAGACCTTCATGGCCTCGCCGCAGGTGCCGCAGGTCGACCAGTAGTGGAGGGTCACAGGTGCTCCTTGATGTAGCTCACGACGGCCTCGTAGCTGGGCGGGTCGGCCGCGTCGTTCAGCTCCGCGAGTCTCTTCTGCTGCACGAGGTCGAGGCCCACGGACTCGCCGATGTCCTGCCGCAGCAGGCCCAGCCCCGAGAAGGTGTCCGTCTCGCCGTGCCGCCACAGGGACGAGCCGAGCTGGTCGTCGCACTTGCCACGCCAGGCCTCCGGCTTGATCAGGTCGGCTAGCACCCCGAGGCAGCAGAAGCTATCGCCGCCGTCCGCCCTGGTTTCGCGTAGTGCGCCCGTCCCTGGCCTGTACCGGCCCGACTCCAGGGCCTCGATCCAGTGGTTCTTGATGCCCTCGTCCATCACAGGTGCTCCTTGATGTAGGGGATGACGCGGTCGTAGCCGGGCGTGCGCCCAGGCGGCTCGCCTACGCCGTCGTTGAGACTGGCCAGGTACTCTTGATCCGACCGATCCAGTTCGATCGACTCGGCGAGCGCGTCATCGATCCACATCGAGTTGTCGCAGCGGTGAAAGATTTGGCCGTACGAGCCTCGGTTCCCCCAGCCCTCCGGGTCCAGCAGATCGGCCAGCACCCCGAGGCAGCAGTGCGTCTCCCGGCCGTCCACGACCTTGCGCAGGGCGCCGAACCCCGGCTCGTACTGGCCGGACTCCAGCGCCGAGATCCAGCGCTCCTTGACTTCCTGATCCATGATCACTCCTTGAATTTCTGATGGGGGGGAAAGGGCGGTCTGTGCCCTCAGTCCTCGTCGTCGTCGTACAGGTGGGCAAACGCCTTCTCGGCCAGCTCGTAGATCACCGGGCCGAAGGCGAAGGCGAGCGCGGCGAGTACCGCGATCACGAACCAGGCCCAGAAGATGAACACCATTGCCGCTCCTACAGGTAGAACACTCCGAGCCAGAAGCTCTTAATCCGCAAGCGAAAGCCGATCATCTTGTGGTCCACGCGGATGGGCTGGACCTCCACGCTCCGGTGGTCGGCGGGGTAGGTTGCCCTGCCCGTCAGCCACGACACGGTGCGCAGCTTCGAGCATTTCGTGATCAGCACGGCTCCTCCTTGCACACCGGACAGCCGTCCGTGTCGTGGTTCTCGCGCTCCCGCTGGACCACCTGCGTGTGCACGTTGCGGACCATCTCGGCCCACTGCTTGTGCATCAGGCCCTCGACTGCCTCGCGGTCGAACGTGGTCATGTCATCGCCTCCCATCTGCAGCACTGGCAGATGAAGACGTCTGCCTCGTCGTCGTGTTCGATGTAGATGCGCGCGCAGCGCTCGCACTCGGTTTCCATGTCAGAGCGTCGCCACCAGATCGAGGGCGATCTTCTCCATTGCCGTGTGGACCAGCACCGCATCCTGTTGGTTCACAGCGGGATTGACCTGCATCACGGTTTGCGTGTGGTAGAGCTGCACCTTGTCGAGGATCGTTTCTCTCAAGATCCCCGCCGCGATCCGCTCGGCGTCGTCGAGGTTCATGCTTGGTTCCTCTCGCACGGTCGGCAGACGTACTCGCACGCCGCTGGCACCCACATGGCCGCCTCCGCCCGCAACTTCAATTCGGTTTCGTAGGCCGTGCTCCCCGCTTGGACCCACGCCCGAAACGACTTGGACTTAGGCACCTTCCGCCCGCAGGTGGGGCAGGCTCGGGTGCGCCGTTCGATGTGCACAACGCTGCCGGTTCGGTAGCCGGGCCAGCTCATAGCCGGACCTTCACCATGTCGGCGCCGACGAGCACCGACATGGTGCGGTTGGTGTTGACCTCGTGCCAGAGCCATTCCCCGCCCTCCGGCAGGATCACGGGGAAGCACCCCAGCTGGGAGGCGAACCGCTCCAACTTGAGGGTCAGCGCGCCGGTCGTGACCACCGCGTTGGCCTTGGCTGGTGGGGCCTTGTCCTCGGAGAAGGTCACCACCGCCGGGGACAGCACCTCGGTCAGAGCCTTACGGAGGCGGGCGTTGTGCGTGTAGCACAGGATGGTTGGGCAACTCTTCGGGTAGCTCATTCGCCCGCCTCCTCCAGCTCCTTCAGCCATGCGTCCACCTCAGACCGCGCGTACAGAACGCGGTTGCCGATCCTGAATCCACGCGGCCCGAACCCGATGTGCCGCCAGCGCAAGACCGTCTTGCGCGACGTCCGCGTGAGCGCGGCAAGCTCCTCGGTCGTGAGGTAGTCGCTCATGGCGTCAGAACGGCGTTTCTTCCTTGCTCGCCAGGTACTTCCGGGCGAGCTTCTTGTCCTCTTCGGTGGGCGTGGCCAGCTGCCACGGTGCGTTCTGGCCGGGCTTCTTCTCGCCCAGGCCGAACCGCCCGAGGTTGGGCTTGCCGGTACCGCAGTTCTTCCGCAGCTGACCGGTGAAGACCTTCCCGAACAGCAGCGAGTTTTCGTACTCCACCGGGGCGTCCGGGCCGTCGAGCACGACCACGTCCCCGCGCACCGCCGGGCCGGTGCCCGCCTTCGTGGTGAAGTTCGGGTCGTACTCGTTCGGGGTGATCAGCAGCAGTCGGCCCTCGTTGTCAGCGTTGACGAACAGCGAGCCCGCCCCTGGCGGATCGAATGCGTCGTCGTCCCAAGGCTCAGTTGCCATGATCGTTCTCCTCTTCCTCGGTTTCCATCAGGAGGTTTTGGGCGACCCACCACTGCGGGAACTCGCCCCCGGTACGCATGCGGTGGTCCCACAGCGTGTAGAAGTCATCGCCCTTTTCGACCAAGGTGTACCTCTCGGCCAGTTCCGGGGGTCCGCATCGGACGAGTCGATCGCCGAGCTTCAGGCTCTCGAACTGCTGCCGCGACAGGTTCACGAAATCCCGATCAGTCGGTGCAGGCATCGCTATTGGTTCTCCTTGTTTTCGGTGTTCCAGCACAGAAGTGCTCGGCTCTGAGTGGCCGCCAGGTGCGGTGCCGGTTGAACATCAACAGGCACCATCCGAGCGGCTTGTCCCGCCACTCCCATACGCGGTAGCGCCATTCGGGAGCGTTGAGATCTATCGTTATGGGCAGGTTTTCAATATCGAGATAGCGGCGGAGCCCTAGCTCGTCGAGGAATGTGTCAACCTCTGCACCGCAGCCCCACTTGCATTCAATGCGTTTACACGCGTGGGTACCTTGGGTGGTCAACTACGGTGTCGGTCCGTCATCCATGCCGAACATCCGCTGAATCCGCTCGGCCAACATCTGGAAGGTGTCCGGCCCCGGTGCACCCGACATCGCGGCGCGCAGTGTCGCTACCACCATCGCCTTCCCGGCAACCTCGGGGTTCGACTCGTTGAGATTCATCGCCTGCCACAGCACCGGGTCGAGTAGCACGTGCGCCTGCGTGTGCCGTAGGAACTCGTCGCTGATGTCTTCGAGCTGGATTTGCTTGGTCACTGCAGCTCCTTCTTTCGCTGCGCGCAGCGGGCTTTCAGTTCAGGGGTGGCGTGGCCGTCGACCTGCGCCTCGGAGTACAGGGCGTAGAGCGCATCTACGTTGTTCGCTTCTTCGATCTCGGCGAGGTAGTCCCGTGCGGGCTGCGCCTCGTACGGCCGGTACCAGGACCGCTCCTTGCGCCACTCGCGCACGGAGTTGGCCACCAGGACCGCGTCCCATCCCTTGCGGAGGTCGATCCACCGCAGTTCGCAGTAGCCCTTGCCCGCTGGCAGGTGCGCGACGATCCCCCAGTCCTGGTTGACGTCGGCGGGCCACGGGGTGCGTGCGTTGACGCTGAAGTCGTAGGGCGTCGACCGGCTGTACATCGCCAGCTGCATTGCGATCTTCATTGCGCCGAAGTCGACGTTCCCGGTCTTGACGTCGAGGATGTACAGCTCGCCCCGGTAGGCCGACACCCGGTCGGGCGTGCCCCCCACCTTCAGCTCGTCGTTCACCACGAACTGCTCAATCGCCACGTGCTCCAGCTCGCGCGTGGCCCGGACGTAGGCGTCAATGTCCCGCTGCGCCGACTCCGGGAGCGCCGGAAGCGGCAGGCCCCGGTCGTACCGCTCGGTGAGCGCGTGCAGTGCGGTACCGGTGGTGGCCTTGGCTCCGGCCTTGGCCGAGTCCTTGGCCTCGTTGCAGATGCGGTTGAGCTGGTTCTTGTCCTCGGCGTGCGAGACGACGGCCAGCAGCAGGTGGGCGTTGCCCGGGTCGGCGAGCCCGACGGCCACCATCCGCTTTTCCCACTGCGTGAGGTTGTACTTGTCCTCAAGGCAGTCAACGAACGTGGTGCACCGGGTGTAGGGCGTGGGCTTGTCCCCGCCCGGGGGGACCACCTTCGGCCGGTCGTACCGATCGCGGGGGATCTGGTCCACCGTGGGCAGCGGGTCGGCGGGGACGTCGAAGGCGTCAGCCACGGTCGGCCCGCACGAGCTTCCGGTGGCGGGGCGCATTCGGGTTGTCGGCCCGCACCACCCACTCCGCACCGCACGTGGGACAGCGCCACACGCTGCCCTTGCCGATGTCGCAGCCCTCTTCGTGCAGGAACTCCGGCTTGTCGCAGTAGTGCTCTAGCGTCTTCTTGATCCACGGCATGGCGAACTCCTTTGATCAGTGGGCATTCCAAGCAAGAAGGGGCCAGGGGCGGGAATGGTTAGAACCGCGCCCGATCTGCCGCTAGCGCGCTCCCGCCCCTCGTTACTGGGCAGTCAGCCCCTCGGGTCCGTAGCACCAGGCGTAGGGCTTGCCTACCGGCGCGTCCCGGTGCCTGGTGAAACCACCTGCGGGCAGGAGTCGGGCTCTCTGCCCACAGGCGGGGCACTTGGCGAACTCCTCGGAGTCCGGCCGCGCCGGTTGCGACGCGTGCGTGGTGCGGCGGTAGTAGTGGTAGCTGTCACCAGAGATCAGCCGGGGCATGATTGCTCCAGAAGTCCTCGATGTCGGGTGCGTGCACGACGCCTTGGTGGTCCCCGCCGGGGAAGCGCTCGGCCTGCGCGGCGTACTCGCGCGCCAGCTGCTCCCGCTCGGCGATGTTCAGGTGGTGTTGCTCAAGCCATTCGAAGGCGTAACGCCTTGCCACGATGGGACTTCCGCAGATCATGACCGCCACACCTCCGCTTCGAGCTGGTCGGCCAGCTCATAGCAGTTGTCCACGCGCTGCATGAGATCCATGTAGCTCGACTTGAAGGTGGCCGCGTCGGTTACCGGCTGCTTCCTCGCCCACTCGCGGACCAGGAACTCGGCGTGGTTCCGCAGCGCCTTTGCTGCGTCGGTCTTGGCGGCCATCACGGATCACCCGCATCCCACTTCTCCAGCAACAGGAGACCCCTGTTGGTCAGGCTGACTTCTTGGCCGTTGAGATCGAGTAGTGCGCCGTCGATGTCGATGGCGTCGACCAGCCACAGCTCGTGCAGGGCGCGGTTCCACTCGGCGGACATCTTCAGGAACCCGCGCCGGGCGTAGCCGATGGCGGACGAGCGGATGCCGTTGTGGAAAACCACGCGGCCCAGGTGGACGTCCACCAGCGCGGCGGAGCGCTCGGCGGTGCACGTGATCATGTCTCCGCCCTCATCAGCAGGAAATGATCGACCTCGGCCTTGTACAGCTGGGCCAGCGCGTAGAGCAGCCGGGGGGAGGCGTTCCGGGTCCCACTTTCGATATTGCGCAGGTGCGCCGCGCTCACCGGGAGGTGAAAATCGGTTTCAAGCTTGGCGACCACGTCGCTTACGCCCAGCCCGCGCCGGAATCTTGCGATCTTGAGGGCCGAACCGTTGGTGAGCTGCTGCCTGCGAGTTGTCGTCCTAGGTGTGTTGTAGGTCATGCCACTAAAACTAGGCGCCTACAACGTGGAAAGCAAAGGACCTTAGTCCCATATTGGGCGCGGGTTAGATCGTGAGTGTCGGGATGTTTTCCCAGTTCAAAGCGGATACGGACACTTTATGACCACTTCCTAATGCACCTAAGAGCGCCTAGTTGCATCAAATCGCGTCTTTGATCTGCTACCCTTGACTTTTAGGTAACGCCACTCGGACAACTGAGTAGGATCTAGACAGTGTCTATGATCGACCTGACCAGGTACCACTCCCCGAGCGGAGAGTCTGGTCCTGAACTGCTAGCACGTGCGATCGAGGTTCGACGAACCGAGCTGGGCCTCAACCGCAAGGACATCAGCGCGCGCGGCGGGCCCACTCACCAGACGGTCTTCGAGCTGGAACGCTCCAAGAAGAACCGAGTGTCCGCCCGGACCCTGCGGAATCTTGAAACGGCGCTCATGTTTCAACCAGGCACGCTGGTCGACGATGTTCTTGTTGGCCGCCAGCCACTTTATGATCAACCCGCCGCCGCGCGGGAAACCGGCGAGCACCTGCCGCCGATCCGCCGGGCGGTCAGCGCCGCGCAGGACAAGGCACGCGTCGAGGACGCGCTCTACAGCCTGTTGCTCACGATGGGGCGCGAGTACGGGCGGGGGTTGGTTATGGAGATCACCGCGCGTGCCATGCAGGATCTGGCGTCCGAGGGCGAACGGCACCCGGAAGGGTGATGCGACATAGTCCGGGGCCAGCACAAAATGGAGTCAAGAAGCTAACCAATTGCACCTAGTTCTGGCGGCCCGCAATGACCAATAGATCTCGCCGCTCGGTACTCACCGTCGCGGCGATCATCTGCACGATTGCTTACCTCCTGGGGTCCATCCACCCCGCCATGTTCACCGACCAGTGGGATGGCCCGCTTCTCGTGCTGATCGTGGTGCTGTGGATCTGGGTTCTCAACGAAAACATTCACCATCACGTGGCAACTGAGATCCAACTCCGCATCGATCGGCTTCAGGACGAGATGGCCGAGACCAACACGGAGTTAGCCGATCAGATCCAGAAACGGTTCGACGAGATCGACATTCTTCGATCGGTCGTCAAGCGGATCGGCAGCCAGGCGTCCGCCAACGAGCGGCGCTTGATCGAAATACAAGAAGAGCGCGACGATGTGACCGAGTGATCCGAGTGATGCTCGCCCGCGCTACCTGGGGCACGACTGTCGGCCCGGCCGGATCAACGGCTGGGCCTTTCTGATCTCTAGTGATCCTTCTCAGTCCGCATTCAGTCCGCACGACGGTGAAAACCGATGGGCTCCGATGGGGTTCGTTGGGCTACTAGCCACGCAGGTCAGCGGCATGATCAGCAGGGTTCCCGCAGGTCACGAGCTAGGCATGGGCAGAAGGACTACATCTTCGCCTTCGCCCTGGCGCCCTCCACCGACTCCTGCACCCCCACCTGGGACGGCAAGATCGGACAGGAGGTCGCCACCGACACCGCCGTGAAGGCCAAGGCCGACGCGGTGCGCGCCGCGGGCGGCAACATCTCGGTGTCCTTCGGCGGCTACAACGGCATCGAGCTGGCCACCGCCTGCGCCGACGCCACCGCGCTGGCCGACGCCTACCAGCAGGTCATCGACAAGTACGAGCTGACGCACATCGACCTCGACATCGAGGGCGACGACCTCGGCGACGTACCCACCGAGACCAAGCGCTTCGAAGCCATCAAGATGCTCAAGGAGCGCAACCCCGACCTGCACGTCACGCTGACGCTGCCGATGACCACCGTCGGGCTCAACGAGGCGGGCAAGGCCGAGATCCAGCGCGCCAAGGACATGGGCGCCGAGATCGACCTGTTCAAGATCATGGACTTCGACTACGGCGGCCCCGGTCAGGACATGGCCAACAGCGCCATCTCGGTCGCCGAGGCGTTCCACGAGCAGCTGCGCGAGCTGCACCCCGAGTTCGACGACGCCGCCGCCTACGCGCGCACCGGCGTGATCCTCATGAACGGT
This sequence comes from Saccharopolyspora mangrovi, assembly GCF_035320975.1. NCBI lineage: Bacteria > Bacillati > Actinomycetota > Actinomycetes > Pseudonocardiales > Pseudonocardiaceae > Saccharopolyspora > Saccharopolyspora mangrovi. The sequence continues at coordinate 278,766 of NZ_JAWLNX010000004.1, read as the reverse complement.
CACACCGATCAGCCCTCGGAGCTGTTCACCCCGGACACCTTCCGCGCGCTGCTGGACTACGCCGAGCAGAAGCAGATCGGCCGGCTCTCCTACTGGGCGCTCAACCGCGACCGCGTCTGCACGCAGCCCGGCGGCTGGACCGACGGCAAGTGCAGCAGCGTCGAGCAGCAGCCCTACGAGTTCACCAAGATCATCGCCGAGTTCCAGTGATCCCCCGGAGTATCACCATGCGAATCCCCCGAAAGCTCGTCACCGCCCTCGTGGCCGGCTCGATGCTGCCGCTGGCCGCGGGCTCCGCCCTCGCCCAACAGGCCCCGGCCGAGATCAAGACCGCGCCCTACATCGACGTGATGCAGGACGAGCCCACCCTGGCCGAGGTCGCCAAGGCCACCGGGCAGCAGCACTTCACACTCGCGTTCGTGCTCGGCAGCGCCGCCGGCTGCACCCCGATGTGGGGCGGCGAGCGGGCGGTCGACGACCCGGCCATCAAGGGCCAGATCGACGAGCTGCGCGGCATGGGCGGCGACGTCATCGTCGCCACCGGCGGCGCGATGGGCCCGTACCTGGAGAGCGTCTGCGGCACCGCCGACGAGCTGCTGGGCGCCTACAAGGCGATCCTCGACGCGACCGGCGCCAACCACCTCGACGTCGACGTCGAGGCGACCATCCCGCACGACGTCGTCAACGAGGCGCTGGCCAAGCTGCAGGCCGAGCGCGGCACGAAGGTCAGCTACACGCTGCGGGTGCAGGCCGACGACACCGGCCTGGACCCCTACTCGCTGCAGGTGCTGCAGAGCGCAGCCGCCCACGGCGTCGACGTGCTGGTCAACCCGATGGCGATGGAGTTCGGCTCCAGCAAGCCGTGGGGTGAGGCGGTCATCGCGGCCGCCGAGAGCACGCTGCGGCAGATGAAGGAGATCTGGCCGAACCTCAGCGACGCCGACCTCAAGGCCCGGCTGGGCGTGACGCCGATGATCGGCCGCAACTTCAACGGCAACATCTTCACCCAGGACCACGCGCGCCAGCTGCTGGACTGGGCCAACGCCAACGGGATCGGCCTGCTGTCGTTCTGGTCGGCCGGCCGCGACAACGGCGGTTGCCCGGGCGGCGCGGTGTCGCCGACCTGCAGCAGCATCGAGCAGCAGCCCTTCGAGTTCACCACCATCTTCAAGGGTTTCGGAGCCTGATCGACCGCGGCGCCGGCGGCCTCGCGGGTCGCCGGCACCGTCCTGCACTCAGGACGACAGGCACTCGTAGGTGGTGCGCACGTAGTCGCGGGTCTTGGCGGCCCCGACGAGCTCGGCGGCCATCTTGTTCATCGTGTACGCCACGGTCATCCGCCGGTCCAGGTCGTTGACCACCACCGCGCCCCCGTGCCCGACCCACCAGCAGATCCGCCCGGACGGCGTGGGCATGAGCTCCGGGGTCGGCAGCGCGTAGCCCATGCCGAACGGGATGCGGTGGCCCAGAACCCGGTCCGGCGCATCGGATTGGACCTCGAAGATCCGCTCGATCACCTCCGGCGAGAGGTAGCGCCGGCCGTCGATCGTGCCGCCGTGCGAGACCACCGATTGCAGGCGCGCGACCGAGCGCGCGTTGCCCTGGCCGTTGAACCCTCCCAGTTCGGCGCCGAGGAACTCCCGCGTGGTGGTCACCTTCATCGAGAACAGCGGGTTGAGCAGCGCCCGCTGACCGAATTCGGCGAGCTCGGGAGCGTGCGGCGGCGACTTGAGCACCGCCACCCGCGGGTCCACCGACTCCGGTGCGCCGAGCCAGTAATCGGCACCCAGCGGTTCGGCGAAGTCGGTGCGCAGCACGGTTCCGGCGGAGCGCCCGGCCGCCCGCTGCACGAGCTCGCCGACCAGGTGGCCGTGGCTGATCGCCTGGTAGCCCGAGCCCTCCCCCGGCTCGAACCACGGCTTCTGCGCGGCCAGCAGCGCCGCGGCCCTGCGCGTGTCGTAGAGGTCGGCGACCGTCATCTTCTCGTCCCAGCCCGGAAGCCCGCTGGTGTGCCCGAGAACGTGCCTGACCAGCACCTGCGACTTGCCCTCCGCGGCGAACTCGGGCCAGTAGCGGGCCACCGGGGCGTCCAGGTCGAGATCACCGGAGTCGGCGAGGCCGAGCGCGACGAGCGCGAGCATCGTCTTGGTCACCGAGAACGTGTTGACCAGCGTGTCGCGCTCCCACGGGGTGCCCTCCCGGGCTTCGCCGCCCCAGATGTCGACCACCGTCTCGCCGTCCTGCACCACGCAGATCGAGACCCCGCGCTCCACCCCCTCGCTGAGCCGGCGTTCCAGCAGGTCGCGCAGCGGCGCGAAGCGGGGCGTGCAGTGGCCGTTCATCGAGTGGCTCGCTTCCTGCCGGCGGCGACCTCGCGGTGGAGGTCGCGGACGTATCGGGCGAAGTCGAGTTGGATGGTATGCCGGGGTGAGTCGTAGAACTGCCGCAGGTGCTTTCGCTCGTCGTGCGCCATGATCCGGCGCATCTCCGCCGCGCCGGGCAGCCGGTACTCACCGGTCAGGTGCGCTGCGATGAGCTTGCTCTGCTGCTCGGCGAGGTTGACGATCGTCGGCGACGCCTGCGCGAGCCCGGCGAAGTAGAGGTTGTCGACACCGGGCTTGAAGATCCGCTTGAACAGCGGGAACCGGTGCTCGCTGTCGGGCTGCAGCTCCGGGTCGCCGAAGAACGGGAAGCTCATGTTGTAGCCGGTGGCGAACACGATCACGTCGGCTTCGATCCGGGTCCCGTCGGTGCAGCGGACCGCCGAACCGTCCAGCCGCTCGATGCCGGGAACGCAGGTCAGGTCGCCGGAGCCGGCCTTGGCCAGGAAGTCGATGCTCACCGACGGGTGCGCCGACAGCGGCTCGTGGTCGGGTTCGGGCAGACCGTAGTCCCGCATCGCGCCGACGTTGCTCTTGATGGCCTTGCGCGCCAGGCGCAGGGCCAGCGGCTTGGGCATCCACGGCGGCATCATCAGCTTGTCGGCCGGCTTGCCGCCCCGGTACTTCGGCAGCACCCACACCCCGCGACGTGCCGAGACCCAGACGTGCTCGGCGATGGAGCGGTGCGAGAGCTCCGAGGCGATGTCCAGCGCGGAGTTGCCCATGCCCACCACCACGACCCGCTTGCCGCGCATGTCCACCGGGGAGAACGGGCTGCGGTAGGAGTGGCTGTGCAGCATCGTTCCGTCGAACTCGCCCGGGTACTGCGGGGTTCGCGGGTCCCAGTGGTGGCCGTTGGCGACCACCAGGGCGTCGTACTCGCGCGTCTCGCCGCTGCTCAGCCGGACCTCCCAGCGCCCGTCCGCGGTGCGCTGGGCCGCATCGACCCGGGTGTTGAAGGTGATGGTCTCGCGCAGGCCGAAGTGCTCGACGTAGTCCCGGAAGTACTGGTAGATCAGGGTGTGATGCGGGAAGTCCGGCCAGTCCTCGGTCGCCGGGAAGTCCTCGAACTGCAGGCGGGTGGTCGAGGTGTCGATGTGCAGCGACTCGTAACAGGCCGAGCGGCCGTTGGGGTTGTCGAAGTACCAGTTCCCGCCGACGTCGTCGGACTCCTCGAAGCAGTCGTAGCGAACTCCGGCGTCGCGCAACCGCTTGGCCGTGGTGAAACCGGAGCAACCGGCACCGATGATGCAGACCACCGGATCGGAACTCATCGGCAACCTCCTCGTCGCGATGCGATCGCCGATCGACTCTGCCATTTCACTGACGCAGTGTCTAGTGAGTGTTCAGCGGTATGGTCGGTCTCGTGACCGACGCCCAGCGCCCCACCCTGCGCCAGCAGCAGAAGCAGCGGACTCGCACCGCGCTGCTGGAGGCGGCGCGACGGCAGTTCGTCGAACGCGGCTACGCGGCGGTCACCATCGACGACATCACCACCGATGTCGGGTGCAGTCGCGCCACCTTCTACCTGCACTTCAGCGGGAAACCCGACGTCCTGCGGCGGATCGGCGCCGAAACGGCGCAGCAACGCGCGGTTTCGGTCTACGCCGAGCTGGACGCGGTGCTGGCCACCGGTTCGCGCGCCGAGTTCACCGAGTGGTTGCGCCGCGCCGTGGACTGGTTCGAGAAGAACCGGGACATCCTGCCGGTGTGGGACGAGGCCGTGACCCTGGAACCCTCGTTCCGGCCGATCGCGGCCGAGGCCGTGGCCGAGCTGCCCGCGGCGATGCCCCGGCACCTGCAGCGGTGGGGCGAGGACCGCCGCGACGAGGCAAGGCTCCGCGTCGGCCTGCTGGTGACGCAGCTGGAGCGATTCTTCACCCGCTGGGCCGTGCAGGGCACTCTGGACACCGCCGACACCGATCCAGCGGTGACGCTCACCGACATCTGGTACCCGGCCCTGCTGCCACCCGAAGCGCGTCACCCCTCAGTGGGCGACTGAAATGGGTTTCACATCAATCGCTTTCGCTGAGTGATCAACTCGACCACCCCATCTAGCGACTCGATTTCGCTCGCATTTTCGAGCGCAGCCATGCCATCATTTAGCACATGAGTTCGACAGCCATGAACCCCGCGCTCCCCAGCTCGCCCCACTCCGCAGGACCGTCCACAGTGGCCGACAGGAGGTTCCAGATGCGCTCGGCAGGACTGCTTTCGCCCAACCCGACACACCTGACCCGGCAGAGTCCGGACGAACCCACCGGATCGCGAGGCCCACCGCCCAGCACCGGATGACCACCGGCCACCGGTCGAGTGCCCCAACGCGCCTGCGGCGCTTGCTGTTTGACAACTGCAGGGGGGCAATGGCGGGGCCGGGTGGCCCCGCGGGGGCCGCCGCGGGTCCCCACCCCCCCCGCGCGGCCACCGCAGCAGCGACCCTCATCTCGCGTGTGGACCGAACCGAAAACGGCTCGCGCCACGTGTTGACCCGTCCCCGCAACGGAAGAGCCCCCATGCCGATCCCCGCCCCCGACTTCGACACGATCTTCGTCGACGGTTCACGCCACACCCTGCGCAACGGCGAAGGCGCCACCGTCCGGCTGCACCGGGAAACCTCGCTGTGGATGTCCCACCGGCAAGGTCCATGCGGGCGAGCCGTTCATGTTCGGCTCGTCCGAGAACGGGGCGTTCGTGCAGGAAGTCCCGCCCGGCACCTACCCGGTGGTGCTCGCCGAGGCCCGCTTCGGCGAACCGGACCAACCGAGCTGGTACCAGACCGTGGCCGTGATCAAGATCGCGGTCCGCGACGAGCCGGTCGCCACGTGGGAGATGGCGGTCATCGAGGGGCAGGACGCCTCGACACTGGACGGGGACTCGTTCTTCAGCTACCCGGTCGACGGCGGGACCGGGGGATTCGTCGACGAGGGGAACCTCTCGTACTGCGACGACGAGGACTACGTCGACCGCGTCCTGGAGCGCCTCGAAGAAGACGGCGACAACGAGATCGGGCGGTTCACCGACGACGAGGACCGCACGGTGGTCGTCGTGTGCCACTCCGGCGGCGGAGACGGGCACTACCCGACCTGGGTCGGTCGCAACGCCGACGGTGAGATCGCCTGCTTCGTCACGGACTTCTTCATCCTGACCGACGAAGACGATGACGACGGCGACCACGACCCGGAGGACGTGCCGGACTACGAGCCGGGCGACTACGCGACCGGCCACGAGACTGACCCACCAGGACGACGGGAACCTGGTGCTCTACAGCAACGAGGGCCGCGGTACGGGTCGCTGCAAGCTCCTGGACGGCGGCGATCTCGTCCTCTACGACCGGCGCGGCCGGGTCGTGTGGTCCACGGGCACCGACGGCGACCCGGGCGCCACCCTCGCCGTCGACGACGACGGCATCGAGCTGCGCAACAGCGAGGGCACCGTGGTGTGGAGCGTCCGCACCACCCCGGGCGCGGAACTGTCGGAGATGTCGGAACTGTCGGCTGCCACCGCGGCGATCGCCCCGGTCGCCGCGACGATGGCGCAGCCGATGGTGCCGTGCGCGGCGGCCGAGATGACCGCAGCGGTACCGGCAGTCCCCGCGGAGAACCCGGTACCTGCGGAGGAACCCGAGAGCTGATGCGAGCGATCCGCCGGCGATCAGTCCCGGCTGGCGACCGGCTGCGGTTTCGAGTCCTCCTCGTCGACCTTGTCCTCCCCGCGACGGCGGAAGAACTGGAACCCGGGGATGCCCGCGATCGCCCGGCGGACGTCGTAGGTGACCTCCAGCAGCTCGTGGATCTCCGGGCCGACGCGGTCGAGGGTGCGCAGGATCGGCAGGATGTCGGTGAGGACGTGCTCGGTGAGCTGCGGCAATTCGTCGACCAGCCGGATCGCGGCGTCGACCTCGGCTTCGGAGAGCTCGTCGACGAACCGGTCCAGCAGCGGTGCGGCCTTCTTCGCCGTCGGCGCGTAGACGGCGAGCAGTTCATCGGCTCCAGCGGACGTGCGCCGGGCTTCCTCAACGGTTTTGGCGGCGTCGTCGCACACGCCGCTGGCGCGCCCGACGACCGCTTCGGCCAGCGCGGAGACCCGACCGGCGTCGGCCACGACCGGTGCCGCCGAGACCGCGACCGCTCGCGCGTCCTGGATCGTGTCCTCCGCTTCCAGAACCGTGTTGTTGGCCCGCTGGATTACCTCCTCGACCTGGTCCACCACGATCGAGATTCGGCCGACCAGCTTCTCCGCGTCACCGATGAGGCCGAGAACACGAGCCGGAGCGGTGGCCACGGCGGTGGCCGATTCGGTGGCCCAGCCCACCGTGGACTTCGCGAGGCCGACTACGTCAGAGGGCGTGGGTACGCGGAACAGCATGGCCTCCACTGTGCACACCGATCGATCGCGACGCCACCACTAGATCACGTCCGCGCGGTCGCTCGTGCCGCCGGAGAGGAACATCGCCACCTCGCCGCCCTGCTCGACCAGGTCCGCGCGTTCCCGGGGTGACAGCGGGCGCAACGGCGTGACGCTCACCGCCTCCTCGGCGAACTTCCAGGTTCCGGCGACACGTCCGTCCACCAGCACGACGCGTTCACCGGCCACCGACAGACCGCGGTGTTCAAGGTCGACGATCCGGCTGCGATCGTCGTAGCCGAGGATGGCGTTGTCGAACGCGGGCAGGAAGCGCACCGGAGCGGGCTCGTCCGGATCGGGGCGCGGCGCGCCCGGCAGGTCCAGCAGCTCGCGCCCGCGCTCGTCGCGGAAGGACACGAGCTCGTCGCGCACCGCCTTGACCGCGCCGGGCAGCGCCGCCAGTCCCGACCAAGCACGGATGTCAGCGGTGGCGGCCGGCCCGTACGCCGCGAGGTAGCGACGCACCAACTCCTGACCGGCCTCGTCGTCCGGGGACTCGGGATCGACCTCGCGGCCCAGCCAGGAGGACACCGGCAGGTAGCGGGCCGCACCCCCGGTCCGCCACAGCCCGCGCGGCGGCACCTGCACCATCGGGATCAGCGCCCCCACCAGCGCCTCCCCCAGCGCGCGCGGGCTCCGGCCGGGCCAGCGGTGCGCGAGCGCCTTCGCGAGCTCGGCCTGCGAGTGCGGCTCGTCCCCGGCCAGCACCTCCCGGCCGGCCTCCGCGAGCTCGTCGAGATCGACCTCGTCCAGCTCGCTCCGGTAGACCCCGAGAACCCGTCGCAGCAGCATCTTGTCGTGGCGCGAACGCCAGGACAGCACGTCCTCGGCGGCCATCAGGTGGATGGTGCGGCGCATCAGGTGGGTCCGCACCACCCGCCGCCTGCTCAGCAGGTCCGAGAGCTCGGCCGGGTCGAACGCGCGCAGCCGGGACCAGAGGCCGACGAACGGTTCCTGCGGTTCCTGGGCTTGCATGCCGCACAGGTGCGCGACGACGTCCCGAGGTGCGAGGTCGGTCGGGCGCAGCAGGAACTGGCGGGCCAGGCTCGCTCGGTTGAGCGCCCGGTTGTCGAGAACCGCCATGCCGCTCAGGTGGTCGTCTGGCCGTCGATGGACTCGCGGATGATGTCCGCGTGCCCGGCGTGCTGCGCCGTCTCGGAGATCACGTGCAGCAGCACGCGGCGCGCGCTGAGCTCGGTACCGGGTTCGTTCCAGGGAGCCTCGGGCACCGCGTGGGAGGTCAGCAGGTCGGGCAGCGCGGTGACGATCTCCTCGGTGCGCGCGGCCACCTGCTGGTAGCGCCCCACGATGTTGTCGAGGGTGTCGCCGGGCAGCATCTGGAAGTCGTTGAGCCGGTCGACCATCCACTGCGGGTACTCGCGCGCGGTGCCCGCCTCGATGTCGGCCCAGGTGACGCCGTCGGGCAGCGCGAAGGACATGGCCGAGGAGCCTTCGAGCACGAACCGCAGCCACGCGTGCTCGGTGCTGGCGACGTGCTTGACGATGCCTCCCAGGCACAGCTCGCTCTTGGTCGGGCGTTCGCCCAGCTGTTCGTCGCTGAGCCCCCGCACGGTGTTGAGGAGTTGTGCGCGCACGGTCGCGAGCTCGGCGAGCAGGTCGCGCTTTTCGATGTCGAGTGCGTTCTCCGTCGTAGTCATGAGTGCAGGTTGCCACCAGTAGCGGTCAGGTTGTGTCCGCTAATGCGGGCACTATGGAGTTCATGCGGAAAACTTCGGCTCGGCTTCTGGCGTTGCTGTCCCTGTTGCAGGCCCGGCGGGACTGGCCGGGCTCCGTGCTGGCCGAACGCCTGGAGGTCAGCGACCGGACGGTCCGCCGCGACGTCGACCGGCTGCGGGAGCTGGGCTACCCGATCGCGACCGTCAAGGGACCCGACGGCGGGTACCGGTTGGAGGCGGGCAGCAACCTGCCGCCGCTGCTGTTCGACGACGAACAAGCGGTGGCGCTGGCCATCGCGCTGCGCATCGCCACCACCGCCGGTGCGGGCATCGAGGAGGCGGCCCACCGCGCCCTGACCACCGTCCGCCAGGTCATGCCGTCCCGGCTGCGCCACCGGATCGACGCGCTGCAGGTCACGGCGGTCGAACGCAGCACGGCTCAACGCGTCGACAGCGATGTGCTGATGGCGTTGAGCAGCGCGGTGCACTCGCGGGAGGAACTCCGCTTCGACTACGAGGGCTCGTCCGTCGCGCGCCGGACGCAGCCGCACCACCTGATCACCTGGGGTGGGCGCTGGTACCTCATCGCGTGGGACCTCGACCGGGACGACTGGCGCACCTTCCGCGCCGACCGCATCACCCCGCGCATCCCCACCGGGCCGCGCTTCATCCCGCGCGAGCTGCCGGGCGGCGAGGTGACGGCATTCGTCCGAAACCGGTTCCAGGGCTCGGAAACCTGGCCGTGCCAGGGTGAAGTCATCCTCGACCTGCCTGCGGCCACGGTCTCGCGCTACACCTACGACGGGGTGGTCGAGGAACTGACCGATGGCCGATGCAAGCTCTCCCTCGGTTCGTGGTCCTGGCGGTCGTTGGCGGCCGAACTCGGCAAGTACGACGCGGACCTGGAGGTGCTCGGGCCGCCGGAGCTCGAGGTCGCCTGCGCTCAGCTCGCCGACCGCTACGCCAAAGCGGCGCGAGCGGACTGAAACCCTTGTGAATGAATGAACTTCAGCTCTTCTCCCGGTGCACTGCCTTGGCTCCGGAGGAGCGAATGGCGGCCCTGCTGGCCGCCGCGCCGAAGCGGCAGGCCATCAGGAGGTAGACGGTGAAGACCTTCGGTCGTGTCGTCACGGTTTCTGGCCTCTGCTCTCATGCGGAATCCCGATTCTCCGGTCATACCGCATGGCTGCGAAACCGCCGTTCACACCGTGAGGCGACCTCGCTGTTTAGCCCGGACGAGCTAGCCACATTGGTCAGTTCGGGGTGGCACCGCGTCCAACCCCGTGTCGCCGCACGCCGTTCCCGAACCGCGTCCCCTGGTTCGAAGCGGATTCAGCTTCAGGGTTCGATCAAACCGGCCCTGATCGCGTAGCGGGTGAGTTCGAGGCGGTCCCGCATGCCGAGCTTCGCCATGAGGTTGGAGCGGTGGCGTTCCACCGTCTTGATGCTGATGACGAGCAAGTCGGCGATCTCCTTGGAGGAGTGCCCCTCCGCGACGAGCTTCAAGATCTCCTCCTCCCGGTCGGTGATGGCGCGGTCCGGAACCTGCTCGCCCTGGCCCGCCCGGTCGAGGTAGCTGCGGATCAGCGCGGTCACCGCGCCCGGGTACAGGAAGGGTTCGCCGCGCATCGCCGCGCGGCACGCCTCGACCAGGTCGCGGTCGGCGACGGACTTGAGCACGTACCCGGAGGCCCCGGACTTGAGGGCCTCGAACAGGTACTGCTCGTTGTCGTACATCGTCAAGATCAGGATGCGCAGGTCCGGCCGCAGCCGGGTGAGCTGGCGCGCCGCCTGCAACCCGGTCAGCCGGGGCATCGCGATGTCCAGGATCGCCAGATCCGGTGTCTCGGAGCGGGCGAGCTCGATCGCCTCCGCTCCGTCACCGGCCTCGGCGACCACGGTGAGGTCGGGTTCGTTGTCGAGGATGAGCCTGACTCCGCGCCGGACGAGCACGTGGTCGTCGGCGAGCAGGATCCGGGTCCGGGTCATCACCGGCCTCCGTTGTGGATCGGCACGTCGAGGCTGACTTGCGTCCCCCCGTCCGGCGGGGCTTCGACCGCGAGCACGGCACCGGCCAGCAGCGCGCGCTCGCGCATCCCGCGGATGCCGGCCCCCTCGGGGGCGGCGCCGGTTCCCGCGCCGTTGTCGCGCACCCGCAACCGGACCACCGAGTCGTCGACCGACACCAGCAGTTCGATGCGAGTCGCACCCGAGTGCCGGACCGCGTTGGTGATGCTCTCCTGCGCGACCCGGTAGATGACGAGCTCGACCTCGTCGCCGAGCTCGGGGAGCTCGCCATCGATCCGGCACCGCGCGGCGATCCCGCGGACCTCGCCGGTGAGCGACTTCAACGCGCTGGCCAGGCCCAGTTCCTCCAGCACTCCCGGGCGCAGCCGCCGGGCGATCCGGCGGATCTCGTCGAGGCTGTCGCGGGTGGTCTCCTGGACCTGGTGCAGCGCGGTGGCCACGGAGTCAGGCGCCTCGTCGGCGACCCGCCGGAGCTCCAGCAGCACCGCGGTCAGGCTCTGGCCGACCTCGTCGTGGAGCTCGCGGGCGATGCGGCGGCGCTCGTCCTCCTGGGCGGACAGCGCGCGGGCGTTGCTGGTGGCGCGCTCGATCTCCAGCCGGTCGAGCATCGAGTTGAACGCCTTGATCAGGTCCGCGATCCCTCCGTGCCCGGACACCGGCGGGCGCGAGCCCGGCCGCAGCAGATCGATGGTGGTCATCGCGCGGGTCAACCGCCGCAACGGCAGGAACCCGATGCGCAGCAGCACCGCGTTGGCCACCAGCATCGCGGCCAGCCCGGCGACCAGGATCAACCCCTCAGCGGGCAGCACCGGCGTGGACACGGTGGCCGGGCTGAGCACCAGCAGCGCCGTGGCAGCGGTGAGCACGGCGGCGTTGAGCAGGAACACCCGCCAGAACAAGGACACGTCCCGCACCTCCTGACAACCTCATTCGACCACCGCTCGCCGATCGAACACCCATACGGGTCGGTGCGCACCAGGAATGGGTGTCAGCCCCGATGGCGGAACACCACCCTCGTGGGTGAGGCTGGCTCGGGTAACAGCTGCAGAGGAAGAGCGACGAGCGTGACGACACCCGGTGCCGGCGGCGAGCGGAGCCGCCGGAAGATCAGCTGGGATCTTGTTCGGGCCGGCTGCGTGGTGCTGGTGATGCTGTACCACTCCACGAGCCTGAGCGTCTTCCTCCACCCCGAGCTGGAGCCGCGGGCCTTCGAGTTCCCGTACCAGGTCGGGGCGAGCCTGCTGCTGGTCGTCTCCGCCTACTTCGCGTGCGTGACGATCCGCCGCGGGTCGATGCTGCGCTACTGGTGGGGTCGCGTGGCCCGGCTGCTGCCCTCGTTCCTGGCCGCCGTGGTGGTCAGCTACTTCGTGCTGCGGGCCTTCCCGATCGAGGGGTGGTTCTACCCGCTGCCCGAGGACCTGCGGGCGAACCTGCTGATGCTGTGGCACTGGAAGCCGCAGTTCTACCCGTTCATCGACGGCTCGCACTGGACGGTGCCGCTGCAGCTGATGGGGTTCACCGTCGCCGCGTTGCTGTACCGCAGCCGATGGGGGCACGGCCGGCGGATCCTGATCGTGCTGTGGACCGCGGTGCTGCTACCGCTGGCGCAGTGGCCGATCCGCATCGACGACCCCGTCGAGGCCTACCGGACGGTGGTCGACGGGATCGGCATGCACCGCTGGCACCTGTTCGTCGCGGGCGTGGCGATCTGGTTGTGGTCGGTCAAGCGCCTGAGCACCGCGCACTTCGCGGCCCTGCTGGGGCTGTGCATGGCGGCGCAGGAGGTGCACAACTACACCCGCACCCCGGAGGGCCTGCTCGCCGACACCGGATCATCGGTCGCCGTGGCCATCGGCATGTGCCTGATCGCGCTGGTGGCCCGCGCACCGGACATGGCGATGCCACCGCTGGCGCGGCGCGCGATCAGCTGGTTCGCCGGTGTCTCCTACGGCACCTTCCTGATGCACCAGGCGATCGGCTACATCGTGCTGCGCAAGCTGCAGGACGCCGGTGTCGACACCGTGACCCAGACCCTGGCGATGCTGGCCACCGGCACCCTGCTCGGCTGGCTGCTCACGAAGCTGGTCGAGAAGCCAGCGCACAAGCTGCTGATGCGCCCCTTCGAACGGGGCGTGATGCCTCGCACCCGGGAAACAAATCCGGTTCGCGGGCGTTGAACCCGGGGTGAAGAAGATCGGGTTCCTGTCATTCGGACACTGGTCGGCCTCGCCGCACTCGCAGACGCGCACCGCGTCCGACGCGTTGCACCAGGCCGTCGACCTCTCGGTGGCGGCGGAAGAGCTCGGAGCCGACGGCGCCTACTTCCGCGTGCACCACTTCGCCCAGCAGTACGCGTCGCCGTTCCCGCTGCTGGCGGCGATCGGCGCCCGGACCAGTCACATCGAGATCGGCACCGGTGTGATCGACATGCGCTACGAGAACCCGCTCTACATGGCCGAGGACGCGGGTTCGGCCGACCTCATCTCCGACGGCAGGCTGCAGCTGGGCATCAGCCGCGGGTCTCCGGAGCAGGTCATCGACGGCTGGCGCTACTTCGGTTACCAGCCGCCGGAGGGGCAGACCGACGCCGACATGGCCCGCACCCACACCGAGGTGCTGCTCCAGGTCCTCAAGGGCGACGGGTTCGCCCAGCCCAACCCGCGTCCGATGTTCCCGAACCCGCCCGGCCTGCTGCGCGTCGAACCCCACTCGCCGGGGCTGCGGGATCGGATCTGGTGGGGTTCGAGTTCCAACGCGACCGCCCGGTGGGCGGCGAAGCTGGGGATGAACCTGCAGAGCTCCACCCTCAAGGACGACGAGAGCGGTGAGCCGCTGCACGTCCAGCAGCGCAAGCAGATCGAGGCCTTCCGGGAGGCGTGGCGCGCCGAGGGGCACGAGCGCGAGCCGCGGGTGTCGGTGAGCCGCAGCATCTTCGCCATCGTCAACGACCTCGACGACATGTACTTCGGCGACGAGAGCAACACCGAGGACAAGATCGGCCACATCGACGCGAACACCCGCGCGATCTTCGGCCGGTCCTACGCCGCCGAACCCGACGTGCTGGTCAAGCAGCTGGCGGAGGACGAGGCGATCGCCGCAGCCGACACCCTCCTGCTCACGGTCCCCAACCAGCTCGGTGTCGATTACAACGCCCACGTCATCGACAGCGTCCTCCGCCACGTGGCCCCCGAACTCGGCTGGCGCTGACGCACCGCCGCGCTGAGCCGAGCACCAGGACGCCCAGAACTGGCTGAGCCAGTTGGCCAGTTCGGTATTGACTTCAGCCCGCGATTCACGGAAAGTGGCTGAGCCAGTGAGCCACTGTGCCGCGCACCACACCCCTCGTGGCGCGCGGGCCGCGCAGGCAAGGAGGCAAAGGTGCCGCCCGAAGTCATATCGATCCTGGTGCTGGTCGCCGCGTTCGTCATCGCCACGACGTTGTCGGTGAACATGGGCGTGCTGTGCTTCGCAGCCGCGTTCCTGGTCGCCACGGTCTTCGGCGGGTTGTCCGAAGACGACATCTTCGACGGCTTCCCCGGGGACCTGTTCGTGGTCCTGGTGGGCGTGACGTTCCTGTTCGCGATAGCCAGGGCGAACGGCACGACCGACTGGGTCGTGCAACGCGCGGTCCGGCTGGTCGGTGGCCGGATCGCGCTGATCCCGTGGGTGATGTTCGGGATCGGCGCCGTGCTGACCGCGATCGGCGCGGTCAGCCCGGCGGCGGTGGCGATCGTGGCACCCATCGCGCTGAACCTGGCCGCGCGCTACCGGATCAACCCGCTGCTGATGGGCGCGATGGTCGTGCACGGCACGCAGGCGGGCGGGTTCTCCCCGATCAGCATCTACGGCAGCATCGTCAACGAGGTCGTCGCCAACAGCGGCCTGCCGGGCAGCCCGGTCGCCCTGTTCCTGGGCAGCTTCGCCGCCAACGCGATCATCGCGGGCGTGGTGTTCGTGGTCTTCGGCGGGCTGCGGCTGCGCCGCGGGACCGAAGCCCGGCGGCTCATCGCGACCGGTTCGGGCGGGAGCGACGAGGTTCCCGCGGACGAACCGGAGGAGGAGCTCAAGCTCAACCGCGACCGGGTGCTGACCCTCGCCGGCCTGGCGGTCCTGGTGGTCACCACGCTCGGTTTCGGCCTCGACGTGGGCCTGATGGCGATGAGCGTCGCCGTGGTGCTCAGCGTGCTCTCACCGAAGACGGGCAAGGCCGCACCGGGCGAGGTCGCCTGGCCGACCGTGCTGCTGATCTGCGGCGTGCTCACCTACGTCGGCGTGCTGGAGAAGATGGGCACGATCGACTACGTGGGCCACTCGGTGGCGGGCATCGGTGTTCCGCTGCTGGCGGCGCTGCTGCTGTGCTACATCGGCGCGATCGTCTCGGCGTTCGCCTCGTCGGTGGGCATCATGGGGGCGCTCATCCCGCTGGCGGTGCCGTTCCTGCAGACGGGCAGCGTGGGACCGATCGGCATGATCACGGCCTTCGCGGTGGCGGCCACGGTCGTCGACGTCAGCCCGTTCTCCACCAACGGCGCGATCGTGCTGGCCAACGCCAAGGACGTCGACAAGGACGCCTTCTTCCGGCAGCTCCTCATCTACGGAGGCGTCATCGTCGCGGCGGCCCCACTGGCCCTCTGGGTGCTCCTCGTCCTGCCGAACTTCGGCTGACCGGCGAGGTGGTCAGTCGCTGACCGCCCACAGGAGGCGGTAGTAGGCGGTCCGGTCGGGATCGGGATCGACGCCGTAGGCGTCCAGCAGCGATTCCTCCCAACCGGGCCCGTAGTTCCAGCGGGTGGCCCAGGTCGCGACGGCGAGATCGGCCCAGCGGTCGGCCACTCCGAGACTGCCGAGGTCGACGTGGCCGACGCACCGGCCGTCGTCACCGATGAGCGTGTTGGGAGCGCAGGCGTCGCCGTGGCAGACGACCACCCGGTCCGCGGGCGGGATGTCGGCGAGAACGCGCAGCGCCTCCCGGACGCTGGTGACGTGCTCCAACCCGGGTGGCCGTTCCGCCGGACCGATTGGTTCGGCGGAACGCTCCCGGGCGGAGGCCAGCCTCCGCTCGACGGACCAGTCGAAGGGGCAGTCGGGCACCGGCAGCGCCTCGTGCAGGGCCCGAAGCCCGGAACCGATGGCGCGCACGGCTGTTCCAGGATCGGCGAGCCACCGGTCGTCGACCGCGGACAGGCCCGGCAGGCCGGCGGTGACCATCCACTCGCCGGCCTCGTCCGCACCTCGGTCGAGCACCCGGGGAACCGCCGCGTGGCTCGCGGACCAGCGCAGCCGTTCCACCTCTGGGCCCAGCGGCAGTTCGACGGGCGACCACTTCACGAACAGCGCGCGGGAGTCGGCTCCGACCCGGAACGTCAGTCCGCCGAGCTCGTTGCGCCACACCGCTCGGATCGGCCTGCCGCCCGCGATCTCGCGGACGGCAGGCGGGACCTCCACCGGTGCCCCGGGCGCCGAGGCGATCACATCGTCATTGTCCCCGCCTCAGACGATCTCGCCGCCCTGGACGACGTGCCGGATGCGCTCGGGGTCGGCGAGCGCGGCGACGTCGGTCAGCGGGTCGCCGTCGACGACGACGAGGTCCGCGCGGGCCCCTTCGCGGAGGGTGCCGATCTCACCGGACATGCCGAGCAGTTCGGCCGCGGTGCTGGTCGCCGAGCGGATCACGTCCAGGGGCTTCTGGACCTCGCTGCGGATCCGGAACTCCTCGTTCTGGTGTCGGTGCATGCCGCCGAGCAGGTCGGTGCCGTAGGCGATCTTCACACCGCCCCGGTCAGCGGTCTCCAGCGCGGCGAGACCGGCGCCGAGCACCTCGTCGACCTTGCGCCAGCTGTCCTCGGGCAACCCGAACTCGCGTCCTTCGGTCTTGAGAGCCCAGTAGGTCACCAGGGTGGGCACCAGGAACGCGTCGTGCTCGAGGAATTCGGCCACGTTGGACTCGTCGATGAGGTTGCCGTGCTCGATGGAGCGAATCCCGGCGCGCAGCGAGCGGCTGACCGAACGCGCGGTGTAGGCGTGCGCGGCGACGTAGCGGTTGGCCGCTTCGGCCTCCTGCACGATGGCGTGCAGTTCGTCCATCGAGTACTGCGTGGAGTCGATGCGGTCGGTGGGCGAGGCGACGCCTCCCCCGGCCATCACCTTGATGTGGTGGGCGCCCTTGCGGAGCTCGTCGCGGGCGGCGGCCCGGACGGCGTCGACGCCGTCGGCGATGCGGCCGAGTCCGGCGCAGCACTGGTGCCCGTCGTGCACGCGGGTGCCGCGCGGACGACTGTCGCCGTGACCTCCGGTCTGGCTCAGCGCCTTCCCGCAGAAGGCGAGCCGAGGCCCGCGGATGAGGCCTTCGGACTGGGCGTCGGCGAGGCCGAAATCGGCGCCCGACGCGTCGCGCACCGTGGTGAACCCGCGGTCGAGCATGCCGCCCATGATCCGGGCGGCGTGCGCGGTGGCGTAGGACGGCGACCAGGAGGGCAGCGCTCCGAGGTCGGCGGTGGCCGCGGTGACGTGCACGTGAGCGTCGATCAGCCCGGGCAGCACGGTCGCATCGGCGAGGTCCACTACGCGCGCACCGTCCGGTGCTCTCAGGCCGCGACCGGTCTCGACGATGCGGCCGTCGGCGCACAGCAGGTCGCCTTCGCCGCACTCGCCGGTGTCGACGTCGAGCAGCGTGCCGGAGCGCAGCAGCAGGGTGGTCACGGTGTGGGTTCCTCCTCGATGTCGTCGATGCGCTGGACGAGTTCGCGCAGCGCGGGCACGGCCAGCACGGCCAGCTCTTCAGCCCGCCGCACCTGCGACTCCCGGTAGGCGCCGGGTGCGTCGAGCAGGTTGAGCACGCCCAAGGTGCCGGTCCGGTCCACCACCGGAACGTTGATCACCGATCCGCAGCCGAGTTCGGCGATGAGCCGGTGGTCGGCGAAGACCTCGCGCACCGAGGCCTCGTCGGGACCGAAGTAGGGCAGCTGCGCGGTGATGCAGCGGTCCAGCCACCCGGCGGCGACCTCGACGGACTTCTCCCCGCCCACCGGGTACTGCTCGGGATGACTGCTGTGCGCGCGGTGCAGGACGCGGCGGCCGGGCAACCAGGCGAGCGCGGTGAACAGCCGGGCACCGACGTCCTCGCGGACGCGATCCTCCACTTCGGACAGATTCATCGGGTCACCGCCTTCGCTCCGCCGGTCTCGTTGAGGTCCTCCAGCGACCGGCCCGCGGTGGACAGCCCGAACGCGAGGGTGCACACGACGCCGACGGCCAGCACCGCCGTGGTGAGGCCGAAGACTCCGGCGAATCCCAGCGATGCGGCCGACAGGCCGATCACCGAGGGCGCGATGATGCTGCCGACCCGGCCGAACGCGCTGGACAGGCCGGTGCCGGAGGCCCGGATCCAGGTCGGGAACACCTCTGGGGTGTAGGAGTACACGGCCGCGTAGGTGCCGTTGAGGAAGAACGACAGCACCGCCGCCGAGGTGGTGATCAGGATCGGGTCGGTCATCTGGCTCATCCAGAACGCGCTGCCGGCGGCGCCGGCGAGGTAGAGCGCGATGGTGTTCTTGCGGTCCAGGGACTCGCCGAGCCAGGCCGCCGAGAAGTACCCGGGCACCTGCGCGAGGTAGATGATGATCGAGAACTCGAAGCTCTTGGTGACCGTGATGCCCTGCTGCACCAGCAAGGTCGGGATCCAGGTGAAGAAGCCGTAGTAGGAGAAGGTGATGACGAACCAGATCAGCCAGGTGATCGCGGTGCGCCGAGCCATCGACCCGCTCCACAGGTACTTCAGCGCGGAGAGGAGCCCGACCTTGCGCGCCTCCGCGGGCTTTTCGACCGCGGCCTCGGGGATCGGCGGCAGCGGGGCGCCCGTCGCGGCCCGGACCTTCTCCTCCAGGTCGACGACGACGTCCTCGGCCTCGGCCGTTCGTCCGCTGGCCAGCAGGTACCGGGGTGATTCCGGCAGCGACCGGCGCCACCACAGCAGCATCACGATGGGCAGCGCGGTGATGACCTGGGCCCATCGCCAGCCCTCGGGCACCGGCTGCACGACGAAGCGGCCGAGCAGCGCGGCGGCGACGAAGCCGAAGGAGAAGAACCCGGCGAGCGCACCGACGAACCAGCCGCGCCGGGCGGCGGGGACGAATTCGGCCAGGAACGGCGCGATGATCGCGCTCTCGGCACCGGCGCCGAACCCGGCGAGCACGCGGGCGCCGACGAAGATCTCGTAGTTGGGCGACAGGGCGCCGACGATCGAGAACAGCGCGTAGACGGCCAGCGCCCACATCATGACCTTCTTGCGACCGATGCGGTCGCCGAGCAGCCCCGCGCAGGTGGCGCCGAAGAGGAAGCCGAAGGGCGTGGCGGAGCCGATCAGGCCGAGCTGGGCGTTGGTCAGACCCCATTCGTCCTGCACGCTCGGCAGCAGGAAGGCCACCACGGCCGAGTCCATGCCGTCGAAGGTGTAGCCGAGCCCGCCGAGCAGCAGCAGGAGGTAGTGCGGCCGGCTCAGCGGAAGCCGGTCGAGTCGGGCTAACAGGGACACGAGGTGCCTCCAGGTGAGTCGCAGCACCGAGCGAAGTGTCCAGCAACATATAGTGCAGTTATTGCAAACTGCAATACCCGTTGCGTTTTGAGCTCGTTAAGCTGTGCGCGTCGAGAGGAGCCGCATGACCACCGACGGCGAGCCCGACGGCTTCGAGGCCTGGCTGCGCGGGCGGGTGCCGGAACGCGGGTTGCGGAGCAAGGGCGCCGCGGTGCTGCAGGTGCTGCTCACCCAGCCCCGGCGGGCCTCCTACAGCTCGGCGGCCGAGGCGGCCGAGCTCGCCGGGGTCAACGTCGCCACGGTCAGCCGGACCGCGCAGATCCTGGGCTTCAGCGGGTGGTCCGACCTCCAGCAGGAGTTGCGGGCGCGGTACCTGTCATCGCTGAGCGCACCGGAGGTGGCCGCCGCGCAGCAGACCGAGGGTGAACTGGGCGGAGCGTCGCTGCGCCGCGACCTGGAGTCGCTGGCCGTGCTCAACCGCCGCCTGGACGAGCAGCTGCTGCGCACCATCGCCGAGGCGATCGCCCGGGCCGGACGGGTGCTGATCGTGGCCAACGGCAGCTACTACTCGGTGGGATCGGCGCTCCGGCACAACGTGCAACTGGCGGGCTACGACGCGACGGTGGTGCACGACGACGCCGAGCTGGCCAACGCGATCTCCCGGATCGAGCCCGGCGACGTTCTGATCGCGATCAGCTTCTGGCGGCTCTACCAGAGCACGGTGATCGCGGCCGAGGAAGCCCACGAGCGGGGCGCGCGGGTCTTCGTCCTCACCGACGCGGCCAGCCCCGCCCTGACCGCAGCGGCGGAAGAGGTCGTGCTGATCCCCGCTGAGGGCGTCGCGTTCTTCCCCTCGCTGGCTCCGGGCCTCGCGGTGGCGCAGGCGATCGCCGCGCAACTCTCCACAGTAGATCCCGAACGCACTCGCAGCTCCATCGAAGCCGCGGAGACCCAGTGGTCGCGCTTCCGCCTCCTGCACCGCAGGCCGCGCCGCGACTGACCGATGAGCTTCGCGGCGCCCGCGAGTCCACACCGGTGAACGACTACTGGAGAGGACTGCGCGATGAAGCTGACGGTGACGACGTTCGTCTCGGTTGACGGAGTGATGCAGGGGCCCGGCGCGCCGGACGAGGACCGCAGCGGCGGGTTCCAGCGCGGTGGCTGGCTCGCTCCGCTGGCCGACGACGAGACGGGGCAGTTCATGCACGCGACGTTCCAGCGGGTGGACGCGTTCCTGCTGGGGCGGCGCACCTACGACATCTTCGCCGGGTACTGGCCGAGGGTGCTCGACCCCGACGACCCGATCGCGAGCCAGCTCAACGCCCTCCCGAAGTACGTGCCGTCCACGACCCTGACCGACCCGGAGTGGTCCGGCACCACCGTGCTCACCGGCGACGTCGCGGGGGCGATCCGAGACCTCAAGTCTCAGCAGGGCCGGGAGCTGCAGGTCCACGGCAGCGCCACCCTGGTGCGGTTCTTGCTGGACAACGACCTGGTCGACGAGCTCAACCTGCTCACCTTCCCGGTGATCGTCGGCCAGGGGATGCGGCTCTTCGCCGACCGGGGCGTCGACCTGGAGCTCGAACTCGCCGAATGCCGGTCCACGCCGAAGGGCGTCACCATCCAGACCTACCGAACCGCGGGGCGGCCCGAGTACGGCACGGTCGGCGAGTGACCGAGCGTCGATCAGGTCGCGCGCCCGGCAGCTGGACGGCCTGAGCAGGCCCTCGTCGGCGAGACCGGCCACCGCTGAGCGCAACGACGCCCACCACCGAGGCGGCGCGGGCGTTCAGCTCGCCGAGACCCGGGCGCGGAGCCCGTCGAGGAGCAGCTCCAGGCTCTGCTCGAAATCGGCTTCGGCGCCCGGGTTCCGGTCGATGGCCCCGGCGCTGGCGGCCTGCATCGCGGTCTGCTCCTCGACGGTGTGACCGAAGACCAGGTGCAGGATCGCTCGGGTGCCGACGTCGACGAGGTCCTCGGGCAGGCCCCCGTCGGCGAGGGCGGAGCGCAGCGCTGCCGCGGGCTCGCGGGCGCCGAGACCGAAGGTGTGGGCGGCGACGACGACCTCGGCGCCGTCCCGGTAGGCGAGCATCGCGTCGCGCAGCTCGGCGCAGATCTCGATCGCCCTGCGGTCCCAGCGCTCGGCGCGGCGGGGCCTGCTCCCGCGCCGCAGGATCTCGTCGGCGACCGCGGCCAGCAGCGACTGCTTGTTGGGGACGTGGTGGTACAGCGCGCTGGGCTGCACGCCGAGCTCGGAGGCGAGCCGGCGCATCGTGAGCGATTCCAGCCCGTACTCGTCGAGCACCTCGATGGCCCGAGCCACGACGTCGCTGCGGTGGTAGCGCACCCCAAACCTCCCGTTGACCGATCGACGCCCCCAGTTTAGCCTGAACGATGTTCAGGTGAACACTGTTCAGGTCGACCCCGGGAGATGGCATGGGCCCCACCTTCGATCAGCTCGCCGACGCGGTCCTGGCCGGACGACCGGCCACGTCCGAGGACGCGCTCGCCGTGCTGCGCGCGGACGACGCCGAGCTGATGTCCGTCGTGGCGGCGGCGAGCAAGCTGCGGCGGGCGCACTTCGGCAACACCGTGAAGGTCAACTACCTGGTCAACCTGAAGTCCGGGTTGTGCCCGGAGAACTGCAACTACTGCTCGCAGGCGCTCGGCTCCAGCGCACCGATCCTGAAGTACTCGTGGCTGTCCAAGGACGAGACGCTGCGCCAGGCGGGCGCCGGGCTCAAGGGCGGGGCGAGCCGGGTGTGCATGGTCTCGTCCGGGCGCGGCCCGTCCAACCGGGACATCGACAAGGTCACCGAGATGGTCGGCGCGCTGAAGTCCGAGCACCCCGACGTCGAGGTGTGCGCGTGCCTGGGGTTGCTGTCCGACGGCCAGGCCGAACGGCTCAAGGACGCCGGTGTGGACGCCTACAACCACAACATCAACACCGCCGAGAGCCACCACGACAACATCGTCCAGACCCACACCTACGCCGACCGCGTGGACACCGTGGACAAGGCCAAAACCGCTGGCCTGTCGCCGTGTTCGGGTTTGATCGCGGGCCTGGGTGAGACCGACGAGCAACTGGTGGAGGCGCTGTTCGCGCTCAAGGAGCTGGAGTCGGACTCCATCCCGGTGAACTTCCTGATGCCCTTCGACGGAACCCCGTTCGAGAACACCTGGGAGCTCTCCCCCGCCCGCTGCGTGAAGATCCTGGCGATGGCGCGGTTCGTCTGCCCGGACCGCGAGATCCGCATCGCCGGTGGCCGGGAGATGCACCTGCGCACGTTGCAGCCGGTCGCCTTGCAGGTCGCCAACTCGATCTTCCTCGGCGACTACCTCACCTCCGAGGGGCAGGAAGCGGAGGCGGACCTGGCGATGATCCGCGACAGCGGCTTCGTCGTGCTCGGCTCCGACGAGGAGATCGCGCAACGCCCCGCCGACCCCGCGATCCGGCGCCGCGGAGCGGGAACCGACGTCCTGCCCAACGCCTGATGGACGCCTCCGACCAGCTCGCCTTCGACCGCGAGCACCTGTGGCACCCCTACACCTCGATGCTCGACCCGGCCCCGACCCGCCTGGTCACCGGCGCGTCCGGGAGCCGGATCAGCATCGACGGCACCGGCGACGTCGTAGACGGGATGGCGTCGTGGTGGTCGGCGATCCACGGCTACCGCCACCCCGTCCTCGACCGAGCGCTGCACCGGCAGGCCGAGCGGTTCTCGCACGTGATGTTCGGCGGCCTCACCCACGAGCCGGCGATCGAGCTGGCCAGGCGCCTGGTCGAACTCACCCCCGACGGGCTCGACCGCGTCTTCCTCGCCGATTCCGGCTCGGTGAGCGTCGAGGTCGCGATGAAGATGGCGCTGCAGTACCAGCGCGGCGCCGGGCGACCGGACCGCACGCGGTTCCTCACCGTTCGCGGCGGCTACCACGGCGACACGTTCGACTGCATGAGCGTGTGCGATCCCGACGGCGGCATGCACTCGATGTGGTCGACGGTGCTGCCGGAGCAGGTCTTCGGCGATCAGCCACCTCCGCTGGGCGGTGACGTCGAGACCTGGGCGGCGGGGTTCCGGGCGCTGGCGGCCGAGCACGCCGACCGGCTGGCCGGGCTGATCGTCGAACCGCTGCTGCAGGGCGCCGGTGGGATGCACCCCTACCCCGCCGAATGCCTGCGGGTGTTCCGGGAAGTCGCCGACGAACACGGGCTGGTGCTGGTCTTCGACGAGATCGCCACCGGGTTCGGCCGCACCGGAACGCTCTTCGCCTCCGAGGCCGCCGGCGTCGCCCCGGACGTGCTGTGCCTGGGCAAGGCGCTGACCGGCGGCTACCTGACGCTGGCGGCGACGCTGTGCACCGGCGAGGTGGCGCGCGGGATCTCCGGCAGCGATTCAGGCGTGCTCATGCACGGCCCGACGTTCATGGGCAATCCGCTGGCCTGCTCCGTCGCCTCGGCGAGCCTCGACCTGCTGGCCACCGGCCGGTGGGAGCACGACGTCCGGCGGATCAACGCGGGCCTGCAGGCACTGCACGACATCGACGCGGCGGAGGTGCGGGTGCTGGGCGCGGTCGGCGTCGTGCGCCTGGACCACCCGGTGGACGTGGCCAAGGCGACCGAGGCCGCGCTGGCCGAAGGCGCGTGGCTGCGCCCGTTCCGGGACTTGATCTACACCATGCCCCCGTACGTGTCCGACGACGCCGACGTCGCGACGCTGTGCGCGGGCATCGCCGCCGCAGTGGAGGCCGGATGAGCTGGGCGGAGTGGCTGGCCGAGCAGCGGTGTTCGCGCGAGCGGGCGGGCCTGCAGCGCACGCTGCGGCCGCGTTCGGCGAGCGAGGACGTCGTCGACCTCGCGAGCAACGACTACCTGGGGTTGAGCACGCACCCCGTCGTGCGCGCCGCCGCCTCCGACGCGGCCATGGCGTGGGGCGCCGGTTCGGGTGCGTCGCGGCTGGTCAGCGGCACGACGACGCTGCACGGCGAGTTGGAGGCCGAGCTCGCGGGGTTCACCGGCCGGGACTCGGCGCTCGTGCTGTCCACCGGGTACCACGCGAACCTCTCCGCGGTGACCGCGCTGGCCGACCGGGACGCGCTGATCGTCTCGGACGCGCACGTGCACGCATCGCTGATCGACGCGGCGCGGCTCTCGCGCGCGAGGATCGAAGTCGTGGCGCACAACGACGTCGACGCGGTGCGGTCGGCCCTGGCGCAGGCCGGCGGGCGGCGGGCGATCGTGCTGACCGAGTCGGTCTACTCGGTGCTGGGCGACGCCGCGCCGCTGCCCGAGCTGGCCGAGGTCTGCGCCGAGCACGACGCGCTGCTGCTGGTCGACGAGGCGCACGGGCTGGGCGTCGTCGGTGACGGCGGCCGAGGGCTGGTGGCCGGGCTGGGCGAGGCCCCGCAGGTGGTCATGACGGCGACGTTGTCGAAGTCGCTAGGCGCGATGGGTGGGGCGGTCCTCGGCTCGGATGCGTTGATCGACCACCTGATCAACCGCGCGCGCCCGTTCATCTACGACACCGCCCTGGCCCCGGCTCCCACCGCAGCCGCCCGGGCAGCGCTGCACCTGCTGCGCGACCGGCCTGACCTCCCGCAACAGGTCCACCGGCGCGCCTCCCAGCTCGCCGACCGGCTCCGGGTCGCCAGGTCCGCGGGGGCGGTGCTGTCGGTGCCGATGCCGTCTCCGCAGGTGGCGCTCGCGGCGCAGGCCGCCGCGCGCGAGGCCGGGATCCGGATCGGCTGCTTCCGGCCACCGTCGGTTCCCGACGGGGTGTCCCGGCTGCGGATCACCACCCAGGCCGGGATCACCGACGACCAATGGGCACGCGCGGTCGAGCAGCTGGCCCGCGTCGTCGAGCAGCACCGGGGGACGCCGTGATCGTCTTCGTCACCGGAACCGACACCGGGGTCGGCAAGACCATCGCCACGGCGGCGCTGGCCGTTCACCACGGGCCGGACGTCGCCGTGGTCAAACCGGCCCAGACCGGCTCCGACGAGACCGATGTCGACGTCGTCGCCCGCCTCACCGGCTGCGAGGTCGCGCAGTTCACCCGGCTCGCGGACCCGCTCGCCCCGGACACCGCCGCCCGGTTGCGCCGGGTCGCCATCCCCGCGATCGGCGAGCACGCGGCCCGCATCCGCGAACTCGCACGCCACCACGAGGTGGTGATCGTCGAAGGGGCGGGCGGTGCCCTGGTGCGCCTCGACACCGCGGGCGGCACGCTGCCCGGCCTCGCCGCCGACCTGGCCCGCGACCACCGCGTGCGGGTCCACGTCGTCACCAGGATCGGGCTGGGCACGCTCAACCACACCGAACTCACCGTCGAGGCGCTGCGGGCGCGCGGTCTCGAACCCGCCGGGCTGGTGCTCGGCTCCATGCCCCGGGCGCTCGGCCTGGCCGAGCGGTGCAACCTCACCGAACTCCCCCGGCTCACCGGTGCGCCGGTGCTCGCCGCGCTGCCCGAGGGCGCCGGGGCGCTCACCCGCGAGGAGTTCCGGGACCGCGCCGCGTCCTGGTTTCGCACACCGTGACGGTCTGCGCAGCGGGTCATCCCCACGTCGAAAACCGCTTGTCCACCGGGCCGGGGCGTCGTCACGGCGTTCCCGCCGCACCCGGGGCTTCTGGGGGTGGCACCGACATCGCTCCCTATGACCGGCGCAGTCCCTCGTCAGCCGCACGAGGGACTGCGGCGCCGAAGCCGCTGACGGCTACTTCGGTGTGACGATGCGGTGGTCGAAGGCGTACACGATGGCCGCCGCGCGATCTCGCAGGCCGAGCTTGACGAAGATGTGGCCGACGTGGCTCTTCACGGTCACCTCGGAAATCCCGAGCTCCGAGGCGATTTCGCCGTTGGACAGGCCGCGCCCGATGAGGGCGAGCACGTCGTGCTCGCGAGAGGTGAGCTCGTCGGCGGCGGCCTCCGGGGGCGGGGCGGCCGAGCGGTAGGCGTTGAGCACGCGCCCGGTGACCGCGGGGTCCAGGCAGGCCTCGCCCGCCGCCAGCGACCGGACCCCTCGGATGACGTCCTCGGCTGGTGAGTCCTTGAGCAGGAAACCGCTCGCGCCCGCGCGCAGCGCACCCGAGAGCAGCTGGTCGTCGTCGAAGGTGGTCAGCACGAGCACCGGCGGCGGATCGGCGGTGGCCTGCAACCGGCGGGTGGCCTCGATGCCGTCGACGTGCTTCATCCGCAGGTCCATCACGACCACGTCGGGCCGCTCGGCCGCCGCGGCGGCCTCGACCTCCGCGCCGTCGGCGCACTCCCCGACGACGGCGAAACCGTCCTTGCGGCGCAGGATCCGCCGCAGTCCGGAGCGAACCAGCTCCTGGTCGTCGACCAGCAGCACCTTGATCATCGGGCCTCCCCCGGGACCGCCGTCACCTCGTCGGGCGCGAACTCGGCGCGCACCACCCACTGGCCGCCGACGGGACCGGCTTCCAGCCGGCCGCCCAGCAGTTCGGCGCGCTGGCGCATCCCGGCGATGCCGTTGCCCGTTCCGGCTCCCCCGGTCGTTCCGGGCAGCCGGTTCCCGACGGTCAGGACCACGCCGTCGCCGATGACCAGCCGCACCTCGGCCGTGGTTCCCGGCGAGTGCTTCACGACGTTGGCCAGCGACTCGCGGGCGATCCGCTAGAGCGCGAGACCCGTTGCGGCGGAGGCGGAACGAGGATCGCCGTCGACCCGGTAGGTCACCGGGACCCCGGCGCGCACCACGTCGGAGACGACCTCGTCGATGTCTCCGATGCCGGGTTCCGGGCGGACTTTCGCCGGTTCCGAGTCCAACAGGCCCACCGTGCGGCGGATGTCGGCGATGGCCTGGCGGCCGAGGCGCTCGGCGTCGGTGAGCGCCTCGACGGCGTCGTCGACGTCGCGGTCCTCCTGCAACGCGCGCCTGGCACCGGTGAGGTGCAGCAGCGTGATGCTCAGCGAGTGGGCCACGACGTCGTGCACCTCGCGGGCGATGCGGCGGCGCTCGTCGTCGGCGGCCTGCACCGCCCGTTCCGCCTGCACCTGGCGCTCCTGCTCGAACAACCGCAGCTGGGTGCGGATGATGAACCCGGTCGCCCAGCCGAGCGCGACCGCCACCAGGTAGAACGGCAGGCCGTAGCCGAGGTGCCCCACCGCGGCGGCCACCGTCGGGATCAGCGCCGCCAGGGCCGCGGTCGTCAGGCTCACCCGGAGCGAGGTGACGGCCGCGCACTCGGCGAGCATCACCACCAGGGTCAGCGGTGCGAGGTCGTTGGCCACCGGGTGCACCAGCAGCACCGAGGTGCCCAGGAGCGCGCACGCGGCCACGCCGATCGGCCGCCCGCCGTCCGGGATGGGCATGCCGACCAGCAGGTACACCACCGGGAAGATCGCGAGCAGCCCACCGGTTAGCGTCCAGTCGACGACCTCGGCGGCCAGCCGCTGCGCGACCGCCACCGCCGCGACCACCACCAGGCACGCGTGCCCCGGCAGCACCACGGCCGGCGGGTAGCCGAACGGCAGCGCCGCGGCCCGGCTGTGCGCGTAGCGGATCAGGCCCTTCATCCGGGCCAGCCTAGAACGCCGCGCGGAGCACCGGAATCACCGCGGCCTCCTCCTCAGGTAGGAGGTGGAACCGGGCCCGCAGGACGATGTGGGCGGGGTCACCCGCCGGATACCGTTGCTGCCATGACGACCTCGACCGCCACTTCCACCGCGCAGCGCCGCGGACGCTGGTGGGAGAACGCGACGCCGTCCGGCTCCCGTGAACTCCTGCCCTCGCCCGCGGGGCCGACCGAGGAGCCGGGTCCGCCGCCACCGCTGCACGGGTCGGGGCCGTTGCTGCAAACCCTGCGGTTCGCGCGCGACCAGGGCCGGATGCTGTTCGAGGGCTCCCGGCGGCACGGCGACATCTTCGGCATCACCACCCTGCTGGAGAAGCGGCCGCTGACCATCATCTCGCACCCCGACCACGTGAAGTCCCTGTTCACCGCCGGCCCCGCGCTGGCGCCCTCCACGGCCGGGCAGTCGCAGCTGCGCCCGATCGTCGGCGACTCGGTGCTGACCGTGACCGGTGAGCCGCACCGCCGGAAGCGCAAGCTGCTCATGCCGCCGTTCCACGGCAAGGCCATCGCCCACTACCAGGAGCAGATCCGGGAGGCCACCGATCGGGAGATCGACAGCTGGCGAGCGGGTTCCCGGGTCCGGCTGGCCGACTCCGCCCAGAAGGTCACCCTCGACGTGATCATGTCCGGTGTCTTCGGCATCGACTACCGCTCCGGTGAGGCCGAGCAGCTGCTGCGCACGCGGCTGCGGCAGATGCTGGCGCTGTCGGTCAGCCCGCTCGCGCGGGTCAGCGAGCTGGTGTCAATGCGCAGGACGCAGCCGGTGGGGGTGCAGAAGTGGGGGCTGGCGCACCTCGACCGCGCGGTCATGGCGGTGATCGCCGAACGCCGCGCCGCGCACGTGCCGGGCGAGCGGCACGACATCCTGTCGCTGCTGCTCGACACCCGCGACGAGGACGGCGCCGAGCTCACCGATCTCGAGCTGCGCAACGAGCTGCTCACGCTGGTGCTGGCCGGGCACGAGACGACCGCGAACTCCATCGGCTGGGCGTTCGAGCGGTTGGTGCGCCACACGGAGTCCTACGGCAGGCTCCGCGACGCGGCCCGCGGCGCGGACGACGGCGGTTACGTCGAGGCGACGATCCACGAGGCCATGCGGGTGCGGCCGGTGATCCCGCTGCTGGGCAGGCGGGTCATGGCGGACTGGCGGTTCGGTGACCGGGTCGTTCCGGAGGGCACCCGGGTGCTCGTCGGGGTCCTGTCGCTGCACCACCGCGACGACCTCTACGCCGATCCGTTCACCTTCGACCCGGAACGGTTCGTCGGCGTCAAACCCGGCTCCAACACGTGGATCCCGTTCGGCGGCGGCGACCGGCGATGCCTCGGCGCGACGCTGGCGATGGCGGAGATGCGCATCCTCACCGGGGAGATCGCCCGCCGCGCCGACCTGCGGGCGGTCACCTCCGCCCCGGAACGCCCGGTGCACCGCAACGTCACGATGATCCCGGGCAGCGGGGGCACCGTGGAGATCACGTCGGTGACTAGGTGATCTCCGGCGTGGCCTGCCTTACTTCCGGCTAATCCCCGAACATCGCGAAGCGATCAAGCAGGTGGGGAGACACCCCGCCGACGGAAGCCGAGCGATGAGCACCGACACGAAGACCCGCATCCTGCTGAAGAATCTCGCCCCGCTGCGAGAACAGGCCGAACCCTACGACGACTGGCGGCGGCTCGACCGCGAGGCCGCGGACGCCGCCGACCGGATCCGGGACTTCGAGCTCCCGGGCCGGAGCGAGGCGGCGACCGCCGAGCGCTGAGCTCAGGACCCGGGGGCGAGGATCTCGGCGTCGAAGCCGAAGGACTCCAGGACGCTCTTGGGATCGGCCACGAGCTTGCGGGCTTCGAGGTCCATCAGGCCCAGCACGCAGGTGATGTCGGCGGAGATCGTGCCGTCGGCCTTGGTGATGACCGTGTCGAGGTGGAAGGACTTCCCGGAACCGAACTTGGCTTCGCAGGAGGCCTCGACGTGCTCGTCGGCGCGCAGCTCGCGCCGGAAGTTCACCGTGGTGCTCAGCAGCACCGGCGCCATCCTCCGGGCGACCAGAGCGTCCCAGTCGCACCCGGCCGCCTGGAACCCGGCGACCCGCGCCACCTCGCCGTACTGGTGGTACACGGCGTGGTTGACGTGGCCGAGCGCGTCGAGCTCGTAGCTGCGGACCTGAAGCGGAACACGAAAAGTCACGTTCCCACGGTAAGCAGCGCACCCGGCGTCCATGTCGCAATCATGACCAGGATCGCACCAGGTCGCGGGGTCAGGGGACCTGGTAGTCGCCGTCCCTGGCGTCGGTGATGGCCATGTGACCGGGGGCGTGGCCGATGGCGAACGGCGGCCTGGAGTGCATCACCGCGGCCTGCGGGGTGACTCCGCAGGCCCAGAAGACCGGGACCTCACCGGGCCGGATCTCCACGGCCTCGCCGAAGTCCGGGGTGGCGAGGTCGGCGATGCCGAGGGCCTCCGGGGCGCCGATGTGCACCGGAGCGCCGTGCACCGCCGGATACCGGGAGGTCACGCGCACCGCGGTGGCCACCAGTTCGGCCGGGACGGGCCGCATCGAGACCACCATCGGCCCGGCCAGCCTCCCGGCCGGGCGGCACTGCTGGGAGGTCCGGTACATCGGCACGTTGCCGCCGGTTTCGACGTGCCGGACCGGGACACCGGCCTCCAGCAGCGCGGCCTCGAAGGTGAAGCTGCAGCCGATCAGGAAGTTGACCAGGTCGTCGCGCCACAGGTCCACCACGTCGGCCCGCTCGTCGACCAGCTCGCCGTCGCGGTAGACGGTGTAGGCGGGCAGGTCGGTGCGCAGGTCGCCGCGGAAGATCGACGCGCTGGTCTCGCCCGGCTCGGTCACGTCCAGCACCGGGCAGGACTTGGGGTTGCGCTGCGCGAACAGCAGGAAGTCGTAGGCGTGCTCGCGCGGCAGCGAGATCAGGTTCGCCTGCGTCCACCCCGCGCTGAACCCCGAGGTCGGTGCTCGCAGCCCGGCGCGGAACGCCGCGCGGGCCTGCTCGGGCGACATGTCCTTCGACATCGCGGAATCCTCCGGGATCAGACGTAGCGGAAGTGGACGTGCTGGCCTGGTCGCGCCTGCGCGGCCTTGGCCACGTCGGCGGCAGGCACCACGCCGATCACCGGGTACCCGCCGGTGACGGGGTGGTCGGCCAGGAACAGCGTCGGCGTGCCCACCGGCGGCACCTGGAGCGACCCGGTGACCATGCCTTCGCTGGGGAGTTCCTCGGTGCGGTTGCGCTCCAGCACCGGACCGTCGAGGCGCATTCCGACCCGGTTGCTCTCGGCGGTCACCTCGTACGGCGCGCTGACCAGCGTCTTCAGCGCTTCTGAGGTGAACCAGTCGTCCCGGGGCCCCGACCGCACCCGCAGCACGACCTCCTCGGACGGCCCGGCGACGGGCGCGAGGTCCACGACCGGGAACCGCGCCGGCGCTGCCCCCACCGGCAGCACCGCCCCCGGCTGCAGGGGTTCGGGTCCGATCCCGGAGAGCACGTCGGTGGAGCGCGAGCCGAGCACGGGTTCGACGTCGATGCCGCCGCGCACCGCGAGGTAGCTGCGCAGCCCCACCGCCGGAACGCCCAGCCGCAGTTCGGCTCCCCGCCGAACCCGCAGCACCGCGTTCGGCGCGGCGCCGCGACCGTCCACTGTGACCGGACATGGTGCTCCGGTGAGCGCCACCGTCAGGTCGCGGGTCGCGCGCAGGGCGAGCCCGCCGAGGGTGATCTCGATGGCGGCGGCGTCCTCGTCGTTGCCGACCAACCGGTTCGCCAGCCGCAGCGAGGGGGTGTCGGCGGCACCCGAGGTGCCCACGCCGATTCCCGCCAGGCCAGGCCTTCCGAGGTCTTGAACGGTGGCCAGGGGGCCGGTGGCCAGGACTTCCACGCTCATCCGATCTCCCGGAACCGCACCCGCACGCCAGGTCGCAACAGGGCGGGCGGGTCGCGGTCGATGTTCCAGATCTGCAGGTCGGTGCGCCCGATGAGTTGCCAGCCGCCGGGCGATTCGCGCGGGTAGATGCCGCTGAAGGCGCCGGCCAGCCCGACCGCTCCGGCCGGCACGGCCGTGCGCGACTCCGTCCGGCGCGGCACCACCAGGTCCTCCGGTCCGCCGGTCAGGTAGCCGAATCCCGGTGCGAACCCGCCGAACGCGACCTTCCAGCGCGCGCCGGTGTGCGCCTCGACGACCTCGCGCTCGGTGAGCCCGGTCAGCCGCGCGACCTCGGCGAGGTCGGCGCCGTCGTAGACCACCGGCACCTCCAGCTCCTCGCTCTCGTCGCGCAGGCCCTGGCGAGGTTCGGCCGCCCGCACCGCCTCCTCGATCGCGCGGACGTCGGCGCGCTGCGGATCGAGTTGCAGCAGCAGCGTTCTCGCCGCCGGGACCAGATCGGTGACGCCCTCGGGCGGAGCGTCGGCGAGCGCGGCGTAGAGCGCGTGCACCTGCTGCAGGTCGGCGAGTTCGACCAGCAGTCCCGAGTCGGCGCACGGCAGGAAGCGCATCAGCTGCCTCCTGCCGCGAAGGGCCGCAGCTCGACCCCGGCGGCGGTGAGCCGATCGCGCACGGCCTGCGCGATGGCGACCGCACCGGGGCTGTCCCCGTGCACGCAGATCGAGTCGGCCCGGACCTGGATCTCGCTGCCGTCGACGGCCCGGATCGGCTCGCCCGCGGCGAGTTTCAGGCAGCGCTGGGCGATCTCCTCGGGATCGTGCAGCACCGCGCCGGGTTCGCGCCGCGACACCAACGTCGCCTCGGGGGTGTAGGCGCGGTCGGCGAAGGCCTCGCGGAAGGTCCGCAGCCCGGCCTGCTCGGCCCGATCGAGCCACTGCGAACCGGGCAGGCCGAGCACCGCCAGCGACGGGTCGTAGGCCCGGACGGCCTCCACCACGGCGGCGGCCTGCTCGACGTGGTGCACGATCGCGTTGTAGAGCGCGCCGTGCGGTTTGACGTAGCGGACCTCGGTTCCGGCGACGCGGGCGAACCCGGCGAGCGCGCCGATCTGGTAGATCACGTCGTCGGTGAGCTCGCGCGGCGGCACGTCGATGAACCGCCGGCCGAAGCCGGCCAGGTCCCGGTAGCTGACCTGCGCACCCACCGCCACGCCCCGCTCAGCGGCCTGCTGGACTGCGGAGCGGATCACCGATGCGTCGCCGGCGTGGAATCCGCAGGCGACGTTGGCGCTGGTCACCACGCCCAGCAGCGCCTCGTCGTCGCCGAGTTCCCAGCGGCCGAACCCCTCGGCCAGGTCCGCGTTGAGATCCACCGTCACCCTCACTTCCACAACGCCACGATGCCGCTCAGCGAGTTGATGCCCAGGTACACCGTCAGCAGCCACGCGGCCGCCCCGACCACCAGCAGCCAGCGCGGGTAGCGGTAGCCGCCGAGCAGGTCGCCGCGCCGCGCGGCCACGAACATCAGCACGCCGAAGCCGACCGGCAGGATGAGCCCGTTGAGCGCACCGGCCAGCACCAGCAGTGTGCTGGGTGCCTGCTTCAGCAGCACGAACACCAGCGCGGAGATCGCCACGAACGCCACGACCAGCCAGTTCCGCGCCTTCTCCAGCGACCGGGAGAAGGTGACCAGGAACGACACCGAGGTGTAGGCGGCGCCGACGACCGAGGTGATGCTCGCCGCCCAGAGGATCATGCCGAACAGCCGCAGCCCGACCTCTCCGGCCGCGTGCTGGAAGGCCTCCGCGGTCGGGTTGCCGGAGCTGAGCGCGACGCCGCCGGTGACCACGCCCAGCACGGCGAGGAACAGCACGAGCCGCATCACGCCGGTGACCAGCAGCGACACCACCGAGCTGCGGCTGACGTCGACGACCTGGTCCGGGCCGGTCACTCCGGCGTCGACCAGCCGGTGCGCGCCCGCATAGGTGATGTAGCCGCCGACGGTGCCGCCGATGAGCGTGGTGATGGCCAGGAAGTCGACCTCGTCCGGCCACACGGCCTGCGCCAGCGCCTGCCCGACGGGTGGTGCGGAGGAGAACGCGACGAAGGCGGTCAGCGCGATCATCACGACGCCGAGCACGACCACGATGCGGTCCACCGCCACTCCGGCGCGCTTGCTCAGGAAGATGCCGATGGCGATCACCGCGGACAGCGCGCCGCCGATCTTGGCGTCGAGCCCGAACAGCGCGTCCAGGCCCAGCGAGGTGCCCGCGATGTTGCCGACGTTGAACACCAGCCCACCGAAGACCACCAGCGCGGCCATCACGTAGCCGAGGCCGGGCAGGACCTTGTTGCCCAGGTCCTGGGCGCGCATGCCGGAGACGCCGATGACGCGCCAGACGTTCAGCTGAACGGCGATGTCGACCAGGATCGACACCAGGATCGCGAAGGCGAACGCGGCGCCGAGCTGAACGGTGAACTGGGTGGTCTGGGTGATGAAGCCGGGCCCGATGGCGCTGGTGGCCATCAGGAACACCGCGCCCAGCAGGGTGCTGCGTCTGCCCTTCGAACCGTTCTGCCGGGGTGTGCTCGTCTCGGTCATGGCACTCCGATCCCGCGGTTGCTGTGGTTCGGAACAAGATAGAGAATTGTTCAACAATCCCGCAATCCCCTGATGGAAACTTTCCCGCTAAACTGTTGATCACCTGCACCTACTGCACCGGGAGCCGGATTGACCGCGACCGATCCGTGGGCGGACCTGCTGGCGGCCGACCGGGCGCTGCTGGACCGCACGAGCACCGCCGAACGGGTCGCCGACGTGTTGCGCCAGCGGATCATCGACGGCGCCCTCTCCCCCGGCACCCGGCTTTCCGAGGAGAGCGCGGGCAAGGCGCTCGCGGTCTCCCGCAACACGCTGCGCGAGGCGTTCCGGCTGCTGGTCCACGAACGGCTGCTGGTGCACGAGTTCCACCGCGGCGTGTTCGTCCGGGTGCTCTCCGCCGACGACGTGATCGACCTCTACCGGATCCGCCGCCTGCTGGAGACCAGCGCGGTGCGCCGCGGCGAGAACCCCGGCCTGGTCCCCGCGGTCGACCGCGCGGTCGGCGACGGCGAACGCGCTGCGGCCGAACAGCGCTGGTGGGACGTCGGTACGGCCAACATGCGCTTCCACGAGGCGCTGGCGGCGCTGGCCGGCAGCCCGCGGGTGAACGAGACGATGCGACAGCTGCTGGCCGAGCTGCGCCTGGCCTTCCACGTGATGTCGCGGCCCGAGCAGTTCCACGCGCCTTACCTGGGCCTCAACCGCGAGATCGCCGACCTGCTCACCGACGGGCAGCGCGAGGAGGCCGCGGCCAAGCTCGACGCGTACTTCGACGCCGCCGAGACCCAGCTCGTCGCCGCCTACCGCGAGCACCAGGGCTGAGACTACCCGGGCTGGGCGAAAACCACGCTGGTCAGCAGCACGTGCGCGGCGGTTCCGCCGAAGATGCTCAGCACCGGGTTCCGCTTCCACAGGTGCAGCCCGATGGTCGCCGCCAGCGACAGGGCTGTCGGCGCGACGGCGGCGGCCTCGGTGTCGCGCAGGGTGTAGGCGGCGAGGATCACCATGACGCCGACCGGCATCCGCGCACCGAGGAAGTGCACGGTCGCGCTGGTGCGCAGCGGCGCGAGCGCGGCGAACGGCAACGCGCGCAGCGCCCAGGTGATGGCGGCGGACACGACCACGGCGCCGGCGATGTGGATCGGATCAGGCATCAGAGGTCTTCTTCCGCAACGAGATTCGGCTCGCCAGCAGGCAGGCGGTGAACAGCCCGAGCGCGACCGGCAGCATCTGGTCGGGGAACAGCAGCGCGCTCACCAGCGCGCAGACCATCGCCAGCGCCGGAACGGGGATCCCGCGCCGCGCCCGGTAGGCGTCGATGGCCAGCACCACGAACAGCGCGGTGAGCGCGAAGTCGAGCCCGTCGAGCCGGAACGGCACCAGCGCGCCGAACAGCGCACCCATCGTTCCGCCCGCGACCCAGTAGAACTGCAGCAGCACCTGCAGCCACAGAATCCGCCTGCCGCTCCACTCCCGCGCAGCGGGTCCGGTGGACAGCGCGTAGACCTCGTCGGTGAGCGCGTAGGTGCTGTACACCTTGCCGATTCGGCTGCGCACCCGGTGCAGCGGGAACGACAGCGCGTAGAACACGTGCCGGAAGTTGACCAGCAGCGCCGTCACCGCGACCTGCGCCAGCGGCGCGGCCGCCACCACGAGCCCGATCAGCAGGAACTCCAGCGAGCCCGCGTAGATCAGCGCGGTGAACGCGGTCGCCCACCACCAGTCGAGCCCGGCGTGCACCACGAGCAGCCCGAAGGCGAGGCCGAGCGGGATCATCGCCAGCCCCACGGAGCTCGAATCCCGCAAGGCGGCCCGGAAGTCGGCGCGCGCGGGGACGGTGGTCTCGTCGACCAGAACAGCAGGCATATCTGCAATTTTAGGTCGCGATAAGAGTAATGTGGTTGCTCAGAACACCAGGATTCCCGGATTGAGAGCAATGGAATGGCGATGGATGCCCTCGATCGCGCAATAGTCGAGCAGCTCAGCCAGGACGGCAGGTTGACCAACGTCGAGCTCGCCCAGCGGGTGGGGCTCACCCCTGCCCCGTGCCTGCGCAGGGTCAAGCGCCTGGAAGCCGACGGGGTCATCGCCGGCTACCGCGCCCGGATCGACCCGGCCGCTGCGGGGCGCGGCTTCGAGGTGATGGTCTCGGTCGAGATCAGCATCAACGACCTGCAGACCGTCGAGGAGCTC
This sequence comes from Saccharopolyspora mangrovi, assembly GCF_035320975.1. Classification (NCBI taxonomy): domain Bacteria; kingdom Bacillati; phylum Actinomycetota; class Actinomycetes; order Pseudonocardiales; family Pseudonocardiaceae; genus Saccharopolyspora; species Saccharopolyspora mangrovi. The sequence continues at coordinate 242,465 of NZ_JAWLNX010000004.1, read as the reverse complement.
GAACGCGCCATCACCGGCTACGACGAGGTCGTCGAGATCCACCGGCTCTTCGGCCGCCCCGACTACCTGATCCGCGTCGCCGTCGAGGACTCGGCCACCTTCGAAACCTTCCTCACCACCAAGCTGATGGCCCTCCGAGCGGTCGCCAGGGTCGACTCGCACCTGATCATGAAGAAGCTCAAGACGAGCGCCTGAGGTCACCGCCCTCAGCGGGACCGCTCGCCCTTGGGTTTGCCGGGCTGCTCCTGGTTGCCGTGCCGCGGGGGATGCATCGGCTGCGGGGAGCCCGACGGAGTCACCGGGGAGCCTGCGGCCGAGTCCTGCGCCTCGGCGGGTTCGGCACGGTGCTCGCCTGGAGCCGGTTCGGCGCCGCGGCGCAGCTCTTCGAGCCGCTGGTTCATGAGTTCGACGACCTGCGGGCGGTTGTTGTGCTCCTGCTCGTAGTCCAGCACGCGGGTGAGCTCGTCGCGGCCGAGCGAGCGGATCATGTGCTGCAGCGAACCCGTCGACAACTGGTCGTAGTCCGGCAGCGGAAAGTCCTGCTCCTGCATCAGGAGCCTCCTAGGGACGCACGGCTCGGCGGGGGCTGTTCAACGGCCCCCGCCGAGGGAAACCGGTTGAGTCGCGCGGACTTCCGGGAACGTGTCAGATCACTTGTCCCGGCGCAGGGCGTCCTTCGCGTTCTCACCGGCCTGCTTGATGTTGCCCTTGGCCTGCTCGGTCTTGCCCTCGGCCTCGGTCCTGCGGTCGCCGGTAGCGCTACCGAGCTTCTCCTTGGCCTTGCCCACGGTCTCCTCGACCTTGTTGCGGGCCTTGTCCAGTGCAGACATAGTGCAACTCCCTCTCAATCGTCGGGAGACCACGGCATACCCCCGAACCCTGATCGCAAAACTCGCGCCGGTTTCAGGGGGTGTGCGGTGGGGAAAGCAAACCGCGTGACGGCAGGTGCCGAGCGGAAGGGGCCTGGCACATGAGTTCCCCATGGCTGCAGGAGCAGCGCGGCGAGTACCCACCGCTGCGCGGGAGGCGTTCGTTCGACGTCGCGGTGATCGGCGGCGGCATCGCAGGGCTGACCACGGCGCTGCTGCTCAAGGGCGAAGGAGCGGCGGTCGCGGTGATCGAGGCCGACCGGGTCGCTTCGGGCGCGACGGGCAACAACACGGCGAAGGCGACCGCGCTGCAGTCGACGATGTGCACCACGATTCGGCAGCACCGGGGAACCGAGGCCGCGCAGGTCTACGCCGACGCGAGCACCGCTGCGGTGGAGAAGATCGCCGAGCTCGGTGATCCGTCGGATCTCCGGCGCAGGACCGCCCACACCTTCGCCGTGGACGACGAAGGCCTGCGGGCCGTGGAGGAGGAGGTCGAGGCGGCGCGGGAAGCCGGGCTTGCGGTGGCGGCCGACGCGTTGGGCGAACTCCCGTTCCCGGTCACCGGCGCGGCCCGGCTCGACGACCAGATCGAGTTCGACCCGGTCCACCACGCGCACCGGCTCGCCGCACGCGTCGACGGCGACGGCTGCGCCGTGTTCGAACGGTCCAGGGCGTTGCGCCTGTCCGAGGGCACGCCGTGCCGGATCACCACCGACGGCGGTGAGCTGGAAGCCGACCGCGTCGTGGTCGCCACGCACGCCCCGGTGTGGGACCGCGGCCTGTTCTTCGCGATGCTGCAGGTCCAGCGCTCCTACTGCATCGCCGCGCGGCTCCGCGAGGAGCCACCGCGGGGACTGTCGATCACCGCGGGGCAGCCCACGCGGTCGCTGCGCTCGCACGGCGATCACCTCGTGGTCTGCGGCGAGGGCCACGAGTCGGGCCAGGCCGGCGTCGGCGCCGAGCGCTACTCGCGGCTGGAGGCCTTCGCCCGCGAGCACTGGCCGGTCGAGGAGGTCACGCACCGCTGGTCGGCGCAGGACCTCGTTCCGCACGATCGGTTTCCGATGGTGGGCCGCTACCTGCCGGGCTCGTCCCGGCTCTTCGTCGCGACCGGGTTCATGAAGTGGGGGCTCACCGGCGGCACCTTCGCCGGGATGGTCCTGGCCGACCTGCTGTCCGAACGCGACAACCCCTGGGCCGAAGCGCTGTCGCCGTGGCGGCTGTCGCCGGGCTCGTGGCCGCGGCTGGCGTGGCACAACCTGGGGGCCGGGGTCGACTTCGTCGCCGACCGCCTCTCCCCCTCGCGAGGGCTGGACGTGACGCAGCTGAAGCCGGGCAGCGCGACGGTCGTGCGCAGCGGGACCGAGCGCACCGGCGTCTACCGCGACGAAGACGGGGCGCTGCACTGCGTTTCGCTGCGCTGCACCCACCTCGGCTGCCTGCTGCGGTTCAACGGGGCCGAGGCCACCTGGGACTGCCCGTGCCACGGGTCGCGCTTCTCGGTCGACGGCGCCGTGCTGGAGGGCCCGGCCGTCCGCCCGCTGCCGACGAAGTCCCCACCGGGATCGAGTGGGTGACCGTCAGCTCTCGCGGACCTTCCGGCGGTGGCTGGTGTCGCAGAACGGGTACTTCTGGCTGCGGCGGCAGGCGCAGATGGCGACGGCGAACCGGTCGGAGTCCACTGCGGTGCCGTCCGCCAGCACCAAGCGGACCGGTCCTTCCACCAGGATCGGCCCGCCCGGGACGATGGTGACCCGCCTGCGGTCAGCGCGGTCGGTCGGCACGGATCACCACCAACTCCTCCGAGCGCTGCCCGCGCCGGATCAGCCCGCGCTCCTCCAGCACGGCCGCGCGCTGCGCGAGAACCGGGCCGAAGGGCTGCCGTTGACGCTCCACCACGGCGGCTTTCATCCCCTCCTCGCGCAGGCGCGCCAGCGTCGCCTCCGCATCAGCCAGATCGGACTGGACCATCAGCAACATCCCACCGGGCGCCAGGAGCTCCGCCATGCGGGAGCACAGGCGCTCGATGATCGCCCGGCCGTCGTGGCCGGCGTCCCACGCCCGCGCCGCGCCGCGCGGTGGTCCCGACCGGGCGGCGGGCACGTAAGGTGGGTTGGCCAGCACGACGTCGAAGGGCTCCCGGTAGTCGCGCTCCAGCGCATCGCCCGGTGCGACGCGCACCGGCAAGCGGCGCAGCCACGCGTTGACCCCGGCCACCACGACCGCGGACACCGACACGTCCACGGCCGTCACCTGGCGCGCACCGGCCTGCGCGGCCGTCAGCGCGAGGGCACCCGTGCCGGTGCCCACGTCGAGCACCCGGCTGCCCGGGTTGAGCCCGGCATCACCCAAAGCCCGCGCGAGCAACCAGGTGTCGCCCTGCGGCCGGTAGACGGCCGAAGTCCGAAGCAATCTCATGCCCACACAGGTTTCCTGCGGAGGACTTCCACAAACCGCGAACCTGGAGGTTTGCCCGCGCCCTCACCTGGGAAAGCAAGCCGTGCAAGGGCGATCGCCGCCACGGGGAGGAGCGAGCCGGTGAACACTCCCGCGATCGAGCACTCCGCACCGACGATCGAACACGCTCCCGATCCGGCGCTGACCTTCGGCGTCGAAGAGGAGTTCCTCGTGGTCGTCCCGCAGACCGGTGCGCCGGAAGGACGAGGCCCGGCGGTGCTGGCCGGGGTCGCCGACGGCGACCCGCAGCTGAACGTCCACCCCGAACTGCTGACCGCGCAGACCGAGGCCACCACCGGTATCTGCAGCACGCTGGCGCAGCTGAGCGAGCAGTTGCGCTCGGGGCGCGACCGGATGGCGCGCGCCGCGCAGGCCGAAGGGCTCGCGCTGATCACCTCCGGCACTCCTCCGCTGCCAGGTGCCCCGAGCCCGGTCTCACCGGGCCCGCGCTTCGCGCTGATCGCCGACACCTACCGGGCGGTGATCACCGATTACCAGGCCTGCGGCTGTCACGTGCACGTCGGCGTGCCCGACCGGGAGACGGCGGTCGCCGTGGTCAACCACCTGCACCGGTGGTTGCCGTCGCTGCTGGCGATGTCGGCGAACTCGCCGTTCCACCTCGGTGCGGACACCGGCTACGCGAGCTGGCGCATGGTGCAGCAGTCCCGCTTCCCCGGCTCGGGGATCCCGCCCCGCTTCGCCTCGGCCGCCGACCACGACCGCCAGGTCGCGCGCCTGGTCGACTGCGGCGTGCTCGTCGACGAGGCCATGACCTTCTGGCTGGCTCGGCCGTCACCCCACCTGCCGACCGTGGAACTGCGGGTGGCCGACGCCGCCACCAACGTCGGCGAGGCGATGCTGCAGGCGGCGTTGTCCCGCGCCCTGGTGCGCACCGCGCAACGCGAGCTGGACGCAGGGCGCGAGGCGCCGAAGATCGACGAACGGCTCGCACAGGCGGCGGTGTGGACCGCCGCGCGCCACGGCCTCGACGGCGCGGGCGTCGACCTGGTGGCGCGGCACCGGGTGCCCGCTGCCGAACTGGTGCACGGCATGGTCCGGTGGGCGGCTCCCGCTCTGGAGGAGACCCGCGATCTGGCCGCGGTGCGCAAGCTCGTCGCCGGGCTGCTGCACTGCGGCACCGGTGCCCGCAGGCAACGCGCGGCGGCCTCCCGGGGAGGTCTGCTCGCCGCGCTCCAGGTCCGTCCCCGATGAAAGAGAGCTCGATGACCACGTTGCCCGAGCCGCGAGGCCCGCTGTCCGCCGCCGTCAACGCCGCGCTGTCGCGGGCCGCCCCGGTTCCACCACCCGCGACGGCCCACGGCCACGACCCGTTCGGCGACGATCTCGCGCTCGCCCTGCACACCTGCTACGAGCTGCACTACCGCGGCTTCGACGACGTCTCCCCCGACTGGGAGTGGGACCCGGGACTGCTCGCGCTGCGGGCGGAGTTCGAGCGGATCTTCCTGGACGCGCTGCGCGCGGAGATCCCCGCTTCCGACGACGTGGCCGGAGTGCTCGACGGGTTGCTGGTGGAAGCGGTGCCCGGCAGCGGCGTCTCGCACCACCTGCGCGACCGCGGCGAGTGGTGGCAGATGCGGGAGTACTTCGCGCACCGCTCGATCTACCACCTCAAGGAAGCCGATCCGCACGCGTGGGTGATCCCGCGCCTGCAAGGTCAGGCGAAGGCGGCGCTGGTGGCGGTGGAGTTCGACGAGTTCGGCGGCGGGCGCGGCGACCGCGTCCACGCCCGGCTGTTCGCCGACCTGCTGGACGGCGCCGGGCTGTCCTCCGACTACCTGCACTACCTGGACGTCGTGCCCGCGCCGCAAATCACCATCGTCAACCTGATGTCGATGCTGGGCCTGCACCGGGGGTTGCGCGGTGCGCTGGTCGGTCACTTCGCCGCCGCCGAGATCACCACCGCGCCCAGCGCGCACCGCCTCGCCGCGGCGCTGGAACGGTTGGGCGCCGCGCCCGAGTGCGTGCACTTCTTCACCGAGCACGTCGAGGCCGACGCCGTGCACGAGCAGGTCATGCGCCGCGACGTCATCGGCGACCTGCTGGAGCGCGAACCGCAGCTGGCCGCCGACGTCGTCTTCGGCGTCCAGGTCACCGAACTCCTGGAAGGCAGGCTCGCGGATCACCTGCTGGGCGCCTGGCACGACGGCAGGTCCTCGCTGCTGCGCCCGCTCGACGCCCCGCAGCTCGCTGCGAGCCGGTGAACCCCGGCCGAGAATCGGACGGGTCACCGGAGTCGACTCGGGAGCAGGCATGAGCACATCGGCGCAGATCGGCGTCAGCGGGCTGGCGGTCATGGGCCGCAACCTGGCGCGCAACTTCGCACGCAACGGCTACGCGGTCGCGCTGCACAACCGCACCCCGTCGCGCACCCGCGAACTCGTCGAGGAGTTCGGGCAGGAAGGCACGTTCGTGCCGACCGAGTCCGCCGAGGAGTTCGTCGCCGCGCTGGAACGACCGCGGCGACTGGTGATCATGGTCAAGGCCGGTGACCCCACGGACGCGGTGATCCGCGAGTTCGCCCCGCTGCTGGAGAGCGGCGACATGATCGTCGACGGCGGCAACGCGCACTTCTCCGACACCCGCCGCCGTGAGCAGGAGCTGCGCGAGCAGGGCATCCACTTCGTCGGCACCGGCATCTCCGGCGGTGAGGAGGGAGCGCTTCGCGGGCCGAGCATCATGCCGGGCGGCTCGGCGGAGTCCTACGACTCGCTCGGCCCGATGCTGGAGAAGATCGCCGCCGATGCCGCCGACGGAGCGCCGTGCGTCACGCACGTCGGCGCGGACGGCGCAGGGCACTTCGTGAAGATGGTGCACAACGGCATCGAGTACGCCGACATGCAGCTCATCGGCGAGGCCTACCAGCTGCTGCGCGACGTCGGTGGCCGTTCTCCCGAGGAGATCGCCGGGATCTTCCGCGCCTGGAACACCGGGCGGCTGGACTCGTACCTGATCGAGATCACCGCCGAAGTCCTGTCCCACGTGGACGCTGCGACGGGACGGCCGTTCGTCGACGTGGTGGCCGACCAGGCCGAGCAGAAGGGCACCGGGCGCTGGACCGTGCAACTGGCGCTGGAACTGGGCGTTCCGGTGTCGGGCATCGCCGAGGCGGTGTTCGCCCGCTCGCTGTCGGGTCACACCGCGCTGCGCCGGGCGTCCCGCGACCTCGCCGGCCCGGTGCCGCAGGCGCTGGGCCCGACCGAGGCGGCGGCGTTCGCCGACAAGGTCGAGCAAGCGCTGTACGCGTCGAAGATCGTGTCCTACACGCAGGGGTTCCACGAGATCGCCGCGGGCAGCGCCGAGTACGGCTGGGACGTGGACCTCGGCGCGATCGCCGCGATCTGGCGCGGCGGTTGCATCATCCGCGCGGCGTTCCTGGACCGCATCCGCGCCGCCTACGACGCGCGGCCGGACCTGCCGAGCCTGCTCGCCGACGAGGAGTTCGCCGCGGAGATCGCCGAAGCCCAGGACGACTGGCGGGCGGTGCTCGTCGCCGCCACCGAACAGGGCGTTCCCGCACCGGGTTTCGCCGCTGCGCTCTCCTACTACGACGCGCTGCGCGCCGAACGCCTCCCCGCCTCGCTCACGCAGGGCCAGCGCGACTACTTCGGCGCCCACACCTACCACCGCACCGATCGCGAAGGCACCTACCACACGCTGTGGGGCGGCGACCGCACCGAAGTCCAGGCCTGAGCGCGAGAGCCGAGTTCAGCTGGAGGCGGGTCTCGCCGCCGGGACCGCCAGGGCGGAGGGGATGAGGAGGACCGCCACCAGCAGGAGGGCGTGAAGGGTGCCGACGTGGTCGGCGAGGTAGCCGAGGAGCGGCGGGCCCGCGAGGAAGGCCGTGTAGCCGATCGTGGAGACGACGCTGACGCGAGCCGCCGCTCGGGTGGGGTCGTCGGCGGCGGCGCTCATGCCGACCGGGAACCCGAGCGACGCTCCGAGCCCCCAGATCGCGGCGCCGAGGAACACCAGCGGCAGCCAGGTCCCGTGGACGACCAGCAGCACTCCGACAGCGGCGGTGGCCATCGTCGACCAGAGGACCTTGGTGCGGCCGAAGCGGTCGAGCAGGATCGTGCCGACCATGCGGCCGGCGGTCATCGCGCTGAGGAAGACGGCGAACCCGGCCGCGCCCAGCCACGGCGGGAGGTCGTAGCCGTCGACCAACGCCACGCCCAGCCAGTCGTTCGCGGTGCCCTCGGTGAGCGCCATCGCCAGGACCATGAGTCCCACCAGCAGGGTTCGGGGTTCGGCCCACGCGCGCAGGACGGCGCCGGAAGAGGACTTCTCCTCCTCGCCGTCGTGCGCGGGCAGCAGGGACGGGGCTGCGAGAGCCGGTCCCACGGCCACCAGGACCGCCGCCGCGATCAGGTGCACGACGACCGGCACGCCCAACCCCGCGCAGGCCGCGCCGACACCGGCGCCGATGACCGTGCCGAAGCTGAACCCGGCGTGGAAGCGCGGCATGATCGTGCGGCCGATCTCGCGCTCCACGGCGGCACCGTCGATGTTCATCGACACGTCCCACAAGCCCGTGCCCAGCCCGAACGCGAACAGGCCCGCCGCGGTGACCCACACGCTGCCGAACACCCCGGAACCGGTTCCGGACAGCGCCAAACCGGCTGCGGTGACCACGGCTCCACCGGTGATGACCGCCCGCGCCCCGAACCGGTGCACCGCCGTCCCGGACAGCGGCAGCGCCAGCAGCGAGCCCGCCGAGATCGCCAGCAGCATCCTGCCCAGCTCCCCCGGCGTCACCGACAGCGCGTCGCGCGCCTCCGGGATCCGCGACATCCAGCTGGCCATCGCAAAACCGTTGAGCGCGAACACGATCGCGACAGCGTTGCGCGCACGCAACACGCCGGAACGGGCGCGCGTTTCGACCGCCACAGAACCCCCAGCATCGATCCAGACCGCGCCCCAGTCTGCGGTCCGGAACTGGAGCGGTCAAACCAATTCCCGGGGCGCGGCCCGGTGTCAGCAGACGCCGCGCACGTGGCGGTCGAGGCCGACGGGGTCGTGGGCGGCGAAGATGTCGATCTCGTCGGAGCCGGCCGCGAGCTCGCGGAGCCTGCTCTGGTTGTGCAGGCGCGCCTGGTCGTCCACGGCCATCCTGCGCTGGAACGCGCGCAGCGCGGGCGGGCAGTGCGGAGGCTGGGCGAGCTCGCCGCTCGCGAAGAACGCGTCACCGGCGTGCAGCAGCCACCTCGCGCCGGTGTTGACCGCGACGCCGACGTGGCCGGTGGTGTGACCGCCGAGCGGCACCAGCAGGACGTCCTCGGGGAGCCCGTCGAGGTCGCGCACCGCTTCGAAGCCGAACCAGTCCTGCCCGGACGGGCTGTCGTAGGTGGCCCAGTCCGGACCGTGCGCCCACTGGCCCGTGCGGTAGCGCATGTCGGGAACCGTTGTGGCCGCCCGCAGTTCGGGCCCGTGGACGTGCACCTTGGCCTGCGGGAAGTCCCGCAGGCCGCCCGCGTGGTCGAGGTCGAGGTGGGTGAGCACGATGTGGCGCACGTCGGCCGGGTCGAACCCCAGCGCCCGCACCTGCGCGAGCGCGGTCATGGCCGGGTCCAGCTGCGGGCTCATCAGCATCCGGAACGCCTTCGGCAGCGAGGTCGTCGACGGGTCGGAGTCCGCGCTGCCGAATCCGCTGTCGACCAGCACCAGTCCGCGCCCGGTCTCGACGAGCAAGCAGTGGCAGACCATCCTGGCCCGGCGCAGCACCGACCCCTCACCGTCGATCAACCGACCGCCGAAGGGCCGCATCGGACCACAATCCAGGTGGTGAACCAGCATTCCACCACCCTAGCGATCATCCGCCGGCCATCGCGCCGATGATCATGTAGGGCTCCTTGCCGACCGCGACCTCCTCCGGGAGGGGATCGTCGAGGCCTTCGTTGGACAGGTCCTGCTCGCAGGCGAAGAACCTGATGAACGCGCGCCGCTTCTTGGTGTCGTGATCGCGCACCGTGCCGCGCAGCGCCGGGTAGCGGTCTTCCAGGGCGTCGAGCACGAGCCGCTGCGTCGGGACACCGGCGACCTCGACGACCACCTCGTGCTCGGGGATCTTGGCCAGGGTGCGCAGGTGCGCGGGAAGCAGGATCCGGATCATGGCAGCGTTTGCACCTCCACCGACAGGACCGAGGGCAGGTTGTTGACGATGGGGCGCCACGTGTCACCGGAATCGGGCGAGACGTAGACGTCGCCGCCGGTGGTGCCGAAGTAGATGCCGCAGTCGTCGAGGTCGTCCACGGCCATCGCGTCGCGCAGCACGTTGACGTAGCAGTTCTCCTGCGGCAAGCCCTTGCTCAGCGGTTCCCACTCGTTGCCGCCGACGCGGCTGCGGTAGACGCGCAGCTTGCCCTCCGGCGGGTAGTGCTGCTCGTCGCTGTGGATCGGCACCACGTAGACGGTGTCGGGCTCGTGGGCGTGCACGTCGATCGGGAAGCCGAAGTCGGTGGGGAGGTCCCCGCTGATCTCGTACCAGGACTCACCGGCGTCGTCGCTGCGCATCACGTCCCAGTGCTTCTGCATGAACAGCACGTCGGGCCGGTCGCGGTGCAGGGCCAGGCGGTGCACGCAGTGGCCGACGTCGGCGTCCGGGTCCGGGATCTGGCCCGAGTGCAGGCCGTGGTTGATGGGGCGCCAGGACTTGCCGCCGTCGTCGGTGCGGAAGGCGCCCGCCGCCGAGATCGCGATGTAGAAGCGGTCCGGGTTGTTGGGCGCCTGGATGATCGTGTGCAGGCACATGCCGCCCGCACCGGGCTGCCAGTTCGGCGCGGACTCGTGCTCGCGCAGGGCGGGCAGCTCGTGCCAGCTGCGGCCGGCGTCGGTGCTGCGGAAGAACGCGGCGTCCTCCACCCCGGCGTAGACGGTGTCCGGGTCGGTGGCCGAGGGTTCCAGGTGCCACACGCGGGTGAACTCCCACGGCCGGGGCGTCCCGTCGTACCAGAGGTGCGTGCCGGGGGTTCCGTCGTAGGAGAAGTGGTTGTCGACCGGCTGCCAGCTGCGCCCGCCGTCGTCGGAGCGCTGGATCTGCTGCCCGAACCAGCCCATCGACTGGGAGGCGAACAAGCGGTCGGGATCGACCTTCGAGGCTTTGAGGTGGTAGAGCTCCCAGCCGCCGAAGTGGGGCCCGTCCACCTCCCACGATTCGCGGGTGCCGTCGGCGGTGAGGATGAACGCTCCCTTGCGGGTGCCGACGAGGACTCGGACACGACTCATGAGTGGGCTCCCTGCGCTGGTCAAGACTGGTGTCGAGCTCAACGTAGGCCCGCTGCGACGGGTTGTCTTCTCCGATCTTGCGCAATCGGCGAGGCCAGCGGCGGCAGCGCGACCAGCACCGGAGCCGACCACGGCGGCACGATCTGCAGGGTGATCTCGCGGTCCTCGGGTGGCCGCGCGGGACTGATGCGCACCGGGGTGGGCGAGCCGCCGACGACGTTCCAGCCGGGCACGAGCTGCTGGTCGAGCTCGGCTCGCGCGGCGAAGGCCGTCGCCAGCAGCCAGTAGGTGCCCGGTGGGACGCCGGTGAGCTCGAAGCGATCCCGCTCGTCCAGCAGCGCGCCGACGACGGGCACGCCGCGCGGGGCGCGCCGCGGGAACAGGCCCACGTAGATCGCCGGTGCGCCACCGAGGGCGATGCGAGCGGCGGGGCTGAGGCGGACCGATCCGGTGACCGCGCCGCCGGTGGCGGCGGTGCCGGCCACCAGCACCGGGCGGGGCGGGGCGTCGCTGAGCAGGTCGGGCAGCCTGCGGAAGCTCACCGGCGACAGGCCGATGTCGGTGGTGAACCGGCGGGTGAAGGTGCCCACCGAGCTGAACCCGACCTCGCAGCAGATGTCGCTGACGCGTTCGTCGGTCTCCAGCAGCAGGCGCTTCGCGCGCTGGAACCGGTGCGCGGCCAGGAACCTCCCGGGCGGCTGGCCGTGCGCCCGCTCGAACGCGCGGGCGAGGTGGAACGGGCTGTAGCCGACGTGGTCGGCGACGTCGGCGAGCGTGATGGGTTCGCAGGCGCGGCTCGCGATGAAGCACGCCGCCTCGACGGCGACGTCCGGCATCTCCGCTTTCCCCCGTTCGGCCCATTCCCGGCGCATGGCGCGACGGTACCGCGCACAACCGACATTCCGGATCCGAACTCGGGACGGAACCAGGCTCGCGGCGGCGCGGTAGGGGAATCCTTCAGCCCCCGGCCGGGAAATCACCAATGGCGACCGGTCGAGGACCTCCCTAGCGTTGATCGGCACAGCGCGGACGCCGAGTTCCGCCTCCTCCACCGACAGGACTCGCCATGCCTGTGCTCAGCGAGAACAGCGCCTCGCGCACCGGGGTAGGCCGGATCGGCCTGGCCAGCGGGGTGGGCTCCACCCTGGAGTTCTACGACTTCGCCATCTACGGCACCGCCGCGGCCCTGGTGTTCGGGCAGATCTTCTTCATCAGCAGCGACGAGTGGTTCGGCGCGTTCCTGGGATTGGCGACCTTCGCCGTCGGATTCCTGTTCACCCCGCTCGGGGCGTTGCTGTTCGGCTGGATCGGCGACCGGTGGGGGCGGCGGTTCTCGCTGCTGCTGACGTTCGTGGTGATGGGCTCGTCGACGCTGCTGATGGGCGTGCTGCCGTCGTACCTGGCGATCGGGATCACCGCGCCGCTGCTGCTGATCGTGCTGCGCACGTTCCACGGTCTGGCGCGCGGCGGGGAGATCGGCGGCGCGGCGGTGCTGGCCGTGGAGCACGCACCGGACCACCGCCGGGGGCTGTACGGCTCGTTCGCCGCGCTGGGCTCGCCGATCGGGCAGCTGCTGGCGAACCTGGCGTTCTCGCTGGTCCTGCTGCTGCCGATGCAGGCCGTGATCGACTGGGGCTGGCGGTTGCCGTTCCTGGTCGGTGGCGTCGTGCTGGTGCTGGGCGTGTGGGCGCGTCGCGGCATCGACGAAACCCCGGAGTTCGTCGCGCTCCCGCGGAGCCGGAAGGTCCCGTTCCTGGCGGTGTTCCGGCGGGACTGGAAGCGGCTGCTGCTGGCGGCGGGCGTGAACCTGGGCCTGAACGCCAACATGTTCATCCTCGCGACGTTCATGCTCTCCTACGCCACGGCCGCCGCACCGCAGGGCCTGGCGCTGCCGCGGCAGCCGATCGTGCTGGGCAGCGTGATCGGGCTGCTGTGCCACGCGGTCACGATCGTGCTGGCCTGCTGGCTGTCCGACCGGCTCGGGCGCAAACCGGTGATGATCTCCGGAGCCGCGAGCGCCCTGGTGTACGCGCTGGTGATGTTCCGGATCAGCGACGTCGGAACACCGCTGGCGGTGGGCCTGGCGGTGATCATCGGGTTCACCCTCGGCGGGTTCCTGTTCGGTCCGCTGCTGACCTACTTCTCGGAGCTGTTCACCGCCGAGCAGCGGCAGTCCGGGGTCGGTCTGGCGTTCCAGATCGGCAGCGTGCTCGGCGGCGGACTGGCACCGATGATCGCCAACCGGCTGATCGCGATCACCGGCAGCTCGGCCTCGGTCGGCTGGTACATCGCCGCCGGCCTGCTGGTGTCGCTGCTGTGCCTGCTCGCCCTGCCCGAAACCGCGCCCGCACGCACGGGAGGAGCCGCATGACCGAGCCGACGATCGCCGCGCTGACCAGGCGGATCGAGGTGCTGGAGGCCGAAGCGGAGATCCGCCGGATCCAGGCGCGCTACATGTTCCTGTGCGACACCCCGTGCCCGGAGTTCGGGGTGCGCGACGACGCCGAGCGCATCGACCTGATCATGGAGCTCTACACCCCGGACGCGGTCTGGGAGGGCGTGGGCGAGCACTACGACGGGCAGTTCGGCCGCGCCGAGGGGCACGCGGAGATCCGAGCGCACTTCGAGCGGTTCTGGAGCCCGGACCGGCAACCGGCGCTGCTGCTCAACGCCCACTACCTGACCTCCGAGCAGATCCGCGTGGACGGCGACGAGGCGACCGGGCTGTGGATCCACGTGCAGCCGTGGCTGTTCGCCGACGGCAGCGGCGTGCTGCGGTCCAGCAGGCTCAACAACGCCTTCCGGCGGGAACCCGAGGGCTGGCGGATCACCCGCACCCGCACCGAGAACGTGTTCGTCGCTCCCCTGCCGGACCGGTTCGCCTCCGACCACCCGTCGCGGTCGGTGCTGCTGCGCCCCGCCACGGGTTCTTAACGAGAACGGAGCTATCCGGCGCCGTTCCGCGCGCCTAGTCTTGGGCTTTCCCCTGGTTCGCCTGGAGGAACGATGACGACGACGCTTTCCGCTCCGGTGGTGCACATCGTCGACGACGACGAGGCGCACCGGCAGTCGCTGGTCTTCCTGCTGCAGACGGTCGGCGTTCAAGCCCTCACCTACCCGGACGCCACCGGGTTCCTCGACGAGTTCGACCCGGCCGAGCCCGGTGTGGTCATCGTCGACGTCCGGATGCCCGGCCTGAGCGGGTTCCAGCTGCAGGAGGAGCTGTCCGAGCGCGAGTACCCGGCGCCGGTGATCTTCTGCTCGGCGCACGGCGACATCCCGATGTCGGTGCGCGCGATGCGGCTGGGCGCGGTGGACTTCCTGGAGAAGCCCTACGAGCCGCAGCGCATGCTCGAGGTGGTGCAGGACCAGTTGCGCGAGGCCGAGCAGTGCTTCACCGCCCACGCCGAGCGGCTGCGGGTGCGCGAGCGGGTCGCGTCGCTGACCCCGCGCGAGCGGGAGGTGCTGCGGCTGGTCGTGGACGGGCTGTCCAGCCAGCTCATCGCGCGCGACCTGGGGACGAGCGTGAAAACCGTTGACGTGCACCGCGCCCGGATCAAGGCCAAGACGGAATCCGAGAGCCTGGGGACTCTCGTCCGGGACATCCTCCAGCACTCCGTCGAGGTCTAGCCGATTGCCCGAGCTGCGGCGAGCAGGGCGATTTCGCCGTTGCGGGAGCCGATGAGCTGGATTCCCAGCGGCATTCCGGTGTCGTCGCGCCGGCCGGGGACGGTGGCCGCGGGCAGGCCGAGCGCCTGCCAGGGACGGCTCATGATCGGGTCGCCGGTCGCGTCGAGTCCGCGCGGTGCGGGACCCGGGGCTGCCGGTCCGATGATGGCGTCGCACGCGAGCTGCTCCAGGCGCCGGTGCGCCTCGGTGACGACCTGCCGGGCCGCGCGGTGGTCGGCCTCGGAGGTGGCGGCACCGGTGCGCAGCAGGGTCGCGAGGTGGTCGCTGATCCGGTCGGCCGCGGCGAGCTCCTCGGCGCGCTCGCGCGCCGCCTCCCAGGCCATGACCACCGGGTGGGCTTCGGCGAGTTCGGCGATGAGCCCCTCGTCCGGGAAGGTGCTGATCACCGCGCCCCGGTCGGCGAGGCACCCGCAGGTCGCCTCCAGCGCCGCGCCCATCGCATTGCTCGCGCCCAGGGCGGACGCGTTCCAGCGCAGCAGCCGGGGTGCGCGGTTCGGAGCCGCTTCCGGGGTGCCGGACAGCGCCGACCAGGCCAGGGCGAGGTCGGCGGCCGTGGCGGTGCAGAAGCCGTGCGAGTCCAGGCTCGGCGCCAGGCCGACCACGCCGTCGGTCGGGTACCGGCCGTGGCTGAGCACCAGGGACGCGACGCCGCAGTAGGAGGCGGGCCGGGTGACCGAGCCGGCGGTCTGCGAACCGAGCGCCAGCGGCACCTGCCCGGACGCCACGGCTGCCGCCGAACCGCTGGAGGACCCGCCCGGGGTGCGTTCGGGATCGGCCGGGTTGCGGGTGGGCCCGGGCGAGAAGAACGCGAACTCCGTGGTCACGGTCTTGCCGATCGGAACGGCACCGGCTCGCCGCCACGCCCGCACGATCGCGGCGTCGTCGCTCGCCGGGCGCGCGTGGGCGCGCAGCTGCGAACCGCAGCGGGTCGGTGCGCCCGCGACGTCGATGATGTCCTTGACCCCGAGCGGCACCCCGCCCAGAGGGCCCGCAGCGGCGGCGGGTTCGGGCAGGTGCTCGACCCACGCCCGCAGGACCGGATCGGTGTCGGCGATCCTGCTGCGACTGCGCTCCAGCGCCTCGGCCGGGGTGGTGCGGCCGGCGGTCAGGTCGTTGACCAGCTCGCGCAACGACCACGGGTGCCACAGGTTCACGGCTGCTCCCACGCGGCGTCGGCGACCCAGTAGTCCATGCCGGTGGCGCTGACGCCGCGCCGCCACGGGGAGGTGCGGCGCAGCAGCGGTTCCACCTCGGCGGTGGCGGCGTCGGCGGCGTCCGGGCCGTCCTCGTCGACCAGCCAGTGCACCCACTCGACCTCGCGGCCCCCGGCGTCGTGCACGAACAGGTCCACGTGCCGCCAGCCGTAGCCGTGGGTGTCGTTGTAGCAGGTCAGCGTCATGTTCCGGTCATCCACGATTCGCTCCCGCAAGGCTGTGGAACTCCCGCTGGAAGTACACCAGAGCACCGCTTCCCGAACGCGTGATCACCCGCTCGACCTCGACGAACATCACCGAGTGCGAGCCCTGCGCGCGCACCTGGCCCAGGTGCCCGATGATCGAGGCGGCCGCGTCGCGCAGCACCGGCACCTCCGCGAAGTCGCAGACCTCGCCGGTGAACCGCTCGCGCATCGGCAGCCCGGTCGCTCCCGCGAAGCGCAGCGCCAGCTCCTGCTGGCCGGAGCCCAGGACGTTGACGCACACCCGCTCGTTGCCGACCAGCACGTCGTGGGCGCTGCTGGCGCGGTGCACGCACACCAGCATCGTCGGCGGCTCGTCGGTGACCGAGCAGGCGGCGCTGACCGTGATGCCGGCGCGACCGCGCGGCCCGTCCGTGGTGACGATGTTGACCCCGGCCGAGAGGTTCGCCATCGCCGCGCGGAACTCCCGCTGTGCGGGCGTCAGGTCTGCCACGGTCCCTCCTCCCGGCCGACTCCACCACCGAAACTACGGTTGCTCGAACCCGGTCGGTATCGAGATTTCCCCGCCGCGACCTGAAGTTTTCCCCTACTCCGGCGGCAGCGAGAAGCCGAAGACCGAGCCACCGCCGTCTCGGGGCCGGCACCAGATGGCACCGTGCTGGCGGTTGATGATGCGGTAGCTCAGGGCAAGGCCGATGCCGCTGCCGTGCTCCTTGCTGGTGAAGGACTCGGCGAACGGGTCCTCGCGCACGCCCCGGCCCCGGTCGGCGACGGTGACCGCGCCGCCCTCGGGCCGGGTTTCGGTGACGATCTCGATCCGCCGCTGCTCGGAGTCGGCCTCGGCCATCTCGTCGATGGCGTTGAAGCACAGGTTGAGCACGACCTGGCCGGTCAGCACGCGTTCGCAGCGCACCGGGACCGGCTGCTCGCTCAACCGCACCTCGACCTCCACGCCGGCCGCCGCGGCGCGCAGCCGCACGAAGTAGAGGCACTCGTCGATGATCGCGTTGAGGTCGGCCACCTGCTCGACGTGCTCGAGGTGGCCGACGAACGACCGCAGCGCGCTGACGATCGCTGAGACCCGGTCGATCTGGCGGTTCGCGCTGTCCAGCCCGTACGCCAGCTGCCCGGTGGTGCCCGCCGGGACCTGCCCGGAGGACTCCAGCGCCTGAGCGCGGGCGTGGACCCCGGCGATGAAGTTGGCTGCGGCGGCCAGCGGCTGGCCGAGCTCGTGGGCGATGGCCATCGCCATGTCGCCCATCGCGTTGTAGCGGGCCAGGTAGTTCTCGTGGCGCAACTCCAGCTCGCGCCGCTCCTCGCCGCGCACCCGGGTGGAGACGTCGTGCAGGATCATCAGGTACGCGTCGACGTCGCGCAGCCGCTCCAGGCCGCCTTCCAACGTCACCGGCTCGGTGCCCGGGACCTCCAGCCGCACCGGTGCCACCGGGTCGGCCGCGGCGGAGGCGTCCGCCCAGGTGATGGCGCTGCCGTCGCGGCGCAGCCGGGCGTAGGACTCCAGCAGTCGCCCGACCGGTGGTTCCGTGTCACCCGACAGGCCGAGATGCGCGAGGGCGGTGTCGGTGGCGAACCGGATCGCGCCCGCCGAGTCGAGCATGAACGCGACCGTGGAGGTGTGCCGCGCCAGCGCGTCGACGTAGGAGGTGGTCTGGCGCAGCTCGCGCTCGACCCGCTGCTCCCGCTCCACGTCCCGGAACTGCACCATCACCGCAGGTCCCTGGGCCAGTTCGACGCGCACCGCGATCGCGTCGGTGGGGATGACCCGGCCCGACCTGGACCGGTAGTGCCACTCGATGCGGCTCATGCCCTTCTCGACCGCGTCCTGCAGCCACGCGCGGCCGATGACCCGGTCGTACTGCTGCGCGGAGCTGCTCATGTGGTTGGCCTTGAGCGGCCGCAGCTCGGCGACGTTCCACTCCAGCAGCGCGCACGCCGCCGGGTTGGCCCACAGGATGTTCTTGGTGGCCGCGTCGTGGATCAGCACGCACAGGTGGGAGGCGTGCATCATCGCGACGAAGTCGGAATCCACCAGTTCGGGCGCCTGCGGGTCGACCACCATTGGGCCAGGCTAGATCCCGGTGGCCGGTGCGCGGATAGGTCGTTCCGCCACCGCGGCTGAAGGATTCCCCTACCGGGTGCCTGGGCAATCCCGATGTCGCACCGCGTTGCCGCTGCTTAGCGTCGAACCGCAACCGGACACGAGGAGCGTGCCATGCCCCAGGAATTCACCGGCGACGCGTCGTGGGAGGCCGCGCTGGCCGAGCTCGCCGAGCGCCGCGAGGAGTTCCACGCGCAGTCCTACGTCACTCCCGACTTCGTCGGCAGGCTCAAGGAGCTGGGCCTGTTCCGCGCCTCGACCCCGGCGAGGTTCGGCGGCGAGCCGATGCCGCCACCGGAGTTCCTGCGCCGGGTCGAGCGGATCTCGGCCGTGGACGGGTCGACCGGCTGGGTGGCGGGTTTCGGCTCGGCCGGGACCTACCTGGCGTGCCTGCCGGTCGAGACCCAGGCCGAGCTGTACGCGGCCGGCCCCGACGTGGTCTACGGCGGCGCGATGTTCCCGGTCAACCCGGTCACCCCGACCGAGAGCGGCTACCGGATCAAGGGCCGGTGGCGGTTCGCCAGCGGCTGCATGGCCGCCGACGTGCTCAGCGTCGGCATCCCCGGTGACGCCGACGGCGACAACCGGCCGCGCGCGGCGATGCTGCGGCCCGAGCAGGTCGAGATCGTGCCGGACTGGGACGTCACGGGCATGCGGGCATCGGGTTCGTTCGACGTCGTGGTCGACGACGTGGAGGTGCCGCGCGAGTGGACGTTCATCCGGGGCGGCGGGGCGTGCGTGGACGAACCGCTCTACCACTACCCCGTCATCGGCTACCAGGCGCAGGTGCACGCCGCCGTGGGCCTGGGCGTGGCGCGGGCGGCGCTGGACTTCGCCTCTCGGGCGGGTTCTCGCACCGGGGTCACCGGGGCACCGCCGCTGGCCGACCGGGCCTACTACCGCACCGGGTACGCGCAGGTCGTGGCCTCGATGCGGTCGGCGCGGGCGTTCTACTACGAGGTCGCCGAGGAGGTCTGGGAGTCGGTCGCCGCCGGCCACGAGGTCACCGATGAGCAGAACGCGTTGATCCGGCTCTCGGCCACCCACCTGGCGGCCACCGCCGCCCAGGTGGTGCACGAGGTGTGCGGGTTCTCCGGCACCTCGACCATCGACAACTCACACCCGCTGCAGCGGATGCGCCAGGACTCGCAGGTGCCCGCGCTGCACGCGTTCCTGATGCCCTCGATGTACGACGCCGCCGGAGCCGTGCTGCTGGGGCGGCCTCCGACGGTTCCGGGTTTCCGCTGATCTCACCACAGGAGCTGCCATGACCACCGCCCCGCTGCGCGTGCTGTTCTGCATCGGCATCAACCAGAACTTCTTCGACCTGCCCCGCGACGGGGTCAGCGCCGGTGAGGTGTGGACCGCCTTCGTCGAGATGATGGACGGCATCAAGGCGCTGCCCGGCGTGGACTTCATCGGTGACATCGACGACGACAGCCACCTGGTCGGGCCCTCCGACTCGTGGCCGTGGACCTGCTACCTGCTGGCCGACGTCGACACCCAGGAGACCGTCAAAGCCGCCTGCAACCTCTTCCGGACCGTCCAGGTGGGACAGTCCGACTGGAAGTTGTGGAAGTACGCCAAGATCGAGGCCCGGATCGGCCGGGCTCTCACGCCGCGCGAGTACTGAGGTGACCCGATGACCGCCGAGATCACCGCGAACAACGTCCACGACCTCGCGCCCGCCGACCTCGTCGCGCCGGACCGGGTCGCCGGGCGGATCTACACCGACCCGGAGATCTTCGAGCTGGAGATGGCCCGGATCTTCGAGCGCACCTGGGTGTGGGTCGCCCACGACAGCGAACTGCCCGGGCCGGGCACCTTCAAGTCCACCCACGTCGGCAGGCAACCGGTCATCGTCACCCGGGACCGGCAGGGCGTCCTGCGCACGATGCTCAACCGCTGCCGCCACCGCGGCGCCAGCGTGTGCGAGCGGAAGACGGGTCGTGCCAACGGTTTCACCTGCCCCTACCACGCCTGGTCCTACGGCCTGGACGGCTCGCTGCGCGGCCTGCCCTACCCGGACGGCTACGCCGGGGTGATGGACCGCAGCGGCATGGGGCTCAAGCAGCTGCGCACCGAGTCCTACGGCGGCATGGTCTTCGCGACGTTCGCCGAGGACGCCGAGCCGCTGGCCGAGTTCCTGGGCGACGCGCGGACCTGGATCGACCGGTTCATGAAGCAGGGCGGCGGGTATCCCGTGAAAGTGCTGGGCACGCACCGGTTCCGGTTCAGCGGGAACTGGAAGATCCAGCTGGAGAACACCACCGACGGCTACCACTTCCCGATCGTGCACCGGTCCTGGATGGCTTCCGTGGACGCCGAGACGGCCGACATGATGAGCTTCATGACCGATCCCGAGGCCATCACGCACGACCTCGGCAACGGGCACTCGGTGATGCAGATGGTGCCCGAGCACTCCGACCTCGACGCCGACGACGGTTCGGAGAAGCTCCAGGACCGCTTCAACGACCTGATCTCCCAGCTGGAGTCGGCCGGGGTCGACCAGGCCGAGATCCGGCGGCTGGTGCGCGCGATGCACGGGACCGGGTTCAACCTCAACCTGTTCCCGAACGTGTCGATGTCGATCTCGTTCTTCCGGGTGCTGCGCCCGATCAGCGTGGGCGAGACCGAGATCGAGCACATCGCGATCGGCCCGGACGGGCCGCCGGAGATCACCGGTCCGGTCAACCGCGAGCGGCTGCGCGCGCACGAGCACTTCCAGGGCCCGTTCGGCTTCGGCACGCCCGACGACGCCGAGGGCTGGGACCGCGTGCAGCGCGGCACCGCCGCGGCCCCGGAGATGCCGATCATGGTCAACCGCGGCTTGGGGCGCGAGAAGCCGTCCCTGCAGGGCTGGCCGACCTCCCACGTCACCGACGAGACCGGCATGCGCGCCGCCTACGAGAAGTGGAAGCGGATGATGTGCGATGACTGACCTGCAGACCCCGGCGGCGCTCGGCGACGTGCGCGTGTCGCGCGCGATCGAGCTGGTGTGGCGGGAGGCCGACCTGCTCGACCGCAAGGACTACGCCACCTGGCAAGGCCTCTACGCCGACGACGGCGTCTACGTCATCCCGATCGACCACGATGCCGAGCAGTTCGACGACGTCCTCAACATGGTCTACGACGACCGGCGGATGCGTCGGCTGCGGGTGAACCGGATGACCGAGGGCTACGCGATCGCCGCCGTCGACTCGGCGACCACGGTCCGCACCGTCTCCCGCTTCGTGCCCACCGCGGTCACCGACACCGAGGTGTCGGTGCGCGCCGCGCAGGTGCTGGTCGCCTACAAGCGCGGCAAGCACGACCTGTGGGCGGCCGACGTCGACTACACGGTCCGGCTAGGAGCCGAGGACACCATCGCCCGCAAGGTGATCCGCCTGGTCAACAGCGAGGACGCGGTGCCGGCGGCGGGATTCCTGCTGTGACCGCCGTCGTCACCGGGGGCGCGGGCGGGCTGGGCGCGGCCATCGCCAGGCGGCTGCACGCCGACGGGCACGCCGTGGCGATCGCCGACGTCGACGGCACCGGTGCTCGCGAGCTGGCCACCGCGCTGGACCCCGGTGGTGGGACCGCACGCGGCTACACCGCCGACGTCGCCGACCGCGAGGCGCTGGCCGGACTCCTGGACGCTGTGCTCGCCGACTTCGGGCCGGTGCGGGTGCTGGTCAACAACGCGGCCCGCACGCAGGCGAAGCCGCTGTTCGAGATCACCCCGGAGGAGCTCGACGCGGTCATGGCCGTCAACTTCACCGGCACCTTCCACGCCTGCCAGGTCTTCGGCACCCACATGGCCGAGCAGGGCTACGGCCGGATCGTGAACGTGGCGTCCCTGGCCGGGCAGAACGGCGGCACGGCCACGGGCGGCCACTACGCGTCGTCGAAGGGCGCGGTCATGTCGGCCACGAAGGTCTTCGCCCGCGAGCTCGCCGCCCGGGGCGTCACGGTCAACGCCGTCTCCCCGGGCCCGCAGGACTCCCCGATGGTCCGCGACATCGTCGGCGAGCAGAACCTGGGGGCGTTCCAGCGCACCATCCCGGTGGGCCGCCTCGGCGACCCGGCGTTCGTCGCCGACGTGGTCGCCCTGCTCGCCTCCCCGGGAGCCCACTCGGTCACCGGCGCCTGCTGGGACATCAACGGAGGCCTGCACATGCGCTGACCGACGGACCGCGCGAACCCGCACGCCCGTTGTGGAACTGCGCGGGCCACGGCACCAGACCGCGCACCGCGGCCTTGTCCCGAACCGCCGGCATCGCTTAGCGTGCCCCCGACCTGCGAACCGGAGCGAAGGTGGGCGCAGCATGGCTGACGTGGAGCGGGACATGCGAGCGGAGGTCACCATAGACGCGCCGCCGGAACGCGTCTGGGAGCTGCTGACGCGAACCCGCACGCACGCGGACGCCAGCCCCGAGTTGGTGGCAATGCTCCCGCTCAAGCCCGGTGGGTTCCGCGAGGGGCAGTGGTACCTGGGCGTGAACCGGCGCAAGGTCGTGATCTGGCCGACCCGCAACGTAGTGACGGTCTTCGAACCGCAGCGGCGGCTGGCCTGGGACACCACGACCAGCGGTGCCCGCTGGACCTTCGAGCTGGCACCGACCGACTCGGGAAGCCGGCTGGTCGAGCACCGGGTCCTCACCCGGAAGCTGCCGAAGATCAGCACCGCGTTCGCCGCCCTCGCGCTCGGCGGCGAATCCGAGCACGCCGACGAGCTCGAAGCCGGAATGCTGGAAACGCTGCGCCGCATCAAGGCGGCGGCCGAGTCCTAGGCGCTGCTCATGAGTGCGGTGCAGCCGCTGTTGCGAGTCGCCCCGCCACTGGTGCTGAGCGGTTTCGCTGCGAGGACGCTGAATTTCCACCAACGGTCCTAGGTGGACGCACCGACGTAGACGGTGTTGGCGGACGTGCCCCCGGTGTAGTGGTTGTCGAAGCTGACCACGTGGGCGCTGACGTCGTCGAAGACCTCACCGAGGGTTCGGGTGAACCCGTCCTCCGGCGGGTCGTCGGACCACAGCGCGAAGACCCCGCCCGGGTGCAGGTGCGCGGCCATCTTCCGCAGGCCGTCGGGCGTGTAGAAGTCGGCGTGCCCGCTGTCGAGCACGTTCTGCGGCGAGTGGTCGATGTCGAGCAGGATCGCGTGGAACCGGCGCCCCTCGTCGAAGCCCGCGTCCGATCCGGCGAGCGCGAAGAAATCCCCGTGCAGGAACCTGTTTCGCGGATCGCCGGTGAGCTCGGGGGCCAGCGGGAGCAGGCCGCGCTCGTGCCAGTCGATGACCTCGCCGAGCCCTTCCACCACCAGCAGCGACCGCACCCGCGGGTCCTGCAGCGCCGCCCGCGCGGTGCAGCCCAGGCCCAGACCGCCCACCACGACGTCGAGGTCCGATCCCGGCAGGGCGGCCAGGCCGAGCCTGGCCAGTTCGACCTCGGCGACGGTGAACAGGCTCGACATCAGGTACTCGTCGTCGAGCTTGACCTCGAACACGTCCACGTCGAGCACCGGATCCCGGCGCCGCCGCAGGCTGATCGCCCCGATCGGCGTCTCCCGCCAGTCGAGCTCCTCGAACCGCACACCCACAGCGCCACCTCTCCCGAAAACCCCGACCCTACCCGCCACCAGCCAGAACTCCGCGGAAGCCTCAGGAGGTCGCGGACTCCAGGCGGGCGAGCACGCGCCGGGCCGGCGGATCGGTGAACTCCCGCAGCAACGTGATGGCCTCGCGCCAGCGGGCGCGGGCTTCGGTGGGAGCACCCGCAGCGCTGAGGGCTTCGCCGAAGTGGTCGAGGACGAGCGCGGTGCGCCAGCGGTCCCCGAGGTCCCGGAAGGTCGCCAGCGCGACCTTGTAGAAGCTCACCGCTTCCTCCGGGCGCTCCAGCCTCCGGTAGACCTCGCCGGTCTCGTCCAGGGCTTCGGCTTCCCGCGCGCGGTCGGCGAGCCGTCGCTGCTTCGACGCGGCCCGCTGGTAGGACTCCAGCGCCTCGGGGAGCCGGCCGAGCTGGACCTGCACCCGACCCAGCTCGAGCAGCCAGAACGCCTCCCACGCGTGGTTCTCGTACCGGTGGGCGATCGCCAAGGCGGCTTCGACGTGCTCGCGCGCCTGCTCCGGCCGGCCGGACCCGCGATGCGCGCAGCTGAGCCCTCGCAGCGCATCGCCTTCACCGCCGTGGTTGCCGAGTCGCCGGTAGATCTCCAGGGCCTGCCGGAGCAGCGCGCTCGCCTCGTCGAACTGCTCCAGTCCTAGGTGGACGTTGGCGATGTTGTTGGTCGAGATCGCGATCCAGTTCTCGTCGTCGAGCTCGCGCGCGATCTCGCGGGCCCGCTCGAACCCGGTTGCGGCCTCGGCGAGGTTCCGGCCCCGGAAGTGGGCCATCGCGATCGCGTTCGTGGAGCTCAGCTCCCCGCGGCGGTCCCCCAGCTCGCGCCGGATCTCCAGCGCGGCGGACTGGTACCGGATGCCCTCGGCGGGATGGCCGGACTGCGTGTGGGCCTTGCCGAGGCCCTCCAGCATCCCCGCCTCGGCGTGGCGGTCCTGGAGCTGGCGCGCGGCGCCGAGCCCGATCGTGCTGGTCTCGAACCAGTCGTCGAACTCGTTCCGGACCGCGAACACGGCACGGAGCAGTTCCGGAAGAATCCAGGCGAGGTCGTGCATCGCGGCCTCGTCGGCCACCCTCGTCGCGTCGACCAGATTCCTGCGTTCGCGCTCGAACCAGTCCACCGCCTCCGCGTGGGTGTCGAACTCCGGAACGTCCGGCGGGGCATAGACCGGTTCGGGACGCCGGAAGGACGGCACGACCGAGGCGACGACCTGGTCCGCGGCCCGCGAGTACCAGGTGAGGATCCGGCGCAGCGCGGCCTCGGCCGTCTCGGCGGTCTCCTCGGCGCGCGCCTGGTCGGTGGCGTAGGCGCGCAGCAGGTCGTGGAAGCGGTACCGGTCGGGTTGCGGCTGTTCCAGCAGGTGCGCGCCGACCAGGTCGTCCAGCAGCCTGCGCGTCCGGCTCAGCGGCCGGTCGGCCAGCGCGGCCGCCGCGGCCGAGCTGAAGTCCCGCCCGGGATGCAGCCCCAGCAACCGGAAGAGCCTGCTCGCCTCGGGCGAGAGCGCGCGGTAGGACCAGGCGAACACCGTGCGCACGGCGTCCGATTCGTCGTCGTCCCCTGCCGTGAGCGCGTCCCACAGGGCCGACTCGTCGCGCAGTTCGGCGATGAGGTCGCGCAGCGGCATGGTCGGGCGGCTGACCGCGCGCTCGGCGGCGATGCGCAGGGCCAGCGGCAGCCGCGCGCACAGCTGCGCCAGCTCCACGAGTTCGTCGGCGTCGTCCTGCAGCCGGTGCCCGTCGGCGAGTACCCGAAGCAAGTCCACGGCCTCATCTTGGGGCAGAACGTCCAGGGCCACACGATAGGCCCCGTCCCGGGCCACCAGACCAGACAGCCTGCTGCGGCTCGTGACCAGCACCAAGCAGGACCCGGCGCCGGGCAGCAGCGGCCTGACCTGGCTGACCGTCGCCGCGTTGTCCAGCACGATCAGCATCCGGCGATCGGCCAGCAGCGACCGGTGCAGCGCCGCTCTGGACTCCACGTCGGGCGGGATCGCCTCGGGCGCGACGCCCAGCGTCCGCAGGAACCGGTCCAGCACCGCCGCCGGGGTGACCGGCGGGCCCGGGTCGTACCCGTGCAGGTTGACGTAGAGCTGCCCGTCGGGGAACCGGTGGGCCATCCGGTGCGCCCAGTGCACGGCCAGCGAGGTCTTGCCGACGCCTGCGGTGCCCACCAGCACGCAGGGGGCGCCGGACTCGTCGTCGACGATGACGTCGAGGCGGCGCAGTTCTTCCCGCCGGTTGACGAAACCGCGCGCGTCGGCGGGAAGTTGCCGGGGAACGCTGCCGTCGACCGGTCCCCAGCCGTGGAAGTGGATGCCGCCGCTGACGTTCCCGGCCTGCACCACTTCGCCGGCCGCACCGGAGAGCTCGTTCCGCGACGTGTCCCGGTCCTGCTCGCGCATCACGTCCGTTCCCGTCCTGCGGTGCTCAGCCGGTCACATCGCTCCCGGCGGTCTCAGGCCGGCCACTTCGCGGTCGTAGAAGTCGGCGAGCCGCTCGCCCTGCTCGTACATGGACCGGATGAACCGAATCGCCTTCTTCGCCTGCGAACGACCTACCGATCTGGTCGCGCCCACCGCGATTCCGTCCTCGTCGTAGAGGACCTCGTAGACGGTGTCCGGTCCGATCACGAACAGCTCCGGCAGCGGTCCGCCCTCCTCCAGCGCCGCCAGCCGGTCCGCGTCGAGCACCCTGATCCAGTCGCCGAACTCCGCGCGCAGGCGCAGCGAGTTCAGCTCCCAGATCAGGTAGGGGCTCAGCGGTTCCTCGATCACGCGGAGCCGGTGCACCTCGAACCCGTGCTCGGCGATCTTGCGGTAGTAGTCGCGCATCTCCGGGCGCCGGTCCTCGATGAGCTGCAGCGCGCGCTCCCAGTCACCCTCGGCGAATGCGCTCCAGCTGGCGCTTTCGGGTTGCCGGAAGGTCTGCCTGCGTTCGAGCTTCCAGCCACCGGTGTTGCCGGGGCTCCAGAACCTCTCGTTGAAATCCCGGACGTACTCGTCGAGCGTGAGCCGCTCACCCGAGATCTCCGCGATCATCTCACTCATCGGGGATATCCACCTTCGCAGACCTCATCATGCTTCCGGGAATGACGACCAGGCGTTCGTCCTCGCCCACGTCGACGCCCGGCGGTAATCGTCCTTCGTACGCGCTCGTCAAATCCCGGCCGATCACCGCGACATCACCGTTGTCGAGCTCCCAGATGTCCGGGCAGGTCGGATCGTTGTCGGTTTCACCGAGTTCCAAAGCCGATTTGCCGAGACGTCTGCTGAACGATGCCGCTGGGTCGGCCTCCCACAAGCGAGGCATTCCGGACCCCCTCCGTAACCACCCGCTCCGGCGAGAATGGTGCAACGAGAATTCCATGCTATCGGCCCGCGAAGCGCAGCGGATCGACTCCGCCGACGCCGTACCCCAACGTTGGTGCGCGTTCGGCACGCGCAGTACCGCGGCTGATTCATCCGGGGCATCCCGCTGCTCTGCTCCACAGCGCTCCGCTACGACCATTCGGCATTCCGGGTTGATCTCACTCGTTCGGGCTAAAGAGCATGACACTGCAGTTTGAACCCTCGAAATCAGCGGGAAATCGGGTTTCGCAAAGCTATCGCGACCACCCACCAGGGCGATCGCCTTTCGGTGAAACCGGGAATTCTTGAGCACCGCTCGGCGGAACCGGTATCGATTTTCCGCCTGGAACTCCCATGCGGAGCAGGCCCGATCCTGGACCGCGCGATGTCCGGTATTCCCGGAACCCGCAACGTTCGAAAGGACGCTCCGAATTCTCCGCAACGATCACCGGTCTCCTCGCGGCCCGGGCGCGGCGGCGCGGGTGGCGTTCGGCGCGTGGATGCTGGTCGGACTGCTGGTGCGCTTCGATTGCGGGCGGCGACGCTCTAGTCTGTCGGATTGATGCTCACCGTCGCACTGGACCAGGGTCCGTTCGAACGCCACACCCCGCAGGAGGCGCTGGCGCGCCTCGACGAGATCGCGCGCCGCGCGGCAGCCGGGGGCGCCCGGCTGCTGGTGTGCCCGGAGATGTCGGTGCCGGGCTACAACATCGGCGCCGACATCCAGCGGCTGGCCGAGCCCGCCGACGGACCGGTCGGTCAGCGCGTGCGCGGCATCGCCGCCGAGCGCGGGATCGCGATCGTCTACGGCCACCCCGAGCGGGACGGCGAGGACGTCTACAACACGGCGTTCCTGGTCTCCCCCGCGGGCGACCTGCTGGCGGCCTACCGCAAGACGCACCTCTACGGCGCGATGGAGCAGGCGCACTTCCGGCCGGGTTCGCTCCCGGTCGTGCAGGCGACCTTCGACGACGTCCGGATCGGCCTGCTGATCTGCTACGACATCGAGTTCCCGGAACCGGCCCGCGCCCACGCGCTGGCCGGAACCGAGTTCCTGGTGGTGCCAACCGCGCTGCTGCCGCCGGAGGACGCCGTCGCCGAAACCCTGGTCCCGGCACGCGCTTACGAGAACCAGATCCACGTCGCCTACGTCGACCGCTGCGGCCGCGAGGACGAGCTGAGCTACCTCGGCAAGACGTGCCTGATCGCCCCGGACGGCACCGAGCTCGCCCGCGCGGGTAGCGGCGAGGAACTCCTCTTCGCCGCGGTCGACCCGTCGGCGACCACCGCCGCCAGGCAGGTCAACACCCAGCTCGCCGAACGCCGCCCCGACCTCTACCGGGACCTCGCCGAACAGCCCTGACGGGCTCGGTTCGGGGTGATCGTCAGGGTTGATCCCGATGTCCGCCGATGGCTCGCGGTCCAGTGTTGAGTGACGCGGATCGCTTCGGTCCGCGAAATCGGTTGCCATCGAAGGAGATTCTTTGACCGACACACCGGACAGCGACGTCGCCCCGCCGCGAGGCGGGCGTGCCGTCGTCCAGGTGACGCCCAATCCCGTGACCGAACCGAACCAGGAGGTGACCATCACCGGGCACTGCGGCGGCGGCACCGGGCTGCAGGCCGTCTACGCGGGTCTCACCGAGAACCAGGTGCTCGAAGACGTCACGATCATCGACGCCGGACCCGACCGGTTCGAGGCGAAGGCCAAGCTGCGCCACGGCATCGGCCACGGCGCGGGCCCGGTCGTCGTCGACTGCGGCGGCGAGCTCGGCTCGACCATCCTGGTCACCCGGGTCAAGCACCGCTGAAGCGGCGGGTGGGGCCGAAACCCGGCCCCACCCCCTCCAGCCGGCCTTGCGTGATCATCCGCCACCCCGCGCCGCCGCGGCACGTACCGTCGGGGTGAGGACGAACCCGACGAGAAGGGACGGCGCGTTGCGCAAGGTCAAGGACCTCACCGGGCCGGGAATCACCGACCACCTGGGCATCGGCGGCACCGACCTGGGGGTCACCGCGATCGCACCGGACGGCAGGCTGGTGGCGGTGTTCGGCGACACCTTCGACCGCGCCGGGGTCGGCGGCCCCGGGTGGCGCTCACCAGTGGTGGTCTTCGGCGACGCCGCCAGCGCGCGCAGCGGCATCCGGTGGACGGGTTCGCTGGGCCCGCGCAGCGACTACGCCGACCAGGCGCTGCCGTACCAGCACGATTCGGTCATCGACGGGCGCCCGGTCAGCACCGTGCTGCCCACCGACCTGATCACCCTCGGCGGCGAGATGTTCCTGCACGTCATGGTGTGCCAGGGGCTCGGCAACGTGCACTGGACCGAGATCCACCGCTCCACCGACAACGGCGAGACCTGGCAGCACACCGGCGCCACCTGGTCGGGAGACGCGCACGGCGGGCTGTTCCAGATGCTGACCTGGGAGCTCGGCGACGACGGCTTCGTCTACGCCTTCTCCACCGGTTTCCAGCGCGACAAGGGCCTGATCCTGCAGCGGGTGCCCGCTGATCGGATCACCGACCCGAACGCGTGGCAGGGCTGGGGCTTCCGCGACGGCCAGTGGGCGTGGCACAACCCGCCGACGATCGCGCTCACCGGCGCCTATGGCGAGCTGTGCCTGCGCCGGGTCGAGAATCGCTGGCTGCTGGCGCTTTTCAACGCGGGTGACTACCGGATGGACGTGCTCAACCTGGACGGGCCGACCGCGAACCTCTACGAGGCGGTCCGGGGCACGGTGCTGCACGGCTGCGCGTGGGGCTGCGAGGACCACGGCGCGGGTCACGTCGCGCAGCTCTACGGCGGCTACATCGTCCCCGGCTCCACGCTCGACGACCTGCACCTCGTGGTCAGCCAGTGGAACACCGAGCGGAACTGGCCGTACCGGGCCATGCAGTTCGCGGGCACCGCGCCGCGCCCGGGTGACCGACCACTCGCCCCGCCTCCGCCGCCGGGAGAGGGCGCCAGCCTGCTCAAGGGCGCCGCGAAGCTCGCGCGGCGCTTCCTGGGCTGAGTGAGTTGGAGCACCACGCCCCGGAGGTTACCGGCGAGTAATATAGCCTCTCGGGTCATGAGCTCTCAGAACCCGACCTTCGCGCTCTGGAACAAGCTGTCCGGCACCTTCGGCGGCCGCGCCCTGTTCTCGCTGGGTGTGAGCCTCAAGGCGCCGTACTTCCGGACCGTGCTGCCCACCGTCCGGGAGATGGCGCCCGGTCGCTCAGTGGTCACCTCGCCGAAGTGGTGGGGCGTGCACAACCACATCGGCACCTACCACGCGATCGCCGCGTGCAACCTCGCCGAGGTCGCGATGGGCATGGTCGCCGAGGCCACCGTGCCCACCTCGCACCGCTGGCTGCCGAAGAAGATGCAGGTCGAGTACCTCGCCAAGGCCGAGACCGGGATGCGCGCCGTCGCGGAGCTGGAGTCGATCCCGGAGTTCGGCGACGAGGGCCAGGAGGTCGACGTCCCGGTCAACGTCCACGACAAGAACGACGAGGTCGTCGTCCGAGCCACCATCACCATCTGGGTCACCCGCAAGAAGAAGTGACCCCGCAACGCGATGGGACCCCGCCCATGACGGACGGGGTCCCATCGGTTGAGTGATCGCTTCTCGTGGCGGCGCGAGCCGCCGCTTCAGGTGTGGGACTCAGCCCGCACCGCCGGGGGTTCTCAGCGGTTCTCTGGTGAGGACAGCCGCAACGCCGTGTATTGGTCATACATCAGTTGCGGATCCCGGAGCCAGAGGACCGCTGAGGTTCCGCTACCCGCACCGCCGACCAAAGCGACCACAGACACTCATCTGAGGATCAGACCAGGTCGTAGCGGTCGAGGTTCATGACCTTGACCCAGGCGTTGACGAAGTCCTGGAGGAACTTCTCCTTGCTGTCGGCCGAGGCGTAGACCTCGGCGATGACGCGCAGCTCGGAGTTCGATCCGAAGACCAGGTCGGCGCGGGTGCCGGCCCAGACGACCTCACCGGAGGCGTCGGTCGCCTCGTAGGTGGACTTGTCGTCCGAAGTGGACCGCCACGTGTAGGCCATGTCGAGCAGGTTCACGAAGAAGTCGTTGGTCAGCACGCCCGGCTTGTCCGTGAACACGCCGTAGTTCGACCCGTCGTAGTTCGCGCCCAGCACCCGAAGGCCACCGACCAGCACCGTCATCTCCGGGGCGCTCAGGGTGAGCAGGTTGGCCCGGTCGATCAGGTTGTACTCGGCGGGCAGCTCCGCGGCCTTGCTCGCGTAGTTGCGGAAGCCGTCGGCGACCGGCTCCAGGGCGTCGAACGAGTCGGAGTCGGTGTGCTGCTCACCGGCGTCGACGCGACCCTGGGCGAAGGGCACCTCGATGCTGGAACCGGCGTCGGCGGCGGCCTTCTCGATGGCGGCGGAACCGCCGAGCACGATCAGGTCGGCCAGCGAGACCTTCTTGCCGAAGGACTGCTGCACGCCCTCCAGGGCGGAGAGCACGGTGGCCAGCTGGTCCGGGTTGTTGACCTCCCAGTTGCGCTGCGGCTCCAGGCGGATGCGGGCACCGTTGGCGCCGCCCCGCTTGTCGCTGCCGCGGAAGGTGGAGGCCGAGGCCCAGGCCGTGGACACCAGCTGCGAGACGGTCAGGCCGGTCTCGAGGATCTTGGCCTTGAGGGCCTTGACGTCCTCGGCGGACAGCTCGTCGTTGTCGTTGGCCGGCAGCGGGTCCTGCCAGATCAGGTCTTCCTCGGGGACCTCCGGTCCGAGGTAGAGCGACTTCGGACCCATGTCGCGGTGGGTCAGCTTGAACCAGGCGCGGGCGAAGGCGTCGGCGAACTGGTCCGGGTTCTCCATGAAGCGACGCGCGATCGGCTCGTAGATCGGGTCGTAGCGCAGCGCCAGGTCCGTGGTCAGCATGTTCGGCGCGATCCGCTTGGACGGGTCGTGGGCGTCGGGCACCGTGCCCTCACCCGCGCCGCCCTTCGGACGCCACTGCCAGGCACCGCCCGGTCCCTGGTAGACCTCCCACTCGAAGCTGAAGAGGTTCCACAGGAAGTTCGTGGTCCACTTGGTGGGCGTGGAGGTCCAGGTGACCTCCAGACCGCTGGTGATCGTGTCGGCGCCCTTGCCGGTGCCGTGGTTGTTCTTCCAGCCCAGGCCCTGCAGCTCCAGGCCCGCGCCCTCCGGCTCGGCCTCGAGGTTGGAGTCGGGGGCGGCACCGTGGGTCTTGCCGAAGGTGTGACCACCGGCGATGAGGGCGACGGTCTCCTCGTCGTTCATCGCCATCCGGCCGAAGGTCTCGCGGATGTCGCGCGCGGCGGCCACCGGGTCGGGCTGACCCTCCGGGCCCTCCGGGTTGACGTAGATCAGACCCATGTGGGTGGCGCCCAGCGGACGCTCCAGCTCGCGGTCGCCGCTCTCGGTCGAGATGCGCTTGTCGCTGCCCAGCCAGGTCGTCTCGGCACCCCAGTAGACGTCGTCCTCGGGCTCCCACTCGTCGACGCGGCCGCCGCCGAAGCCGAAGGTCTTGAAGCCCATCGACTCGAGCGCGACGTTGCCGGTCAGGACCATCAGGTCGGCCCAGGACAGCTTGCGGCCGTACTTCTGCTTGACGGGCCACAGCAGGCGGCGGGCCTTGTCCAGGCTGACGTTGTCCGGCCAGGAGTTCAGCGGGGCGAACCGCTGCTGACCGCCGCCGGCGCCGCCGCGGCCGTCGCTGATGCGGTAGGTACCGGCCGAGTGCCACGCCATGCGGATCATCAGCGGGCCGTAGTTGCCGAAGTCCGCCGGCCACCAGTCCTGCGAGTTGGTCAGGACGTCCTGGATGTCCTTCTTGACCTCCGCCAGGTCCAGCTTCTGGAACTCGGCGGTGTAGTCGAAGTCCTCCCCGAACGGGTTCTTGTTCGGGTGCTGCTTGGCCAGGATCTTCAGGTTGAGCCGGTTCGGCCACCAGTCGCGGTTGGCGTCACCCTGGGTGGGGTGAGTGAGGCCCCCGTGCGCGACCGGGCAACCACCGGTTTCGTTCGTCTCTTGGGTGTCAGGGCTGTCAGACACGGGAATCCTTCCGGAATTCAGTGCGGTTCTTCAGCGGATTCGGGGGCACACGATGCGCAGAACCCCCAGTAGATGACCTCGGCCTCGTCTATGACGAAGCCGTGGGTGTCCGACGCCGTCAGGCACGGCGCGGCCCCCACTGAGCAGTCGACGTCGTGGATCTCGCCGCACGACCGGCACACGACGTGGTGGTGGTTGTCCCCGACCCGTGCCTCGTAGCGGGCCACGGAGCCCATCGGCTGGATGCGGCGGACCAATCCGGCGACGGTGAGCGCGCGCAGGACGTCGTAGACGGCCTGGTGCGACACCTTGGGCAGGCCCTGGCGGACCAGACCGATGATCGAATCGGTGTCGGCGTGCGCGTTCTCGTGCACTGCGGACAGCACGGCAACCCGAGGCCGCGTCACGCGCAGGGCAGCCTCGCGCAGCATGCGCTCGTAGTCCGCAGTCGTCGTCACGCCCTGCAGCCTGCCGCATTTTCTTGAACTAATCAAGTCAGGATCGCGGCGTGTCACCGCCCCGAGTGATCCGGGAGCGGCCTCGGGGACGTGTGGTGCATGCGGGGCTTCCCCCGCATGACGATCACCCGACCGGAAGTGAGAACCCCATGCCCGAACCGGCTTTCCCGGCGAACACCTTGGACGCCGACGGTGATCCGAAGTGGATCACCGAGCTCGCCTGCGCGGACCCCAACCACGTGCTGCACGTGGTCCGCGGCCTCGACCCCGAGGCGGCGCTGGAGGCCGTCGGCGCCAAGCCGCACCTCGTCCAGCCGTGCGAGCTGCCCGGTTCCAAGCCCGACGACTGGACCTCGCTGCCGGGCGCGGCGCTGGGCGTCCAGCCGGGCACGGCGGCGGCGCTGCTGGCGGGCCGGGTCGGCGACTGGACGTTCGTCTACGACGACTCGGGCCACACCTTCGACGAGGAGACCGAGGCCCTGTCGGCGTCCGGCCGCACGGCCGCGACCAGCGTCTTCACCATCAACGCCGACGCGAGCATGACCTTCGCGGTCGACGGCGAGCAGGTCGCCTGGATCAACGTCGACGACCTCGGGGTCGAGGACCTCGCCGAGTTGCCCGAGGACCTGCGCGCCGCCTTCGAGGTGGCGGGCGTCTTCCAGGGCGAGGACGTGGAGCCCGGGGGGTTCGACTACGCGGTGACCATGCGCGCCACCTGCGCCCTCGCCGGGCTCACCGCGCTGACCATCGAGGACGTCCGAAGGATGCCCCTCCTCGGCGCCTCCTTCGGGTGATCAGAACTGCCCTGGAACGCTGAGCCGAAGACCGGTGCGCACCCCGCGACCCCGGCCAGGACCAGCAGCACGACGAGGAGCTCAGGCTGCCTCACGAAGATCGAGTGCGGAACCCGGCGGCCTCGGAGATCACCTCCGGCGCAGCCGCACCGGCAGCCCGTCGACCGGGACAGGAAGCGACACGTGGTCCCACCTCACCTCGTAGTTCTGCGGCACCGTCCAGGTGTAGCCGCGCAGCATCTCGTGCAGCAGCGCCTTCACCTCCAAGGTCCCGAAGTGCAGGCCGATGCACTTGTGCGCGCCGCCGCCGAAGGGCACCCACGCGAACCGGTGGGACTTGTCCTCCCGGCGCGGCTCGGCGAAGCGCTCGGGGTCGAAGTCGAACGGGTTCGTCCAGTGCTCGGTGGAGTAGTGGTTGAGCAGCGGCGAGATCCCCACCATCGTCCCGGCCGGCAGGTAGTGGCCGAGGACTTCGGTGTCGCGGACGGTCGTGCGCACCATCGACGGCACCGGCGCGACCAGCCGCAACGACTCCTTGATCACCAGGTCCAGCGTCTCGAGCCGCTCCAGCGCCTCGATGTCGGGGACGTCGTCACCCAGCGCGAGGGATTCGGCGCGCGCCCGCTCCTGCCACTCGGGGTGCTTGGCCAGGTAGTAGGCCGCCGCCGTGCTGGTGATGGTCGAGGTGTCGTGCGCGGCCATCATCAGGAAGATCATGTGGTTGATGACGTCGTCGTCGCCGAACCGCTCGCCGTCTTCGCTGCGCGCGTGGCACAGCGCCGAGAACAGGTCGTCGCCCTCCGAGCGGCGGGCGCGGTCGATGTTGTCGGCGAAGTAGCGCTCCAGCAGCTTGCGCCCGTGCACTCCCGCCGCCCAGCGGGTTCCCGGAACCGGGTAGCGCACGATCGCGGTCGCCGCGCGCACCGAGTCGACGAAGGCGCGGTTGATGCGGTCGGCGTCCTGGCCGCTGCGCTGGTCCATGAACACGCGGGTGGCCACGTCCAGGGTGAGCTGCTTGAGCAGCCAGTACAGCCGCGGTCGGTCCTGCTCGCCCCAGGAACCGACGCCTTCGCGCAGCGTGGGGCCCATCTGGTCGACGTAGCCGGTGAGGCGCTGCCGGGTGAAGGCCTGCTGCATGATCCGCCGGTGGGACATGTGCTCGTCGAAGTCCAGCAGCATCAGGCCGCGGTGGAAGAACGTGTCGATGAGCGCCCGCCAGCCGCCCTGCGAGAACGCCTTGTCCTTGTTGATCAGGGCGATCGAGGTCGCTTCGGGGCCGCCGAGGGTGACCATGCGCTGGCCGAGCGAGTAGGCCCAGGACACCGGCCCGAAGAGCTGGAAGCGGCGCAGCGCGAACGTCGGCCCGTAGCGCATGAAGTCCAGCGAGTGGCCGATGAGCGGCGCCCCCGCGTCGCCGAGGACGGGCTTGAGCCCGCTGCCGGGCGGCGGGGGCGCGAGTTCGGTGACGGGCCAGCGCTTTTCCAGGATCCGCCGGTCCACCGACCGCGGCAGCGGCAATGACGTCAGCGGCGGAACTCGTCGTCGGATCGCCTCGTTGACCTTCTCCAGCTGGAAAACCACTGCTGCTCCTCCCCCTTCGGAAGGACGGCTTGGTTCCCGCCGAGCAGCAGCCGACCGCGAGCGGCACTCCCGGGAACGGTCTGAGCAGGTGGAGACCTCAGCGCACGAAGCGGGGATCAGCTCGTGAACTCAGCGGAACGGGATGGGACACGGCTCGTCGTGGGCAACGTCGTCCCTGGGATCGTCGCACCGCGCACCCTCGCGGTCAATGTCACACCAGAACTGCGACATGGCCGAAGTCGCACGAGCCCTGTCACGGGCGGTCACGCGGATCCCCTGGTCACCCGGTCGGACGCAGGCGCAAGACAATGTCCACTTCGGACGCTAACCGCTCGTCGGCGCGGGCGTCCGCGGCGGGTCGGACCGGTGCTCCTCGTCGTCGTTGAGGCGGGAGAGCTCCGCTGGGAGCTCGGTGCGCTTGCGGACGTTGAGCTTGCGGTAGACGCGGGTGAGGTGCTGCTCGACCGTGCTGACGGTGATGTAGAGGCGGCGGCCGATCTCCCGGTTGGTCTGACCGCGGGCGGCGAGTTCGGCGACCTTGCGCTCGGCGTCGCTGAGCAGCGGGGTTCCCTCGCGGGCGGGTTTGGACTGCTGGCGGGTGTCGAGGGAATCGCGGAGCCGGTGGGGCAGCACCTCGGCCTGGCAGGCCTTGGCCATCTGGTCCGCCTTGCGCAGCACCAGGCGGGCGTTGCTGAGCTGGCCGAGTTCGCTGTGGGCCTGGCTGAGGTCGGCGAGCGACCGGGCCAGCTCCAGCCGGTCGCCGCAGCGCTCCAGCAGCTGGATGGCTTCGCGCAGCACGGCGATGCGCTGGCGGGGATCGCTGCAGGCGGCCAGGACCCGCAGTGCGATCGCGCGGACGCGCAACCCACCGGAAGCGCCGCTGAGCTGCTCGACGACGAGTTCGCGGGCCTCCTTGCGCCGGCCCAGCAGCAGGTAGGTCTGGGCGAGGTCGCTGCGCCACGGGACCGTGGTGGGCAGCGCCGGGTCGGGGCGGCGCATCCGGGCGGCGACGCGCTCGAAGGCGTCCAGGGCAGCGAGGGTGCGTCCCGTCGCGAGCCCGTGCCTGCCGGTGGCGTGCAGGTGGCGGAGGCCGAAGGTGGTGCCGGCCATCTCGTCCGGCACCGGACGGGCGAGCAGCTCGGTGGCCACGTCGTGCCTGCCCAGCGCGGAGTTGACCAGGATCAGCGTGGACAGCGGCAGCCCGACCAGCACTCCCCAGCTCTGCGGGTGCAGCAGCCGCATCGCCTCCTGGGCCTGGGTTTCGGCCGCGACCAGGTCCCCGCGCCGCCACGACATGTCCGCCCGCACGGCGGTGATCAGCGCACGGGTGGTGGTGGCGCCCTGCCTGCGGGCCTGAGCGGTGAGGACCTCGCACCAGTGCCGGGCGCGTTCGACCTGACCGGTGTGGTCCAGCGCCAGGACCGCGGCCGACGCGGCCTCGGGCAGGACGTCCCCGGCGCAGCTCTGCAGGACGTGCTCGGCGGCGCGCAGCGCTTCGCCGGGGTTCCCCTTCGCCCATGTCTCCATCAGGTGCGAGGTGCGCCCCCAGGACGTCTCGTCAGTGGCCAGCGGGCTCTCGTCGGCCAGGCCGCCGTGGATCCACTCGGCGGCGATGCGCAGTTCGGCGGCGGCCCGCGGGTGGGGTTTCCCGTGCGTGCGGGTGGTGCGCAGGAGTTCGGCGGCGGTGTCGCCCTGCCAGAGCCGCAACCGGACCACCGGGATCGCCTCGCGCCAGCGCAGGTCCTGCCGGTCGGC
The DNA here is from genome assembly GCF_035320975.1 of Saccharopolyspora mangrovi. Taxonomy (NCBI): domain Bacteria; kingdom Bacillati; phylum Actinomycetota; class Actinomycetes; order Pseudonocardiales; family Pseudonocardiaceae; genus Saccharopolyspora; species Saccharopolyspora mangrovi. Next base: position 205,122 of record NZ_JAWLNX010000004.1, on the reverse strand, counting down.
GAGCGGGCCGAGGTGGCGGGCGGCGATGGAGGGGTTGATCCGCCAGGCCGCGCGGATCAGGGCGGCGCGCAGTTCGACGCGCTCGCGCTCGTCCTCGCAGGCCCGCAACGCCAGCTCCAGGCACCCGACGGCGAGTTCGGCGTCGTCCACCAGCGACTGCTCGGCGGCGTAGCGCAGCGGGCGCATCGCCCAGCGGCCGGGGACCTCGCCCGCGGCGGTGAGGTGGCGGGCGATCTCCACTGCCGGGGCGCCGCGCCGGTGCAGCAGCTCGGCGGCGCGCGCGTGCAGCCTGGCGGACTCGTCCGGCTTGAGGCTCTCCAGCAGGACATCCGGGTGGCGCAGGCGGTGCTCGCGCGCCAGCCCGGCGGTGCCGAGCGCGTCGAGCACCGGGCCGACGGCGCGGGGGCTCATCGACAGCAGCTCGGCGACCAGCGCCGGGGTGGCCGAATCACCGAGGATCGTCGACGCCTCCGCCACGGCGAGGAAGTCCGGGTCCCAGCGGGTGAGGCAGTCCAGCACCGCCCGGCGGAACTTCGGCCCCACCGCCAGCCCGTCCTCGACGAGCGCGTTGAGCAGCAGCGGGTTGCCCCCGGTGAGGGCGAAAGCGGTTGTGGCGCGGTCCCCGTCGTCCTCGATCAGTTCGGCGACGCCGCCGGGTGACAGCGGCTTCAGGTCGATGCGCTGGTCGGGCTGACGGGCCAGCGCCGCGTGCAGGGCCTCGCGGGCGAGGTTCGGCCGCTCCCACTCGGTGAGCACCAGCAGCACCCTTGCCGAGGCGATCCGCCGGTGCAGGTAGAGCAGCACCTGCTGGGACGCGGGGTCGGCGAAGTGCACGTCGTCGACGGCCAGCACCAGCGGGTGTTCGCCGCTGAGCAGCAGTTCACCGATCTCCTCCAGCGCGCGGACGTCCAGCGGTGCGTCGGTGAGCCTTGTGATGCGGTCGCGCACGCGCGGCTCGGCGCCGGCCAGCAGCTGGGTCACCACCCCCAGCCGCAAGTCCCGCTCGGCGCGGGAACCGACGGCCCGCAGCAGCGTCGCCCGGTCACCGACGAGGTCGCCAAGCGCCTCCAGCAGCGCCGTCTTGCCCGTCGCCAGGCCTCCGCCGATGAGCACGACCCGGCCTCTGCCCCGCTCGCAGTCGGCCAGGGATTCGGATAATCGGGCTAACTCGCTGGTCCGTTCGGTCAACATCGGTGAACTCCACATTTCCGCTCCCGCAACGGTTCTCGGCTCGTGACCGGTTCCGTTGCGCTGAGTCGCCGCCTGCACACCGGTCCGACGTGGCCGGTTCCGCTGCGGTTCCGCGACGAATGCGGAGAACCCCTTCTACTTTCCGAACGAAAACGCCTCGGGCGCCCGCCTCACCTCCGGGCGAGCGCCTTCTGCAGCTCCTCCTTGGTCATCTTCGAGCGACCTTCGATCCCCTGCCGCTTGGCGTCCTCGTAGAGCTGCTGCTTGGTTCGGCCACCGGGCCCCTGGCGGTTCCCGGAGCGCTTGCCACCGCGGCGCTGCGGCGGGATGTCCTGGGTGGAGACCTTGCTGCGCTGCGACGCGGTGCCCTTCTGCGCCCGGTCCTTGTTCACCGTCCGGGCGGCGATCTCCTCAGCCCGGCCCTCGCTGGAACCGCGCTTCTTGGTGCCCTGCTTGATGTGCTCGTACTGCCGCTCCTCCTTGGAGTTCCACGCGCTCTGCGGCATGGCGTCCCTCCCGTCACGGACGTCTCGGACGACCGAGACCTACCCGCGCTCCCCCACGAGCAAACCCACGCCCCCACGATCGCCCCCACGTTCGATGAGCCCCGATTACCGCCGTAATCGGGCACCGGATTACGCCGGTAATCAGGGTCCCACCCACCCCGCAGAGGGAGAGACAGCTCAGGACACGGCGTTGGCGTCGCGGAGGAGACGGGCCGCTACCAGCACCAGGGGACTAGGCCCTGCGATGAACCCCGAGTACCGGCGTAATCGGGTACCGGATTACGGCGGTAATCAGGGTTCCACGCGCCCCACCGGAGGAGAGGCAGCTCAGGTCGTGGTGTTGGTGTTGCGGAGGAGGCGGGCCGCTGCCAGCGCCAGGGGGTCGAGGTCCTGGGGCGGGGAGTCGGCGAGGTGGTCGAGCTCGGCGCGCATCCTCGGGTCCCAGAACATCTTGATGTGGTTGGCCACCTCCCTCGCGGCTTGCCGCGACGGGAGGTGGGCGAACTGGATGGCGATGTCGTTGGCCATCCGCACCTGCGGCGAGACCTCGGTGCTCATGACTCGCTCAACACCGCCTCCCGCTGCTCCGCGTCGGCCTTCTCCGAGCTCGTCTCGCGGGCCACCTGGACCGCGGTGACCTTGTACTCCGGGCAGTTGGTGGCCCAGTCGGAGTTCTCCGTGGTCACCACGTTGGCCCCGGTCACCGGGTGGTGGAAGGTCGTGTACACCACGCCCACCGGCATCCGGTCGGAGATCTTCGCGCGCAGCGACGTGGTGCCCACCCGGCTGGACAGGTTGACCACATCACCCGAGGAGATGCCGCGGTCCTCGGCGTCGTGCGGGTGGATCTCCAGCACGTCCTCCGGGTGCCAGGCGACGTTGGCGGTGCGCCGGGTCTGCGCGCCGACGTTGTACTGCGACAGGATGCGGCCCGTGGTCAGCACCAGCGGGTACCTGCGGGTGCTGCGCTCGCGGGTGGCCACGAACGGGGTGAGCACGAACTTGCCCTTGCCGCGCACGAACTCCTCGGCGTGCATGATCGGCGTGCCCTCGGGAGCCTTGTCGTTGCACGGCCACTGGACGCTGCCCAGCTCGTCGAGCTTGGCGAACGACACGCCCGCGAAAGTCGGTGTCACCGAGGCGATCTCGTCCATGATCTCGCGCGGGTGGTCGTAGTGCATGTCGTAGCCCATGGCCTGGGCGATCTCGCAGGCCACCTGCCACTCGTCCTTGCCGCACTGGGGGACCATCACCGGGCGGACCCGGTTGATGCGCCGCTCGGCGTTGGTGAACGTGCCGTCCTTCTCCAGGAACGAGGTGCCCGGCAGGAACACGTGCGCGAACTTGCTGGTCTCGTTGAGGAACAGGTCCTGCACCACCACGAGCTCCATCGCCGACAGCGCGGCCTGGACGTGCTGGGTGTTGGGGTCGGACTGGGCGATGTCCTCGCCCTGCACGAACAGGCCGCGGAAGGTGCCGTCGACGGCGGCGTCGAACATGTTCGGGATCCGCAGCCCCGGCTCGGCCAGGATCGGGCGCTCCCAGAGCTTCTCGAACACCTCGCGCACCGCGTCGTCGGCGACGTGCCGGTAACCGGACAGCTCGTGCGGGAACGAGCCCATGTCGCAGGAGCCCTGCACGTTGTTCTGCCCGCGCAACGGGTTCACGCCCACGCCGTCACGACCGATGTTGCCGGTGACCATCGCGAGGTTGGCCATGCCCATCACCATCGTGGAGCCCTGGCTGTGCTCGGTGACGCCCAGCCCGTAGTAGATCGCGCCGTTGCCACCGGTGGCGTAGAGCCGCGCGGCCTCGCGGACCTGCTCGGCGGGCACACCGGTGATCGACTCGACGGCCTCGGGGCTGTTCTCCGGCCGCGCGATGAACTCCGCCCAGTCGTCGAAGCCCTCGCAGCGCGAGGACACGAACGACTCGTCGGCCAGCCCCTCGGTGACCACCACGTGCGACAGCGCGTTGACCATCGCCACGTTGGTGCCCGGCGCGAGCTGCAGGTGGTGGGCGGCCTCGACGTGCGGGCTGCGCACCAGGTCGATCCGGCGCGGGTCGATGACGATCAGCTTCGCGCCCTCCCGCAGCCTGCGCTTCATCCGGGAGGCGAACACCGGGTGCCCGTCGGTCGGGTTCGCGCCGATCACCACGATCACGTCCGAGGCGGCCACCGACCGGAAGTCCTGCGTGCCCGCCGAGGTCCCGAAGGTCTGCTTGAGCCCGTAGCCGGTCGGCGAGTGGCAGACGCGCGCGCAGGTGTCGACGTTGTTGTTGCCGAACGCCGCGCGCACCATCTTCTGCACCACGTAGACCTCCTCGTTGGTGCAGCGCGAGGAGGTGATGCCGCCGATGGTGTGGGTACCGTGCCGCGCCTGGATGTCGCGGAACTTCTCGGCGATGTGGGAGATCGCGGTGTCCCAGTCGGTTTCGCGCCACTCGTCGGTGATGCGCTCCCGGACCATCGGCTTGAGCTGCCGGTCCGGGTGGGTGGCGTAGCCGAAGGCGAAGCGGCCCTTGACGCAGGAGTGGCCCTCGTTGGCGCCGCCGTCCTTGTACGGCACCATCCGCACCAGCTCGTCGCCGCGCAACTCAGCCTTGAACGAGCAGCCCACCCCGCAGTAGGCGCAGGTGGTCAGCACCGACCGGGTCGGCATGCCGAGGTCGACCACCGACTTCTCCTGCAGCGTGGCCGTCGGGCACGCCTGCACGCACGCGCCGCAGGACACGCAGTCGGACTCCAGGAACGGATCACCCGCGCCCGCGACGACCTTGGAGTCGAAGCCGCGGCCCTCGATGGTCAGCGCGAAGGTGCCCTGCACCTCGTCGCAGGCGCGCACGCAGCGGGAGCACACGATGCACTTGGAGGCGTCGAAGTCGAAGTAGGGGTTGCTGGTGTCCTTGGGCGCGTCGAGGTGGTTGGCGCCCTCGTAGCCGTAGCGGACCTGGCGCAACCCGACCACGCCGGACATGTCCTGCAGCTCGCAGTCACCGTTGGCCGCGCAGGTCAGGCAGTCCAGCGGGTGGTCGGAGATGTAGAGCTCCATGACGCCCTGGCGCAGCTTCTCCAGCCTCGGCGTCTGGGTGCTGACCTTCATGCCCTCGGCCACCGGCGTGGTGCACGAGGCCGGCGTGCCCTTGCGGCCGTCGATCTCCACCAGGCACAGCCGGCACGAGCCGAACGCCTCCAGGCTGTCGGTCGCGCACAGCTTGGGGATGTCGGTGCCGCGCTCGGCGGCGGCGCGCATCACCGAGGTGCCCTCGGGCACCGTGACCGGCACGCCGTCGATCTCGACGGTGACGGTGGCCTCCCCCGCTCTGGCCGGGGTGCCGAAGTCGGGTTCCTTCAACAGACCCATCGCCTACTTCGCCTCCTTCGTGAAGTCCTCGGGGAAGTGCGCCAACGCGCTGCGCACCGGGTTCGGGGTGAGGCCGCCCATCGCGCACAGCGAGCCGTCGGTCATCAGCTCGCACAGGTCGTTGAGGACCGCGAGGTTGCCGTCGCGGTCCTGATCTCCGACGATGCGGTCGACGACCTCGACGCCGCGGACCGCGCCGACCCGGCACGGGGTGCACTTGCCGCAGGACTCCTCGGCGCAGAACTCGAACGCGAAGCGCGCCATCGCCGCCATGTCGACCGTGTCGTCGAAGACGGTGATGCCGCCGTGGCCGAGCATCGCCTGCGCTGCGGCCAGCGCCTCGTAGTCCATCGGCAGGTCGAACTGCTCGGGCGGCACGTAGGAGCCCAGCGGGCCGCCGATCTGCACCGCGCGCACCGGGCGCCCCGACCTGGTCCCGCCGCCGTAGCCGTTGACCAGCTGGTCGATGGTGATGCCGAAGGCCGATTCGAACACGCCGCCGCGGGCGACGTTGCCGGCCAGCTGGAAGACCTGCGTGCCGCGCGAGCGCTCCACGCCCAGCTCGGCGTAGGCCTGTCCGCCGTCGGCGAGGATCGCCGGGACGCTGGCCAGGGTGAGCACGTTGTTGACCGCGGTGGGCTTGCCGAACAGACCGGTGATCGCCGGGATCGGCGGTTTGGAGCGGACCATGCCGCGCTTGCCCTCCAGGCTCTCCAGCATGGAGGTCTCCTCGCCGCAGATGTAGGCGCCGGCGCCCACCCGGACGAACAGGTCGAACTCCTGGTCCGAACCGAGCACCCCGGTGCCGAGCCAGCCTGCCGCGTAGGCGGCGTCGATGGCGCGGCGCAGCGTGCGCACGGCGTCGGGGTACTCGGAGCGGACGTAGATGTAGCCCTCGGTGGCGCCGACGGCGTGGGCGGCGATGGTCATGCCCTCGATGAGGCAGAACGGGTCGCCCTCCATGAGCATCCGGTCGGCGAAGGTGCCGGAGTCGCCTTCGTCGGCGTTGCAGCACACGAACTTCGCGGGCCCGTCGGCCTCGAGGACGGTGTTCCACTTGATCCCGGCGGGGAACCCCGCGCCGCCGCGGCCGCGCAGGCCGGAGGAGGTGACCTCCTCGACGACCTCGGCGGGCGTCTTGGCCAGCGCCGCGCGCAGGCCGCGCAGGCCGCCGTGCGCCTCGTAGTCCGATGCGGACACCGGGTCGGTGATGCCGACGCGGGAGAAGCACAACCGCTGCTGGTCGCGCATCCACGGCAGCTCGTCGACCACGCCCTGGCGCAGCTCGTGCTCGGCGCCGTGCAGCATCCCGGCTTCGAGCAGCTCCGGCACGCGGCCGGGGGTCACCGGGCCGTAGCCGATGCGGCCGCGCTCGGTCTCGACCTCGACCAGCGGTTCGAGCCACAGCATGCCGCGAGATCCGTTGCGCACCAGCCGGATCGGCTCGCCCGCCTCGCGGTGCAGCGCAGCCGCGACCTCGTTGGCGCCGACCGAGACGGCTGCCGAGTCCTGGGGCACGTAGACGGTGATCATGCGTTGCCCTCCGCGAGGATCTCGACCAGCCGGCTGCGATCGACCCGGCCGTGCAACCGACCGTTGATCTGCGCGGACGGGCCGAGCGCGCAGTTGCCCAGGCAGAACACCTGGTCGAGGGTCACCGAGCGGTCCGGCGTGGTCTGGCCGACCTTGACGCCGAAGACCTGCTCCGCGTCGGCCACCAGCCGTTCGGCGCCGACCGACTGGCAGGCCTCGGCGCGGCAGATCTTGACGGTGGCGGCTCCCGCGGGTTCGGAGCGGAAGTCGGTGTAGAAGGAGATGACCCCGTGGACGTCGGCCCGCGAGAGGTTGAGCTCGTCGGCCAGAACCGGAACGACCTGGGGATCGATCCAGCCGAACTCCTCTTGGATGTGGTGCAGGATGGGCAGCAGGGCCCCGCGCTCGCCCCGGTGCGCTTCGACGACCCCGCGCACCCGTTCCGCTATCGTCATCTGCGTCTCCACTCCGTTGTAGATTGGCTCCACCGTCGCCCCGCGTCGCGCAGACTTCAACGCACGCTCGTTTATGCAGCGATAAGCGCGGAGTATCGATGTGCACTCCCCGTCACCGCATTGGACGCATCTTCGCTGGACAGGGGGCATTCTCGGACGATTTTCACGTCGGCTCCCCGGAACTGGTCAACGCAGCGAAACCGGGTGCTACCAGCATTTTCACCCATCCGCGCCACGCCGTGATCGTCGCGGAGGTCGCGCCGCTGGTTGTGCCGCGCGTGCCGCTCGTGCGGGGTTGGCGCGCACTCGTCCCGGTCGGCTTGCCGGTCCATTCCGGGTGCGCCTAACTTCGATTCCAACGGCGAATTCGGGAATTGTCACCACCCCGTCTCCCGCCACCGGAACACCTCCGGCAACCGAACCTGAGGAGATGCGATGACTTGGGAAACCCCTGAATACACCGTGATCGACGTCTGCGCGGAGGTCACCGGCTACCTGCACCGCTCCGAGGACTGACGGCCGCTCCCACCACGTGACGCGAACCGCACGGTGTGCCGCGAGGCTCCCGGCGATCCGCCCGGATCGCTGAGGGCCTCGCGGCACCGTCATCCGCGGGCTCCGGTGAAGAGGAGTGGGATCGATGCCCCCGGCCACGCATCGAGTCCGAGTGTGCGGGCTCCACGAGTTCCCGCCCGGCGCCGTGCGACGGCTGCGCACCCTGCCCCCGGTCGTGGTGTTCAACATCGGCGGACGGCTCTACGCGATCGACGACGTCTGCTCGCACGCCTACACGCCGCTCAGCGACGGTCACTTCGACGGCACGTCGCTGGAGTGCCCGATGCACATGTCCCGCTTCGACGTCCGCAGCGGAGAACCCCTGTGCCCGCCGGCCACCGAACCCCTCCGGACGCACCGGGTGGAGGTGCACGGCGACGAAGTGGTGGTCCACGTCGACATAGGCCGCATGGCATGACCCCGGCCCTTGCACCCTTCAGATTCTGAACAAGGCTGAGACTCAGTCGGTTTCAGACCTCACCGACCCGATTTCGTGATCGCGGCGACTCGGTCAGCGCGCCGGGGTCTTCGGGCGTCGGTAGGTGGGCGTCGGCGCACCGGTCGGGGTCGGAATGGTGTTGGCCCGGCTCACCGCTTCCTCGATCAGGTGGTGGTCCGGCGAGTACGTGCAGACCGGGTCGGTGCGGGCGGCGTCTCCGGTCAGGGCGAAGGCCTGGCAGCGGCAGCCCCCGAAGTCGATCTCCTTGCGGGAGCAGCTGCGGCACGGGTCGGGCATCCAGTCGGTGCCGCGGAAGGCTTCGAACGCGGGCGACTTCGCCCAGATCCAGTCCAGCGGGTGCTCCAGTGCCGACGGGAAGTCGAGGGTGTCGATGTCGGCGGCGACCGGGCACGGGTACACCGCGCCGTCGGGCGCGACGGTGAGCGCGGTGCGCGCCCAGCCGCCCATGCAGGGTTTCGGGAACTGCTCGTAGTAGTCCGGCAGGATCCACAGCAGTTCCATCCGCCCGGCCAGCTCCGCCTTGCGCCGGTGGTAGACCTCCTCCGCTGCGGCGAGCTGTTCGCGGCCGGGCAGCAGCAGGTCCCGGTTGAGCAGTCCCCAGCCGTAGTACTGGGTGTTGGCCAGTTCCAGCCGTTCGGCTCCCCACGACTCGCAGACGTCGATGATGGCGTCGAGCCGGTCGAGGTTGAGCCGGTGCAGCACGACGTTCATGTTCAGCGGCAGCCCGGAGTCGACGATGATCCGCGCGGCCTCGCGCTTCTTGTCGAACCGCTTGGTGTCGGCCACCAGCTCGCTGGCTTCGGCGGTATCGCCTTGGATGCTCAGCTGCACGCTGTTGAGCCCGGCCGCCACCAGCGACTCCGCCCGCTCGGCGGTGAGCCCGAGCCCGCTGGTGATCAGGTTGGTGTAGAGCTCGCAGCCGCGCGCTTCGGCGACGAGCTCGGCGAGGTCGCCGCGCACCAGCGGTTCCCCGCCGGAGAAGTGCACCTGCACCACGCCGAGGTCAGCGGCTTCGCGGATCACCCGCGACCAGTCGGCGGTGCCGATCTCCTGCTCCCGCGCGCGCAGTTCCAGCGGGTTCGAGCAGTACAGGCAGTGCAGCGGACACCGGTGGGTGAGCTCTGCGAGCAGTCCGTAGGGCGCGGGGTTCATCCGGCAACCACCCATCCTTGGTCCTGCGCGTCGCGCAGGAACGTCAGCACGTCGTCGGTGAGCCCGGTGGCACCGAACTCCTCCTCCAGCCGCTCGACGAGCTCCTGCACGGTCCGGCTCCCGTCGCACAGCCGCAAGATCGCCGCCCCGGAGGTGTTGAGCTTCACGACGCGTTCCGGCAGGAGCAGCAGGTCCGCGTCGCGGACCTTGTCGCGCTTGAGCATCGCCTTGGGCACCAGGCGAGGTCTGCTCCCGGCGTCCATCACCGCTCCTTGCCGTAGGCCAGTTGCACCGAGTCAAGCAGGGTCCAGAGCACGTCGCACTTGAACTCCAGCGCGCGCACGCACGCCTCCTGCTGCTCCCGGGTCTGGGCATGGGTGAGCACCAGGCGGAGCAGGTGCTCGATGTCGGCGGGCTGCTGGGTGAGCCGGGTGCGGAAGTACTCCAGGCCGCGCGAGTCCAGCCACGGGTAGTGCTTCTGGACGTCGACGATGCGGCGGCTGAGCAGGTCGGGCGCGAACAACTCGGTCATGGCCGAGGCCACCGCCTCCAGCCACGGCTTGTGCCGGCAGAAGTCGACGTAGGCGTCGACGGCGAAGCGCACCCCGGGCAGCACGGTGCGGGTGTCGTGGAGCTCCTCGCGGGTCAGGCCGACGGCTTCGCCGAGCCGCACCCAGCGCTCGATGCCGCCTTCGGTGTCAGCGGTGCCGTCGTGGTCGGTGATGCGCTTGATCCACTTCCGCCGCTCGGCACCGCTGGGCAGCTTGGTGAGGATGAACGCGTCCTTGATCGGCAGGTTGATCTGGTAGTAGAAGCGGTTGCGCACCCAGCCGCGGAACTCCTCCTCGGTGAGGTCTCCCGCGTGCATCCGCTCGTTGAACGGGTGCAGGTGGTGGTAGCGCGCTTCGCCGACCGCCCGCAGCTCCGCCTGGAACTCCTCCGACGACCAAGGCCTCACAGTTCGACCTCCAGACCGGCACGTCCCACCTCGATGCCCAGCTCCGCGAGTTCTCCTCGCTCGGCGGAGTTTTCGTCGAGGATGGGGTTGGTGTTGTTGACGTGGACGTAGATCTTGCGCCGGGCGGGCAGTGCGGCGAGGTGCCGCGCCGATCCGTCCGGGCCGCTGATCGGCATGTGCCCCATCGACCTGCCGGGCCGATCACCGGTGCCCTGCCGGGCCATCTCGTCGTCGGTCCAGAAGGTGCCGTCGACGAACGCGCAGTCGACGTCGGCGACCTGCGCGGCGAACTGCTCGTCCCAGCGGGGCACGGTCGGCGCGTAGACGGCGGTGCCGCCGCTGACCGGGTCGTGCAGCAGGTAACCGGTCTCCCAGTCGCCGGGCCCGGCGCCGCGACCCACGTAGCGGGGCGGTTTGCCGCCGGTGGCGAAGGCCGTCACCTGCAGCCGTTCGTCGAGGTCGATGGGCTTGCCGATGTGCACCGTCCGCCACCGCACGTCGGCGTAGTCGGCGATCAGGTCGCGCACCGGGAAGTGCTCGGTGAGCGCGGACAGCACCGGCGCGGTGCCGTGGACGTCGAGCGACGAGCCCTCCCGCAGCACCAGCAGTCCGATGGTGTGGTCGAACTCGGCGTCGGTGAGCAGCACGCCTGCCACCGGTGTTTCCCGCGCCCCGGGACCGGGGTGCAGGCTGGGGTCGGCAGCGATCTGGTGGTGCACGTCGGGCGTGGCGTTGAGCAGGTACCAGCGCTCACCGGTTCCGGAAACGGCCAGGCCCGCGTGCGCCGAGGCGCGCTGCGGCGCCGTGCGGGCCTGGCGGCATCCGGCGCAGGCGCAGTTCCACTGCGGGTACCCGCCACCTGCCGCGACTCCGAGGCAGTGGATCAGCACGGTCGGCCGTCAGTCCCGGTGGTGGTAGCCGGTGACTTCGGCGCAGACGTCGATCACCGTGTACTCGGGTGTCTCCCAGGTCATGAGTTCCTCCTCGATCCGCGTTCCAGCAGTTCACAGCCTCAGCGATCGGTCGAGGAGATGACAACCGATCACCCACCGGCGGCGCCGAAGTCCACACGAACGGCACCGACGCGGCCACGAACGGTGGGTCAGAAGCCCAGGAGCCGGCGGATCTCGGGAGCGTGCCTGCGACTCACCGGGACCAGCTCGGGCACCCGGGGATCGGTGATGAGGAAGAGCTCGCCCTTGGTGCCGCGTTCGAGCTCGGCGACCCGGCGGAGGTTGACCAGGAAGCGGCGGTGCACGCGCCGGAAGCCGTGCCGCGCCAGGTCCTCCTCGACGTGGTCCAAACCCCTGGTGGCGGCGAGGATCCTGCCGCGATCGGTGCTGAGCCAGACGGTGTTGCGGTCGGCTTCGGCGTAGCGGATCTCCGACGGCGCCAGCAGCACGAGTCGATCGTTGCGGATGCCGATGATCCGGGGCGGCATGGGCACGGCGGCGCCTTCGGCCGCGCGACCGTAGGGTTCGCCTTCCTGCAGGCCGAACGCGCAGAGCATGCCGACGACGTGGTTGGCGGCGGTGATCGGCCGCAGCGTCACGGGCATCGCGCCCTCGGCGACGGCCAGCTGCGCGTACCCGCTCCACTGAGGGTTCCGGGTGGCGCGTCCGGACGCCCAGCGCACCACGTCGGCCAGTTCCGGGATCTCCGGGCTGGACCGCTCGCCCGGTTCGAGGGCGCCGCGCGAGGCCGGCGCATCGGCCGGGAGGCGCAGCATCGACAGGGCGACGTCGTTGGCGGCGATGATCTGGCCGCCCCGGTCGAGGGCGACCAGTGGGCCGCTGCTGTCGGTGCGCTCGCGCTTGAACGCGGTGACGACGAGCTCGGCCTCGCCGACGGCCCTGCGGTGGATGTCCTGCTCGATGCCGGCGGCCGCCTTCTGCAGCCACACCGGGACCTGATCGGAGAGCCTGGCGCCCCAGCGGGAGATGTTGATCGAGGCGATGGCCGATCCGGTCACCACGTCGCGGATGGCGATGCCCGCGCACGCCCACTGGTGGAAGCCCTCGCACCAGTGCTCGGCCCCTGTCACCGTCACCGGGCCGGTGACCTCGAAGGACGTGCCCATCCCGTTGGTCCCGGTGCACTGCTCGGACCAGGACGACCAGGGAGCCATGTTCGACAGCTCCGCCCGCCTGCGGGCCGACGGGTCGCCCCAGGTGCCGAGGATGCGCCCGGCCCCGTCGGTGACCGCCACGACTCCCCCGTCGAGCTCCACGTCCTGTCCGGCGAGCGCACCGAGCCCGCCCAGCTTGGTGAAGATGACGTCGTTGTCCAGACCCTGGTCGTGGTGGCCGGGAGCGGGCGGGGCGACGTCGAGCGCGGGGTCGACTTCGTACTTGTCGCGGCACCGGTACCAGGACGCCAGGATCTCCGGCCGCACGGCGGAGGTGACCTCGTCGCCGGTCGCGAACGCCTCCCACGCCCGCTCGACGTCCCTCGACGTGGTGGTCAGTGCATCTGCGCCAGGCGTCTTCGACGCGATTTCCAACGGCGTGACCAAGCCGGCCATCACGACCTCCTCGTCGCAATTCGGACATGCGTCATCAACCACCCGGCGGTGACTCACGTCACACTAGGAGGCGGCTGCGCGGGGAATCAAGGAATTCCATCCACTTGCAGCAATCACCGCGCGTTCCGCTGATCTTCTTGCAGCGGAAGGAAGAGGGGAACTCTCCGAACGAACAGTTCTGCTCGCGGACTCCGATCTTCTCCATCGACTTCCACGATTCCGCGCGGCCGGTGCGCCGCGGGCGCGCTTCAGCCTCGCGGTAGTCCGGCCAGCTCGCGCGCTGCGGCGGCCGAGCCACCGCCACGCAGAAGAGCCGTGCATCCACCGGTGAACGCGGGTCTAGCATGCCCCGCATGCTGCTGCGGCAACTGGAGTACCTCACCACCCTCGCGCGCGAGAAGCACTTCGCTCGCGCCGCCGAGGCCTGCTACATCTCGCAGCCGGCGATGTCGGCGGCGATCCGCAAGCTCGAAGCCGAGCTGCACGTCCAGATCATCCAGCGGGGCAACCGGTTCATCGGGTTCACCCCGGAGGGCGAGCGGATCCTGAAGTGGGCCTACCGCATCCTCGCGGAGCGGGACGCGCTGATCGAGGACGTCGGGGCGATGCGGGAAGGGCTCAGCGGCCGGCTGCGCATCGGGTGCATCCCGACGGCGCTGTGCGTGGTGCCGATCCTGACCTCGCTGCTGTGCCAGGACCAACCCCGGGTGCGGGTGCAGGTGAGCTCGATGACCTCGATCGAGATCCAGCGGGGGCTGTCGCAGTACGGGCTGGACGTCGGCGTGACCTACATCGACAACGAGCCGCTCACCGGGGTCCGCACGGTGCCGCTGTACCGCGAGCGCTACCTGCTGCTGGCCGCCGAGGACGAGCTGGCCGAGCGCGACTCGGCGACCTGGGCGGAGGCCGCCGAGCACCCGCTGTGCCTGCTCTCGGAGGACATGCAGAACCGTCGCATCCTCAACTCGGTGTTCGACCAGGCCCAGGCCCGGCCGCAGCCCGCGGTGGAGACGAACTCCATCAGCGCCCTCTACGCCCACGTCCGCGAGGGCCCGTGGGCCACGGTCCTGCCCCACTCCTGGCTGCTGCGCTTCGGCGTCCCCGAAGGCATGCGCGCGGTCCCCCTTGAGGAGCCGCAGATCAGCAAGACCATCGGTCTGGTCCTGCACGACCGCGACCCGGAACCCATCCTCGCCAAGGCCTTCGTCGACACGGCCCGCCACGTGGACCTCGACGAACTCCTCGCCGCCACCACCCTGACCTGACCACCCACAACCACTCCCCGCAACGGCCGCGATCAGTCACCCGGATTACCGCCGTAATCAGGAACCCGAATACGGCGGTAATCCGGGTCCTGAAAACCGCAGTAATCCGGGTCCCGAAAACCGGCGTAATCCGGGTCCCGAATACGGCGGTAATCGGGGTCCCGAAGACCGCAGTGATCGGGAAGGGTGGGTCACGTGTCGAGGCGGAGGAGGACCTTGCTGCTGCCGGTGGTGCGGTCGGCCGCGGTTTCGAGGGCCTGCGCCGCTTCGGAGAGCGGGTAGGTGTGGGTGATGAGCGGGGTGACGTCGAGGCCGTCGCGGAGGGCGTCGAGGGCGTCGGTGATCTCGTCGGCGAACCGGTAGGAGCCGATCCAGGTGATCTCGCGGGTCACCAGGTCGCCGAGCGCCGCCGGGACGGCGTCACCGGGCAGGTTGCCGACCTGGACGACCGCGCCGCCGCGCGCGGTGGCGCGCAGGACCGGACCGATCGCGGCGGGCGCGCCGGAGGCCTCGAACGAGACGTCGACGTCCTCCGGCAGCGATTGCGTTGACAGGTCGCGGATTTCGTCCGCACCCATCCGCTCGGCGATCTCCAGCGACGCGGCCGCGAGGTCCGCGGCGATCACCGCGGAGGCACCCCGGTACTTCGCGGCGGCGACCACGAGCGCCCCGATCGGACCGGCGCCGTTGACCAGAACCGTTCTGCCGCGCAGGGATCCGGCCCGGTTGACCGCGTGCAGCGCGACGCCGAGCGGCTCGGCCAGCGCGCCCTGCTGCGTGGACACCCCGTCCGGCAGAGCCCGCAACTGCCCCACCGGAACCGCCCGGAACTCGCTGAACCCGCCGTCGGTGTGCGGGTCGAACGCCGCCGATCCGAAGTAGCGCACTTGCGGGTGCAGGTTGCTGCGCCCCTCCGGGTACGCGTGCTCGCCGACCAGCTCGGCCGGGTGCACTGTCACCGGCTGCCCGATCTCCACGCCCGACACCCCAGGTCCGAGCCCTGCCACGCGTCCGGCGACCTCGTGGCCGAGGACCATCGGGTGGCGCAGCACGGCCGTGCCGGTGCCGCCGTGGCGCCAGTAGGAGATGTCGGATCCGCAGATCCCACCCCACTCCAGCGCCAGCAGCACCTCACCGGCACCGGGCACCGGGTCCGGCACCTCGTCGACGCGGACGTCGCGGGTTCCGTGCACGACAACGGCTTTCACAGGGCGTCCTCCGGTCCCACGAGGTCGCGGCCACGCGTCTCCGGCGCCACCCAGGTGGAGACGAACGTGATCAGCGAGTAGACGATGAGCATCGCGGCGATCGGCCACCAGTGCTGGGTCCAGGCCGTCAGGCTCGCCGCCATGACCGGTCCGATCGCGGTGGCCAGCGTGCCGCCGATCTCCTTGGCGACGGCCAGCTGCGTGAAGCGGGTGCGCGAGCCGAACAGCTCGGCCATCGTCACGCTCTCCACCGCGAACAGGCCGAGCACGCCGATGTTGAGGCCCAGCACCATCGCGATCGTCAGCAGCACCGTGTTCCCGCTGGCGATGGTGGCCATCATCGGCACCGCGATGATCGCGGTCAGCAGGCTCAGCCCGAGGTAGACGGGCCGCCGCCCGAAGCGGTCGCCGAGCAGCCCCACCAGCGGAATCGTGGCGAAGCCCAGCAGCGATCCGTAGACGATGGCGTTCGTGGGCACCGACCGGTTGATCGCCAGCGACGAGGCGATGTAGCCGACGAGGAAGGTCTGCACGAGACCGGAGTTGCCGGCCTGGCCGAAGCGCAGTCCGAGCGAGAGCAGGAACGCCCGCCCCTTGCGCTGCTTGAGACCGGTCTCGATGGCGCTCTTCTTCTCCGGGACGACGTCCTTGCTCTCCTCGAAGACCGGGCTCTCCTTGAGGTTCGAGCGCATCCACACGCCGAACAGCAGCAGCACGAAGCTCAGCAGGAACGGCAGCCGCCAGCCCCAGGCGATGACCTGCTCCTCGGACAGCACCAGCAGCAGCAACGCCCACAACCCGGACGCGGCCAGGGTGCCGGAGTTGGTGCCCAGCGACACCAGCGAGGAGATCAGCCCGCGCCGCTTGACCGGCGCGTACTCCACGAGCATCACCGTCGCCCCGGCGATCTCGGCGCCCGCGCCGAAGCCTTGGACCAGCCGCAGCGCCACCAGCAGGATCGGCGCCGCGATGCCGATCGTCTGGTACGGCGGCAGGACGCCGATCAGCGTCGTGGACGCGCCCATGATCGTGATGGTCAGGAACAGGACCTTCTTGCGACCGATCCGGTCGCCCATCCGCCCGAAGTAGAAGGCTCCGACCAGCCGCGCGACGTAGCCGACGCCGTAGGTGGCCATCGCCGCGATCAGGCCGATCGCGGGGCTGACGTCGGGGAAGAAGATCTTGTTGAACACGATGGCGGCTGCCAGCGAGTACAGCTGGAAGTCCATGAACTCCATCGCGGTGCCCAGCCAACCCGACACGGCGGCTTTGCTCAGCTCGCGAGTCGACCGTCTCACGACACCCGCCGTCTGGGTGCTGTCCGTCATCGTGCGCTCCTTTGCTCCACGCCCGCCCTACTGAAGTGGCAGTGCTGGTATACAAGCACTGACCGATCAGTGGGGTCAACCCTGGTCTAATCTTGCGGGCGTGACCGAGTCCGCGAAGCGCTCCAACCGCCGCGTCATCTACGAGACGCTGCGGCGCAAGGTGCTGACCCTGGAGCTCAAACCCGGCGAGGGGCTGTCGGAGAAGGACCTGGCCGCAGCACTGGGCGTGAGCCGCACCCCGGTCCGCGAGGGGCTGATCCTGCTCGCCGAGGAGGGCCTGGTCCAGGTGTTCCCGCAGATCGGCTCGTTCGTCTCCCGCGTGGACCCGCAGCGGGTCGCCGACGCCCAGTTCCTGCGCGAATCCGTCGAGCTCACCGCGCTGGAGGACGTTCCGGCCGACCCCGACCCGCACCTGCTGGCCGAGCTGGAGGACAACCTCACCCGCCAGAGATCACCGGAGATCGACGTCGAGGAGTTCTTCGCCCTCGACGAGGAGTTCCACCGCGGCCTGCTGCGCCTGTCCGGCCACGAACGCGCCTGGCCCACGGTCGTCTCCGCCAAGGGCCACCTCGACCGCGCCCGACGCCTGGGCCTGGAGTCGAGCCCGCCCCAGGTCTACGCCGACCAGCACGTCGACATCCTCGACGCGGTCCGAGCCCACGACCTGCAGCGCGCCCGCACCACCATGCGCACCCACCTCCGCGCGGTCTTCACCGACATCGAAGACCTCCGCACCCGAAAACCCCACCTCTTCGCCACCACCGAAGCCACCCCGGTCAGAAGAACCATCACCACCTGGCGGTGACCTCGGAAAACCCCGAGCCCCGTCGCGCCCGCGCAGGAGAGGCGAGAAGTGACGCTCCCACTTGCTTGCCTCCCGACACTCCGTCTGCATCTCGTTCATCGCGACTGTCCCCACGACTGAACAACCACAAGAATCAGCAAGATCCGAGTCCTTCCTGGCAACGCGTGCGCCGAATGCGCAACGTCGCCAGGAGATCGCGGGATCGAACCCGGTGCCCGGACAGGTTGTCCGGGGCGATCAGACACTTTCGGATGAGCCGAACTTCGTAATGTTCTCGAGCGCGTCGAGGATCTTCTTCCAAGGAAGGTCCTTCCCCGGCGCGGTACGGGGCTCGTGAAGCGGCCAGTAGTCGTCGTCCATCAACAAGTGCACACCGGCTCGGTGCAACGCTTCGATGTGGCCGTTCCACGCAGGTTGACGGGTGTGTGCCGCGTTGATCCGAGGGAACGCCACGACTGGAACCTGTCGCGCGCCGATCGCTTCGCAGACCGTGGTCAGCGCTTGGTTGTCGGAGAGCCCCAGGGCCAGTTTCGCGACGGTGTTCGCCGAAGCCGGGCAGACCAGGTAGCAGTCGATCGGCGGGTGCGGGCTCGTTTCCCCGGGCATGCGGGGGTTCACCCGGCACGGAAGTCCTGTGGCCTGTTCGATCCGCTGCCTCTCTCCGGTGGCGTCCAACCAGGTCCCGGCAGTGGGGGTGAGCGTGACGGCAACGCGCCATCCTCGGTCCATGGCAGGCTCCACCAGCCGCGTTCTGAGCTTCTCCACCCCTCCGGCAGCTGAGCCGATCAGGCCGAGCGTTCCCAGATTCATCGCACTGCCCGACAACGCTCGGCCAACGCCATCAACGGTGACGATTTCCCGTTGCTGACGCGAGAACGTCGGTACAGCGTGCGAACGACCTCACGCACGGTCGACGAGTGTCGAACCAATTCCGGCGCGTCCGCCTCTGCCTTGAGCAGAACTCCAAGTGCTTCATCGTCTCTGGCGAGCATGCTGAAAGACCGGGCCATGTCGATCGCGTGCGTCGCCTGCCGTTCGACGGGGAGGTTCCTCAGGATCACCCGTCGACCGCTGTCGACAACTCGTGTCGGATCGCCGAGCTCGAGCCACGCGGCCAGCCGGTGCAACTCGACGTTGGTCGGGCCGAATCCGGTTTGCCAGTGGTTCGCGTCCTGGCCGAGGCCCGCCGCCGCTGTCTCGGCTTGCTGCAGCAGTTCCTCCGTGACCGCTCCGTCCTGTCTCCGAGCCGCGGCCTGACCGATGTGCAGCGCCTCATCGAACTTCCCCAACGCGAGAAGCGCATGCGTGGCCGCTCTCGCTGCCGACGCCCGCGAGAGCGGATCTTCCGAGTCTTCCGCTGCGTGCATTGCACGCTCAGCCGCGATCCAGGCGAGCTCTGCCTCGCCTAGCTTGCTCAGGGTCGTGGCAGCCAGGTGATGTATCCGAGCGGAGACTGCGCAGGACCTCCGCCCTTCGGGCGAGGTGTTCCTCGCCTGCGCTTCGAGCAACCGCGCCTGTCCGAGAAGCCGAGGCAACACGCTGATCACATGACCGATGCGACCGCTCTGGTACTGGTTCCACGCAGCCTCGGTCCTCTTCGCAGCTAGATCCACCGAAACGGATTCGGTGAGGGACTTCCCGGGAAAGAGACTGAGAGACAGCCGGTGCGGAGACATCAATGCATCGCGTACGGCTGGAACGTCGTCATTGCTGTCCCCGTCTTCGAACAGCACTGGCTCGCCGAGCAGATCGTTCAGGGTCACTCGAAGTTGACGCGCCAATTCGACCAGCACGTCAACGCGGTTGACCTGGCGCTCGCCGCGTTCGACCTTGCTCAGCCAGTCCTCGGACCTTCCGACCAGTCCCGCCAGAACGGACTGGGACAGTTCGCGACGTCGGCGGTAGAAGGCGATCCGTTCGCGAATGCTCAGTTCGTCGCCAGCACCACGCATGTGCTCGAGCCTAACAACCCGCCTTCCGATCCCCTGCGCTTTCGGGTGCGCGCCCCGCTGAAACGCGCACCCGAAGCCGGGATCACGGGGCCTCGTTGGGGGCTACGGCGAGGAGGGTGATGGTGGCCAGGATGCGTTGGGCCGCGTCGTTGGTGGCCACCGACGGGGCTGGGATTTCCTCGACGGGGGCCGGGACCGCTGGGCCGTCGACCTGGGTCGGGGTGGGCCAGGGTTGGCCTTGGGGGTCGGTGCGGAATTCCTGCCAGCCCCGGTGGCGCAGGGCGGGGTCGTCGAGCTGTTCTCCTGCCCAGGCCGAGACCCTGGAGTAGATGGTCGGGAACAGACCGGCGTCGAAGTCGCGGCCGTAGCGGGCGATCTTCTCCTCCGGGACGGCCTGGCCGTAGCGGGCGAAGTCCAGGTAGGTCTGGCGGAACTCCGGGACGTCGACGAGGTCGAGGACTTCCCAGAGGATCTGCTCGCCGAGGAACGCCATGCCGAGGTTGCGGCTGCCCTCGAAGTCGCCCCGGTTGAAGTTCGTGAGGTGCCCGGTGGCCGGGTCGAACCCGACCGCGCCACCTGCTTCGCCGGTGAACAACCCCGCCGGGAAGGTGGCGATGTCGCGCATGCCGGTGACGATGCGGTCCCGCCAGCGGGTGTCGCCGGTGCGCTCCCACTCCGTCATCCAGTTGCTGACCAGCGCGTACCAGTCCGGGCCGATGCGCAGCCTCGCCGGGGCCTCGGTCTGCGGGGGCAGGACGGCGCGCAGCGGGTCGATCTCGCGCAGCGTCTCGTCGGCCTGCAGCGACGAGCGCAGGACGTCGCCCAGGAGCTCATCGGCGGTCAGGTAGTGGGCGAAGCGCTTCGTGTAGGCCTCGGCGACGCGGGCCTCCTTCGCGCCGTCGCCCCAGTGCACCACCGCGTGCCGCGAGCCCAGACCGGCGAACCTTCCCGCGTGGTGGGTGTCGACCTCGGCGACGTGCCTGGTCATGGCCTCCGCCAGCCGGAACGTGCGGGCGTCCCCGGTGCGCAGGAAGACGTACCAGAGCATCGCGTCGGTGCCGAGCTCGGCGTTGTCCCACGCGTAACCGCCAACGTCGTAACGCCATTCGTGCCGATCCGGGTCGTAGGTGTGCATCACGTCGCCGTGGTGCCAGAACCCGTACCACTCGCGCTGCTCGACCTGACCGGCGTAGAACTCGACGTCGCGCTCGATGGAGTCCTCCAGCGCCGACCGCGCCGGGGTGCTGCGGTCCGGCAGGCTCCAGCGGCCGAAAACCCCTGCCGCGTGATAGGTCCGGGGGTCGGCGACCAGCTGCGGCGGATCGGTCTGCGTCCGGGACAGCGCCGCGACCGCGTCGCGGTCCGGGGTCGACTCCAGCGCCCAGAGGGTCATCTCGGTCGACCGCATCATTCCATGCGGGCTGCCGAAGTCCTCCTGCACGTCCTCGTAGGCCAGGCCGAGCCCGTGCGCCTCGGTGTCGTAGGTGCGCATGTCCATCGCAGCGGCCTGCGGCGCGTACGACCACAGCGTCACCTCGGCCGTCTCCCCCGCCGCACCGCGGACGTCGAAGGAGCGCGGGAAGCGCTGCCAGAAGTCCCGCATCCCGAACCCGAGCCCGCCGCTGGCGCCTCCCACGTAGCCGAACCCCGCCGCGCGCTCACCGCGACCCGCGTGCTTGAGCCACGAGCCGCGGGAGCTCGTGCGCTTCCACACCGCGAAGTGGCGCGGTGATTCCTGGAACAGCGTGAAGTCGTTCCACAGCGCCAGTTCCCGGTACCCGTTGCGGACGCGCTCGTCCCACTGCTCGACCGGCGGCGTGGCGGTGCCCTCGAACTGGGCCCTGCGAACGGCCTCTCCCGGATCGCGGCGCAACCCGGTGAGCACCCGCACCGGCTCACCCCACACCCCGCCCTCGGTGGTGCCGAAGCGCAGGTGGCGGTCGTGCGGCTCGTCGATCATCGCCACCGACACGCGCAAGCCCAAGCCCCGCACGAAGTCGCGGTTCTCGTCGGCGTCCCACACGAAGCTGTGCACCAGCCGCAACGACTCGTCGCCCTCGCCGAGGTAGACGCGCAGCGTCCACGGCAGGATCGAGCGGCCTCCGGAGCGGTAGGTGCCGGTCACCTTGACCACGGCGCGCACCGGCCCGGACCGCTCGATCTCGACCGCGTCGACGACGCCGGAGAACTGCTGGTGCGCAGGCGAATCCGAGTCCTCCGGCTTGTCCTGCAGCTCCAGCACCAGGGTTCCGCCGGTGGCCGTGCTGCGCGCGCCGCGCCGAATCTGCGGCAGCACCACGGGACCGCTGGTCGCCACGTGCACCTCGACGGTGCCGTTGCTCAGCACGACCGCACCGCCCTCGCGGCGCGCGGTCACCGGAACGCCCGGTGCGGCGGGCGAACCCGGGCGGAGTTCGAAGTTCGAGCCCGAAACCCGGCCCGAGACGGCGTGACCGCTCCACTTCACCGAACCGTCCGGCCAGTGGGCCAGCGGCCAGCTCTGCACCGGAACCGGGTTCCCGTCCGCGACCAGGGTCAGCGGGGTGTCCTTCGGCAGCGCGGCCTTCGGCCACGGCACGCCGAACGCCGTGCCGGTGCTCGCACCGGGAGTCCCGTTCAGCCAGCGCAGCGGCACACCGGCCGCCCGGTTCTGGGCGTGCGATGCCGGCGGGAACGCACTCATCGCCGCCGCAGCGGACACACCACCGAGGAAGAGCCTCCGGGACAGCGAGAAATCAGCGGACAACTCCGGTCTCCGATCGTCGTCAGGAATGCGCCCAGGACTCGGCTTCCGACGTGCTGAGCACGCCGTCGGCGATGAGCACCCGCATGCCGCGGGTCAACGAGGCACCGGCGTCGAGCCGGACCGGGTCGACGGCAGCGAGCTGCAGGCCGACACCGGGGTAGCCGTCGACCCGCACGAACCACGGGTCGTCGCCACCGGCGAACACGAGCGTGAAGTTCCGGTCCGACCAGGCCAGCCACGGTGCGAACGACCCGTGCACCGCCTCCTCCCCCGACGCCTCCGCGGTGAACACCCGGGGCTCGGCGGCCGGTGGGAGCCGCCAGAACAGGCCTCCGTAGCCGGCGCCGGTGCGGCCGTTGGTCGCCGGGCTGCCCAGCGCCAGCGGGCGGGAGGTCGAGTTGGTCAGGGTCGTGGTCACGTCCAGCTGCCAGCCCCGAGCGGCCTCGCGGGCCCGCACCCGGCGGGACTCGAACAGCAGCGCCTCCGACGGGCTCCGCCAGCTCAGCGACTCGTCGAAACCGACGTCCGACCAGGTCAGCGCCGTGCTCTCGATGCGCCCGTGGTCGTCGAGGTCGACGTAGCCCGCGTCGCGGACGTAGGTGCGACCGCCCCAGAAGTTCCAGCCGTCGACGTCCTGCAACGCCACCGACAACCCGAGGTGCCACGGGTGGTCCTCGGGGCAGGTGTCGGTCACGACCCGCCCGCCGAGGGTGCGGATCGGGTGCAGGTGCGGACGCGGGCCCAGGCGAGCGGGCAGCTCTGCGCCGGTGCGGTGCTCGGCGACCACGACGTCGCCGATCCGGATCACCTCGTCAGCCACGACACCTCCATCTCAGACCACAGCTGCAACGACTCAGCGGATAGCACCACGTCTTCCGACACCCCTGGGATCACGCGCAGCCCGCGCGAAGCGTCGTGGACGCACGGGATCTCGCGCGGGTCGGGCGCAGTGCGCACCGCTTCCAGCACCCGCATGAACGGCCGCGTCGCCTCCGGCGGGACCAGCAGCGGCTCCCCGGAGCGGGTGTGGGCGATGAGGTTCTCCAGCAGGTCGGTCGCCGAGTGCTCGGTGGTCTCCACCCGTTCCGGGGTCTCCAGCCGGACGCGGTTGCGGCGGTACTCCAGCACGATCCGGCCCTGCGAGCCGTGGACCACCACGAACGGCTCCACCTCGCGGTCCGCGCACAGCGTCACCGCGACCGTGATCGGAACGCCGCGGGCCGTCACCAGCCGCAGGCACGAGGTGTCGTCGGCCTCGATCGGGTTCGCCCGGTACAGCTCCACCGACAGCTCGCGCGGCGCCTCGTCGCCCGAAACCCCTTCGACGGCCAGGGCGTTGGCGATGGCGTGCGCGAACGGGTTGGTCAGCGCGCCGTCCACCACCGGAGCCCCGTCCAGCACGCGCCGCCCGGCCCAGCGGGCCCGGCCGTAGTAGTCGGCGTCGCGCTGCCAGGCACCGCCCGCGCCGATCCCGCGCAGCTCCCCGATCACCCCGTCCGCGACCAGCGTCCGCACGTGGGCGAGCGCGTGCGAACCCAAGCTCTGGAAACCGATCTGGCACGCCCGCCCGGTCGTCGCCAGCGACGCCGCGAGCTCGTCGAACTCCGCGAGCGTCGGCGTCGGCGGCTTCTCCAGCAGCACGTGCGAACCCGCCCGCGCCGCGGTCAGCGCCAGCGCCGCGTGGGTGTGGATCGGGGTGCACACGATCGTCACGTCCGGGCGGGTCTTCACCAGCAACGCGGACAGGTCCGGTTCCACCGGCACGACGAGGTCGGTCTCCGGCGGTCGCGGATCGCAGATCCCGACCAGCCGGACGTCCGGCAGCTCGTCGACGTTTCGCAGGTGCCAACGGCCGTGCCCGTGCACGCCTGCCAGCACGACAGTGGTCGGAACGCTCATCGGTCCTCGCAAGTCCTTCGGCTGCAGCGCATCGTAACCATGCGGAAAGCGCATTCCAATACGCCGTCGAGAGGTTGACACGGAACGAACCGAGACTGTTCGATGGAAAGCGCTTACCCGCCTGCAGGGCCGATCGGGACAACGAAGTGCCGAGGAGACAACTAGTGGCAACACGCACGACGGAGCGCACGAGCGACTCCAGGAGCAATTCGCGGAAGGCAGCAGCCAGCGGCTGGATCGGCAGCGCACTCGAGTACTACGACTGGTTCGTGTACGCCCAGGCCGCCGCGCTGGTCTTCCCGAGCATCTTCTTCCCCGAGGGCAACGCGACGGTCGCGCTGGTCTCCTCGCTGGGAACCTACGCCGTCGGCTACGTCGCCCGACCCATCGGAGCGATCCTCTTCGGCCACTACGGCGACCGGCACGGCCGGAAGAACGTGCTGGTCCTGGCCATGCTGCTGATGGGCTTCTCGACCTTCGCCGTCGCACTGCTGCCCACCTACCACCAGGCCGGGCTGCTGGCACCGGTCCTGCTGGTGCTGCTGCGGTTCGTGCAGGGCTTCGCCGTCGCCGGCGAGCTCAGCGGCGCCAGCGCCATGATCGCCGAGCACGCGCCGTTCGGCAGGCGCGGCTACTACACCAGCTTCAGCCTGCACGGCACCCAAGCCGGCCAGATCATCGCCGCGGCCGTGTTCCTCCCGCTGTCGGCGGTGCTCTCGGACCAGGCCTTCGACTCCTGGGGCTGGCGGATCCCGTTCCTGCTCAGCGCCGTGGTCGTCTTCGCCGGTTACGTGATCCGCCGCCGGGTCGAGGAGACCGAGGTCTTCACCAAGGCCGAGGACACGCCCACGCGGGCACCGTTCGTGCAGGTCATGCGGGAGAGCGGCACCGACGTGCTGCGGGCGATCTGCATGACGCTGGTCAACGTGATCGGCGTGGTGGTGTCGGTGTTCGGCGCCGCCTACGCGACGCAGTCGGGCTACGGCATCGAGATGAGCAAGTCCGTCTACCTGTGGATCCCGGTGGTGGCCAACCTGGTGGCGCTGCCGTTCATCCCCTGGTTCGCCAGCCTGTCCGACCGCTTCGGCCGCCGGCCGCTGATGATCGTCGGCGCGCTGGGTTCGGGGCTGCTGTCCTTCGCCTACCTGTGGTCGGTCAGCCGGGGCGACGTGGTGCTGACCATCGTGCTGGCCATCCTGACCTGGGGGATCTTCTACCAGATCTGCAACGCCACCTTCGCCGCGTACTACCAGGAGCTGTTCCCGGCGCGGACCCGCGTCACCGGCTTCGCCATCGCGCAGAACGTCGGCCTGACCATCACCGCGTTCCTGCCCAGCATCTTCACCCTCGCCGCTCCCCCGGGGTCGGCCAACGTCCCGCTGGTCATCGGCGGGTTGTGCCTGGGCATCAACGTGATCGCCGCGATCGCGGCCTGGTCGGCGCGGGAGACCCACCGCGTCCCGCTGGAGGTGCTGGGCGAGAAGGACGCGGTGCCGATGCCGCGCGAGGAGTTCGAACGGCTGCGCTCCGAAGCCCGCTGATCGCTGGGCGCTATCCTGGGGAATACGCATTCCCCACCAGCAAGGAGCGTCGTGGCGGCACGAGCAGCGACCCTCACCGACGTCGCCAAGGAGGCGGGCGTCTCGCTCGCGACCGCGTCGCGAGCGCTCAACGGCAGTGACCGGGTGGTCCGCGCCGAACTGCACGAACGCGTGCTGGCGGCGGCCACCCGGCTCGGCTACTCGCCGAACGCGCAGGCGCAGTCGATGGCCCGCGGCTCCACCGACTTGGTGGGGCTGCTGGTCAACGACATCTCCGACCCCTACTTCTCCACCATCGCGGCGGGCCTGGCCAACGCCGCCGAGGAGCAGGGGTTGCTGGTCATGCTGTGCAGCACCGCCGGTCGCCCGGAGCGCGAGCTGGAGCTGCTGGGCGCGCTGCGGCGGCAGCGCGGGCGCGCGATCGTGCTGGCGGGCAGCCGCACCAGCGACCGCTCCCACCTGCGGGAACTGACCGCGCAGATCGAGCCCTTCGTCGCCTCGGGTGGGCGCGTGGTGGCCATCAGCGAGCCGAAGCTGCAGGTGGACACCGTCGTGGTGGCCAACCGCAAGGGCGCGCAGGACCTGGCCGCCGAGATCGCCGCCCTCGGCTACCGCAAGCCGGCGGTCCTGGCCGGGCCGGAGGACCTGCTGGTCTCCAAGGACCGCCGGGACGGGTTCATCGCCGGGTGGCCCTCGCGCGAGCCGGTCGTGGTGGCCGACGAGTTCAGCCGCGACGGCGGTTTCCGCGCGATGCACCGGCTGCTGGACTCCGGTGCCGAGGTGGACTGCGTGTTCGCGATCAACGACCTGATGGCGATGGGCGCGATGGCGGCCTGCCGCGAGCGGGGCGTGGACGTGCCGCGCGACCTGGCGGTGGCCGGGTTCGACGACATCTCGACGCTGCGCGACGTCACCCCCGCGCTGACCACGGTCCGGTTGCCGCTGACCGAGATGGGGCACATGGCGCTGGACCTCGTGCTGGGCGAGCGCACCGTGAAACCGCGTCGCCGCAAGGTCCAGGGCGAGGTCATCGTCCGAGAAAGCACTCCGCCCCGCTGAAGCCCTCTTGCATCGGGCACCCGGTTCAGCCTACGGTTCTGGTAAGCGCTTTCCAAAGAAGGAGGTTCGGCATGGCCGAGCGACGGCTGGGCGTCATCATGAACGGCGTGACCGGGCGAATGGGATACCGGCAGCACCTGGTCCGGTCGGTCCTGGCCATCCGGGAGCAGGGCGGGGTGGAGCTCTCCGACGGCACCCGCGTGGTGCCGGACCCGATCCTCGTGGGCCGCAACGAGGAGAAGCTCCGCGAGATCGCCAAGAACCACGACATCGACCGCTGGAGCACCGACCTGGAGGCCGTGCTGGCCGGGCCGGACGAGCTGTACTTCGACTCCCAGCTGACCTCGGTGCGCGAGCCCGCCATCACCCGCGCGCTGGCCGCGGGCAAGCACGTCTACACCGAGAAGCCGATCGCCGACGACGTCGAGGGGTCGCTGCGGCTGGCCCGCCTGGCGCACGACGCGGGCGTGAAAACCGGTGTGGTGCACGACAAGCTGTACCTTCCGGGACTGCTGAAGCTGCGCCGGCTGGTGGAGTCGGGCTTCTTCGGCCGGATCCTGTCGGTGCGCGGCGAGTTCGGCTACTGGGTCTTCGAGGGCGACTTCCAGCCCGCGCAGCGGCCGAGCTGGAACTACCGCGCCGAGGACGGCGGTGGCATCGTCAGCGACATGTTCCCGCACTGGAACTACGTGCTGGAGAACCTCTTCGGCCAGGTCGAGGCGGTGACGGCGAAGGTCGTCACGCACGTCCCGGAGCGCTGGGACGAGCGCGGCGAGTCCTACGCGGCCACCGCCGACGACGCCGCCTACGGCATCTTCGAGCTCTCCGGCGGGATCATCGCGCAGATCAACTCCTCCTGGGCCACGCGGGTGCACCGCGACGAGCTGGTGGAGTTCCACGTCGACGGCACGCACGGCAGCGCGGTGGCCGGGCTGCACCGGTGCGTCGCGCAGCACCGGGTGCACACGCCCAAGCCGGTGTGGAACCCGGACCTGGTGGAGACCACGCCGTTCCGGCAGCAGTGGTCGCCGGTTCCCGACAACCAGGAGTTCGACAACGGCTTCAAGGCGCAGTGGGAGCAGTTCCTGCGGCACCTGTGCGACGACGGCGACCACCCGTACGACTTCCTCGCGGGCGCGCGCGGTGTGCGGCTGGCCGAAGCCGGCCTGGAGTCCTCCCGCGAGGGCCGCCGCGTCGAGATCGGCGAGGTGACGGCGTGATCCTCCTCCCCCAGGCCGACGGCCGGATGGTCGAGCACAGCACGGGTTCGCCGCGCGAGTGGCCGAAACCCGACGGCCCGCTGCGGTCCCGCACCGCGTTCGCGGCGGCGCACGTGGTTCCGCGCGTGCTCGGCGAGAACGTGCCGGGAGCACCGGCGGACATCGACTGGGACGCGACGCTGGCCTACCGGCACCGGATCTGGTCCTACGGGCTCGGCGTCGCCGAGGCGATGGACACCGCGCAGCGCGGCATGGGCGTCGGCTGGCAGGAGGCCGCCGAGCTGGTGCGGCGCTCGGCGGCCGAGGCCCGCTCGGTCGGCGGCACGATCGCGGCAGGCGCTGGAACCGACCACCTCACCGGGACACCGACGTTGCCGCAGGTGCTCGACGCGTACCGGGAGCAGGTGGAGGTCGTGGCCGGGGCGGGCGCGCGGGTGATCCTGATGGCCTCCCGCGCGCTGGCGGCGGCGGCCCGCTCGGCCGAGGACTACGCGTCGGTCTACGGGACGCTGCTGGCCGAGGCCGACGAGCCGGTCGTCCTGCACTGGCTCGGGCCGATGTTCGACCCGGGGCTGAGCGGCTACTGGGGCAGCGACGACGTCCCGACGGCGACGAAGACGTTCCTGGAGATCATCCGCGCCCGGCCGGAGAAGGTCGACGGCGTGAAGGTCTCGCTGCTCGACGCCGAGCACGAGGTCGCGCTGCGGCGGGAACTCCCCGACGGCGTGAAGCTCTACACCGGCGACGACTTCAACTACCCGGACCTCATCGTCGGCTCGGGCGGGGATCACTCGGACGCGCTGCTGGGCATCTTCGCCGCCATCTACCCGGCGGCGTCGGCGGCCGTCCAGGCCCTGGACCGCGACGACCCGGCGACCGCGCAGTCCATCTTGGACAGCACGAAGGCGTTGGGGCGGCACATCTTCGAGCAGCCGACTTTCCACTACAAGACCGGGATCGCGTTCCTGTCCTGGCTCAACGGCCACCAGCCGGGATTCTCGATGGCGGGCGGCCTGCACGCGGGGCGTTCGGTGCCGCACCTGGCCGAGGTGTTCCGGCTGGCCGACCGGGCGGGGCTGCTGGTCGACCCGGCCGCGGCCGAAGAGCGGATGCGCGGGTTCCTCGCGGTGAGCGGAGTGCAGCGGTGAGCGATCTGGGACGACTGTCGCTGAACATCGCGACGACGAAGAAGTGGACGTTGCGCGAGGCGGTGGACGGCGCCGCCCGCGCCGGGCTTCCCGCCGTGGGCCTGTGGCGGGACCGCGTCGCCGAGGAGGGGCTGGCCGAGTCGGCCAAGCTCGTCCGGGACGCGGGGCTGCGGGTGTCGAGCCTGTGCCGGGGCGGGTTCCTCACCGCCGCCGACGTCTCGGGCGTCCGCGCGGCGCTGGAGGACAACCGCGCGGCGATCGTGGAGGCCTCGACCCTCGGGACCGATGCGTTGATCCTGGTCGTGGGCGGGTTGCCGGAGGGCGACCGGGATCTGGCGGGCGCCCGCGAGCGGGTCGCCGAGCGGATCGCGGACCTCGCGCCGTTCGCCCGCGACCACGGCGTCCGGCTCGTCCTGGAGCCGCTGCACCCGATGTACTGCGCCGACCGCGCGGTCATCTCGACGCTGGGCCAGGCCCTGGACCTGGCGGCTCCGCACCCGGCGGAGGAGGTCGCGGTCGTGGTCGACACCTTCCACGTCTTCTGGGACCCGGCGCTGACCGACGGCATCGCCCGCGCCGGGCGGGAGAACCGCATCGCCTCCTACCAGGTGTGCGACTTCAACCTGCCGATCGCGCAGGACGCCCTGCTGTCGCGGGGGATGATGGGCGACGGCGTCATCGACTTCGCCGCCATCACCGGCATGGTCGACGCCACCGGCTACTCCGGTGACGTCGAGGTCGAGATCTTCAACGCCGACATCTGGAACTCCCCCGGCGACCAGGTCATCGCCACCATGACCACCCGCTACCGGGACCTCGTCCTCCCCCACCTGACGAGGTGAGGTGGGAGGTCTCAGCCGAAACCTCGCCTCCGCGCCAGTTTCCGCTGAAACCTCCCCACCCACGACAACCTCAGACCGGACCCACGCGGGGGGGGGGGGGGGGCGGGGCCCCCCCCCCCGCCCCCCGGGGGGGCGTACACCACCCCCCCCCCCCCCCCCCCCCCGCGTGGTCTGGTCATCGACGAACCGAGCCGCTAGCCTACCAAGCACTTGCTTGTCACGATTTCAATGGAAATCGGGTGCCCGATTTCAATGGAGATCCCGGTTCTGAGTTCCATTGAAATCGGGGGTCACTGGAGCCGGGTGGTCGATGAGGTGAGGAGGCGGGGTTGTCGACGTTGCCGATGTTCCGGCTGGACGGCCGGGTCGCGTTGGTGTCCGGGGCAGGACGCGGGATCGGGGCCGCGACGGCGCTGGCGCTGGCGGAGGCCGGTGCCGACGTGGCGGTGCTGTCGCGGACGCCCGAGCAGCTCGAGGCCGTGGCCGAGCAGGCCCGCGAGCTGGGCCGACGGGCGGTGGCGGTCCCGACCGACGCCGGGGACGCCGAGGCCGTCGCGGGCGCGGTGGCCCGGGTCGCCGAGGAGCTCGGACGCATCGACGTCGTGGTGAGCGTGACCGGCGGGTCGATGCCCCGGCCGTTCACCAGCACCCACGACGAGGCGCTGCGGAAGTCCTTCGAGAACAACGTGGTGCACGGCGTGCGGCTGGTGCGCGAGGCCGTGCCGCACCTGGTGAAGTCGGACGCGGCGAGCGTCGTGATGGTCTCCAGCAGCACCGGCCACCTGGTCGGGCGCGGCTACCTCGCCTACGGCGCCGCCAAGGCCTCGCTCGACCACGCGGTGCGGATGATGGCCGCCGACCTCAACCCGCGCATCCGCGTCAACGCGGTCGCCCCGGGTGCGATCCTCACCGAGGCGCTGGAGGTCGTCGCCGCCGATCCGGAGATGAAGGCGACCCTGGAGGGCCACACGCCGCTGCGCCGCATCGGCGTTCCCGAGGACATCGCCGCGGCGATCCTCTACCTCGCCTCCCCCGCCTCGTCCTACGTCACCGGCCAGGTCCTGGCGGTTGATGGCGGGCTGGTCACGCCGAACATGCCGCTGCCGCTCCCCGACGTCGAGGCCGAGGGCGGTTCCGGTCCGAACTGACCGGGCAGATCATGGGCGCTGTGGACCAGCACCCGCCCGCTGCCGCTCACCCGAACGCCACCCGGCACGCGGTATCCGACGCCCCGACCCAGCAGTAGCGTCGAGGGCCCGGGGGCGAGAACCGCAGGATTCGCCCTGATGAATACGACCCGTCGCTGCGGGAGGTGGCGTCGTGGGGGACGAGTTCGACGTGGTGATCGTGGGGGCCGGGCTGGCCGGGATCGGGGCCGCGCACCAGCTCCACACGGCGTTTCCCGGGATGGACTACGCGATCCTGGAGGCGCGGGACGCGCCGGGCGGCACCTGGGACCTGTTCCGCTACCCCGGGGTCCGGTCGGACTCCGACATGTTCACCTTGGCCTACCGCTTCCGCCCGTGGTCCGGGGCGCAGTCCTTCGCAGGCGGCGAGGCGATCCGCGACTACATCCGCTCGACGGCCGCCGAAGCGGGCATCGACCGGCGCATCCGCTACCGGCACCGGGTCATCAGCGCCTCGTGGTCCAGCGACGAGGCCCGCTGGACGGTGCTGGCCGAGCACGACGGGCAGCAGGTGCGGCTGACCGCGAAGTTCCTCCACCTCTGCCCCGGCTACTACCACTACGAACAGCCGCACGACCCCGAGTTCCAGGGCACCGAGCGCTTCACCGGAACCCTCGTCCACCCCCAGGACTGGCCCGAGGACCTCGACCACGCGGGCAAGAAGGTCGTGGTGATCGGTAGCGGCGCCAGGCGATCACGCTGGTCCCGGCGATGGCCGAGGACGCCGAGCACGTCACGATGCTGCAGCGCTCCCCCAGCTACGTCGTGGCGATGCCCGGCCGGGACCCGCTGATCACCCACCTGCGCGGCGTTCTCGGCCGGCGCGCGACCTACGCGCTGGTGCGCTGGAAGAACATCCTGCTCGGTTCGAGCATGTACTGGGCCTGCAGGCTGTTCCCGAAGCTGATGCGCGAGTCGATCCGCAGGTCGGCGGCCGGTCGGCTACCGGCGGGCTTCGACGTCGACACGCACTTCAACCCGAGCTACGACCCGTGGGACCAGCGCCTGTGCCTGACTCCCGACGGCGACATCTTCGAGGCGCTGAGCAGCGGGAACGCCTCGGTGGTGACCGATCGCGTCGAGGAGTTCACCGAGACCGGGATCCGGTTGCGCTCGGGAGCCGAGCTGGACGCGGACATCGTCATCACCGCCACCGGACTGCGGCTGCACCCCTTCGGCGGCATCACCTTCACCGTCGACGGCCGCGAGCTCGCCCCGAGCGAGACGACGGTCTACAAGTCGGCGATGCTCTCCGGCATCCCCAACCTGGCCTTCACCTTCGGCTACACCAACCACAGCTGGACGCTCAAGGCCGATCTGGTGGGCGAGTTCGTCGTCCGCCTGCTGCACCAGATGCGCCGCAACGGCCACGACCAGTGCGTTCCGGTCAAGACCAGGCCGGGGCAGCTGCCGATGATCGAGAACTTCACCTCGGGCTACGTCCATGGGGCATCGACGCGTTCCCGCGCTCGGGCGCGAGGTCGCCGTGGCGGGTGCGGATGGACTACTTCCACGATCTGCTGGTGCTGCGGCACCTGCCGGTCAGCGACCGCAACCTGCGGTTCAGCCGGCGTCACTCGCAGGCCACACCGTCACCGTCGCTGTCCAGTTTGGACGAATAGCCAGTGTCGCCGCGCCGCAGCGGTGCGACCCCGGCGGCCCTGGCGTCCGCGCAGGACGCGTAGTAGGCGGGCAGCGCGACCTCGGGCGCCGGTGGTGCGGGCTGGACGACTGGCCGGCACCCCTCGCTCCACAGCCCTCGTCCCGCGGCCTTCGCGGTCGCTTCGGCCTGGGTGAGCTCGGAGGTGAGCCCGTCGGCCAGGAACGACTGCGGGTAGAGCCGCGCCGCGCCCTGCTGCAGCGCCAGCGAGGAGTACTCGGCGCCGTCCGGCAGCAGCAGCGAGACCTCGGGTTCGGGGCTGCGGCCGCTGCTCCAACCGACGCCGAAGACGGCCTTGACCGCCGCACCCCGCAGGGTCCGCTCGGCGAACTCCCGCGACTCGGCGGACCAGCACTCCCCCGCCACCGGGGCCTGCACGCCCGCGATGCGCACGACCTGCGGTTGCTGGCCGTCCAACCGGATCAGCACCCGGTCGTCACCGAGGACTTCCTGCACCAGCGCCGGGACCTGCGGAGGCGGTGGGGCGATGACGGGCTCGGGCGTGACCACCAACGGCGGCGGCGAGCTCGGTTCCCGCAGCACCTGCGGGCCGGCCGGTTGCGCGCGCCGATCCGCCTCGCCGAGCCCGCCGACGGCCAGCAGCGCGATCACGGCGGCGAGCGCGCAGGCGCCCGCGATCAGCGGAGCCCGCTTCGAATCGCCCTGCCGGTGCCAGTAAGCGGCGACGGCGAGCCAGAGCGTTAGCGGCCAGAACACCGCCGCCACCAGCCCGGCCATCAGCCACGGCCACGCGCGCCCCTGCCTGGCTCGCTGCTGCCAGAGCAGCACGCTCATGACCACCGTCGCCACCACGCCGACCAGGTGGACGATCCCGAAGACCATCAGACTCCTCACTGCGCTCGCGTTCGGAGAACGATGATCCCTCACTCGATCGAGTGATCGTCGGCAGATCGCTCAGAACACCACTCCACCGGAGCAACCGGTCAGATCGAGGTGGTGGTCTCGTGCCGCCCGGAGCCGATCTCGTACGGCGACGAGCCAGGCAGGTCGACGACGGCGCGGGTGCCGGGCGGGATCTCAACGGTGACGGTGAGCTGGTCGCCGTCCCGCGTCCAACCGACCTCGGCGTGCCCGTAGGGCGTGTCCAGCGCGGCGTGCGCCCAGGTCAGACCGCCGCCCGGGCGAGGTGCGATGCGCAGCCGGCGGTAACCGGGCGAGCCCGGGGCAAGCCCGGCGACGGTGCGCTGCAGCCAGTCGGCGACCGCACCGAGCGCGTAGTGGTTGAACGAGGTCATCTCGCCGGGGTTGACCGTGCCGTCGGGCAGCATGCTGTCCCAGCGCTCCCAGACGGTGGTGGCACCCATCGTCACCGGGTGGAGCCAGGACGGGCTCTCCCGCTGCTGGAGCAGCTCGTAGGCGGTGTCGAGGTGCCCGGTCGAGGTCAGCGCGTCGCAGATCACCGGGGTGCCGAGGAAACCGGTGCCGATGCGGTGACCGCCCGCGCGGACCAGCTCGGCGAGGTGCGCGCCGGCGATGTCGCGCTCCTCGGCGTCGAGCAGGTCGAAGTGCAGCGCGAGCGCGTAGGCGGCCTGGGTCCGCTCGCTCAAGGTGCCCGGCCCGGTGCGGAACTCGTCGCAGAACGCCCGGCGCACCTCCTCGGCGAGGGTGCCGTAGCGCTCGGCGTCCGCGGTGCGGCCGAGGAGCCCGGCGGTGCGGGCGAGCAGCCGGGTGCTGTGCGCGAAGTAGGCGGTGGCCACCAGTTCCGGGGAGGTCATGGCCTGACCCGGGTTCTCCGGCGGGGCGTTGGGGTCCAGCCAGTCGCCGAACTGGAACGGTTGGCGCCAGATGCGGCCCGGACCTGCGATCTCGTCGACCGCGTCGATCCAGGCGCGCATGCTCGGGTACTGCTCGGCGAGCACTCCCCGGTCGCCGTAGCGCTCGTGCAGCACCCACGGCACGATCACGGTCGCATCGCCCCAGCCGGTCATCGGCATCCGGCCCTCGGGCGCCCCTTCGGGCAAGCGCAGCGGGATGTCCGGGCTGGCCACCGGCGGGATGCCGCGCTCGTCGTCGAACTGGTCGGCCGCCAGGTCGCGCAGCCAGGAGACGAGGAACCCGCGGACGTCGTGCAGGAACGCGGCGGTCGGGGCGAAGACCTGGAGGTCACCGGTCCAGCCGAGGCGTTCGTCGCGCTGCGGGCAGTCGGTGGGAACGTCCAGGAAGTTCCCGCGCATGCTCCAGACGACGTTGTCGTGCAGCCGGTTCAGCAGCTCGTCGGAGCACGCGAAGCGGCCGGTGCGCCGCAGGTCGGTGTGGCAGACCCGCGCGACGATCTCGTCGGGCCGGACGTCACCGGTGACCTCGGCGTAGCGGAACCCGTGGAAGGTGAAGCGCGGTTCCCACGTCTCGCGGCCCTCCCCGCGCAGCACGTAGCGATCGGTCGCCGCCGCACCCCGCAGCGGGCGGGTGCACAGCTCGCCGTCCTGCAGGACTTCGGCGTGGCGCAGGGTGATCTCGCTGCCGCGTTCGCCGGTGACGCCGATGCGCAGGCGACCGACGAGGTTCTGCCCGAAGTCCACGATCACCCGCCCGGACGGCGACTCGCTGATCTCCACCGGCGCGATCTCCTCGGTGCAGCGCACCGGCGGGCCGGTGGGCGCCACCAGCAGCGCCGGGGCGTGCGGGACGGAGCGCAACGTTCCCAGGCGGAGTCGTCGAAACCGGCTCCGACCAGCCGGGCAGCTCGTCCCGGGCGTCGTGGTGCTCGCCCTCGTAGAGTCCACTGGAGACGATGGGTCCGGCTGCGGCCCGCCAGGTCTCGTCGGTTCCGAACACCCGGGTGGTGCCGTCGGCGGAGGTACCTCCAGCTGCGCGAGCAGCGCGAGCCGGTCGCCGTAGATGTTGCGGTACCCGCCGTCGAAGCCGAGCCTCCCCGCGAACCAGCCGTCGCCGAGCCACGCGCCCAGCGCGTTGCGGCCGGGTCGCAGCAGGTCGGTGAGGTCGAAGGTGCGGTAGCGCAGGCGGTGCCGGTAGGAGGTCCAGCCGGGCGCCAGCACCTCGTCGCCGAGCCGGGAACCGTTGAGCTCCAGCTCGTGAACGCCGTGCGAGGTCACGTGCAACCGCGCTCGCTCGACGGCCCCGTCGAGGGTGAACTCCCCGCGCAGCAGCGGCGGGCGCTGCTGCGGGTTCGCCGGTGCGATCAGCTGCGCGGTCCAGTCGGCGGGTTCGAGCAGTCCGGCCTCGACGTGCAGCGGCCGGCTCCAGGCCGACGCCCGTTCACCGGAGAAGACCCGGACCCGCACCCGGGTGCGCTGCCGGGAGCGCAGCGGCTCGGCGGGCCAGTCGACCAGCACCGATTCCCGCGACTCCACGCGATGAGCGACGCCGTCGACCTCGATCTCGCAGGCGGTCTGGTCCCAGCCGGGTTCGGCGCGGACCTCCCAGCCCAGGCGCGGCCGCGATTCCCCGATGCCCAGCGGGTTCTCGTGGTGCTCGGCGCGCACCTCGACCACCGACGCGTCATTGCCAGCTGACACCCTCGTCC
Source organism: Saccharopolyspora mangrovi (assembly GCF_035320975.1). Taxonomy (NCBI): domain Bacteria; kingdom Bacillati; phylum Actinomycetota; class Actinomycetes; order Pseudonocardiales; family Pseudonocardiaceae; genus Saccharopolyspora; species Saccharopolyspora mangrovi. The sequence continues at coordinate 169,058 of NZ_JAWLNX010000004.1, read as the reverse complement.
TCCCCACGCCTGCTTGAAACGTTTCACGTCGTGACGGCGCACGCCCTCCCGAGCAACACCTGTTCCACCCAATGAACCAGCAGCGGCGAAATCGGTTCTCCATACGTATTCATCCGGCGCCTGGTCCGCGCCCGACGGCCCAGCGGAGCGTGGAACGCGCTGGAGTAGTATTCGTATGCAGCTACTCCGAGGGGAGAAGGGCCTTGATCACCAGTCGCGACGTGGCACGCCTCGCGGGTGTTTCGCAGCCGACCGTGTCGCGGGCGCTTCGCGGCGATCAGCGCGTCTCGGAGGCTACTAGGGAACGCGTCCAGCGCGCGGCCGATGCGCTCAACTACGTGCCGAGCGAGACCGGTCGCAGCCTGTCGACCCGGATGACCAAGCGCATCGGCGTGGTGGTCACCGACCTGACCAACCCGTTCTACCCGCACCTGATCGGCCCGCTGCACGACGAGCTGGAGCAGCACGGCTACCGGATGATGCTGTTCACCGAGCGGTCCGAGACCGCCGTGGCCAGCCAGCGCCTGCTGGACCGCTCGATCGACGGCGTCGTGCTGGCGACCGCGACCGTCGGCTCCCGGCTGCCCGATGACCTGCAGCGACGCGAGCTCCCGTTCGTCTTCCTCAACCGCGAGGCCGGCGGTCAACCCGCCGACGCCGCCGTGGTGGACAACGAGCTCGGCGGCAGGCTGGTCGCCCGCCAGCTGGCCGAGCTCGGCCACCACGACATCGCCCACATCGGCGGCCCGGCGGACACCACCACCGGCCGCGACCGCGAGATGGGCTTCCGGCTGGGACTGTCCGAGGCCGGCATCGGCCTGCCCGAGGACGCCGTGCGGCGCGGGCCCTTCGACTTCGACACCGGCTACCGGGCGCTCACCGAGCTCCTCGCCGGACCGACCCGCCCCACCGCGGTGTTCTGCGGGAACGACGTGATCGCGATCGGCGCGTTCAACGCCGCCCGCGCCCACGGCGTGCGCATCCCCGACGACCTCGCGCTCATCGGCTTCGACGACATCCCGATGGCGGCGTGGGAGGCGTTCGACCTCACCACCGTGCACTACGACCTGGCCGAGCTCGCCCAGGAGGCCGCCCGGCTGCTGGTCCAGCGCATCGACGACCCGGACGACGAGCCCCGCCGCACCCTGTTCACGCCCGAACTCGTGCTGCGCGGGACCCACGCCGCCCGCTGAACGGGCGGCGCGATCCCTGTGCTGCTCAGGGTTTCAAGGTCCGGAGCAGCTGCATCAGGACGTGGGTGAGGTTGTGGAGGACCATGCCCGGCGGGGCTTGGGCGCCCTGCTCGGTCGAGCCGACGATGGTCATCAGCGGTCGCCCACCAGCGGCCTCCACGACCTGGGCCAGGCGTTGTGCCACGGCCGGGTCGGCCGGTCCGCTCTTGCCCATCGCCACCGAGAGGTCCGCCGGGCCGACCAGGACGGTGTCGACGCCGGGGACCGCGAGGATGTCGGCGGTGTTCTCGCAGGCCAGCGGGGTTTCCAGCATCGGGATGACCATCGTGGTGCGCTCGGCGGCGGCCAGGTGCTCGGCGATGGTGTTGGTGCCGAAGCGGCCGGCTCGGCTGTAGGTCGCGAAACCGCGCTCGCCCAGCGGCGGGTAGTGCGCGGCGGCGACCACCTCGCGCGCCTGCTCAGGGGTGTCGACGTGCGGGACGATCACGCCCTGCGCGCCGAGGTCGAGCACCCGCAGCACCAGGGCCGGTTCCCGCTCCCCGACCCTGACCAGCACCGGGAGGTCGTGGGCGGCGGCGATCTGCAGGTGCTGCTGCAGGCTCAGCAGGTCAGCGGGCCCGTGCTCGCAGTCGATGACCGCGTAGTCGAGCCCGGCCACGGCGGCCATCTCCAGCAGGGTTTCCGACGGCAGCCGCAGCAGCGCGCCGTGCAGCCGCTCACCCGCGTGCACCCGTTGCTTCAGCGTGGTCATCGCGCCACCATCCCGGCCGAGAGGTCGATGTCGGCGCCGCACATCCCGCGCATCTGCAGCATCGCCACCAGCGCCTGGCCGACCTCCTGCTCGGTCACCATCCGCCGCAGCAGCGCGCGGGAGACGAACTCCTGCTCGGCGGCGGCCTCGGTGGTGCCGGTGCGTTCGGCTTCGAGCCGGAAGTTGCGGGCCATGCGCGGGCCTTCGACCGGCCCCGGCGACAGCGAGTTCACCGTCACCCCGTGCGGCCCGACCTCGCCGGCCAGCGTCGTGGTCAGCCCGATCACCGCGGTCTTCGAAGCGCAGTACGGAGTTCGGCGCAGCAGCGGCCGCTTCCCGGACACCGAGGCGACGTTGACGACGTCACCGCTGCCGCGCTCGACCATCTGCGGCAGGAACGCGCGGCACATCAGGTAGACGCCGCGCACGTTGACGTCGAAGACCTCGTCCCACTCGGCGGGTTCGACCTCCAGCAGCGGTTTGACGGGTCCGGCGACCCCGGCGTTGTTGACCAAGATCGAGATCTCCTCCCCCGCCAGCTCCGCGGCCAGCGCCGACACCGAGTCGGGGTCGGAGACGTCGCAGGTCGCGGCACGCCCGTCGAGACCGTCCAGGGTCTCGTCGAGGGTGTCGCGCTTGCGGCCCACGGCGACGACCCGGGCCCCGGCCGACGACAACGCCCGGGACATGGCGCGTCCCAGGCCGTTGCCGCCACCGGTGACCAGGGCGGTTCGCCCGGCGAGCGGTGTGGTCATCCTTCTCCTCGTTCCAGTAGTCGCCGGATGAGCGCGCCCACCACGGCAGGTCGTTCCAGCGGCAGCAGGTGCCCTGCTCCGGAGAGCACGTGCAGCCGCCCGCGCGGCGCGCTCTCGGCGATGTCCTCGTGAAAACCGGTCGGGCACAGCGCGTCTCGGTCACCGCAGAGCACCCGCACCGGACCCCGGTACCCGGCGATGGCGTCGAACGCCTCGGTGCGCGTGGCCTGCGCGGCCAGTTGCGCGCGGAAGACCTCGGGGCCGATCCGCTTCGCCATGCCCAGGAACCGCTCCCGCAGCGGACTCCGGGGCTCGGCGAACATCGCGGGCAGGATCTCCGCCACGACCTCGTCGAAGTCGGCCGCGGCCTGCCGCTGCCACGTCCGGAGTTGTTCGGGCCGAGGTGCCCCGGCGTTGGTCGACAACGCGCCGAACGCGCTCACCCGCTCCGGCGCGCGCCGCAGCACCTCGAACCCCACGATCGCCCCGAGGCTCAGCCCCACCAGGGCGAACTCACCGTCCACCGCGGACAGCACCTGCTCCGCCATGCCGCCGACGCTGGGTTCGGTGATCTCCGCGCGCACCACCTCGCCCGGTAGCTCCGGCAGGTCCGACCACAGGTCGGCATCGCAGAGCATGCCGGGCACCAGCACGACCGGCGTCACTTGCCCACCGGTCGCGGGATGAGGTGGAACGGGGCCAGGTAACCGTTGTGGTCCACGCCCACCCCGGCGTCGGCCGCGGCCTTGACGACCTCGTCGTCCCACTCGAGGCGGACCCGACCATCACCGCTGTTGATCACCAGCATGCTGGCGGTCTCGTCGGAGACGTTGCGGACCTGGCGCCAGGCCCCGGCCGGCACCGAGAGCATGTCCCACGGCCCCAGCTCCACCGAGATCTCCTCCTGCCGGTTGAGGGTGACCTCCCACCGTCCGTCCTTGACCATCAGCACCTGAGTGCCCGCGTGCCGGTGGGTCGGCATGCCCTCGCCGGGCGCCGCGCGCAGCCAGGAGATGTTGTGGCCGTGCGGGTTGTGGATGACCGGCTCCTGCATCCGGTCCTCGGTCATGCCGTAGCCGATGACCTGCGCCAGCTCGACCGCTCCGCCCGGCAGCGCGGAGCCGAGCAGCGCGCGGGCCGACCACTCCAGGTCCTCGGCGGTGGCGACGCGCTTGCGCATCTTCTCCACCGGGTAGGCGGGCAGCTCGGCGATGTCCTCCGCGTTCATCGGCCGCTTGAGCTCAGCCCCCTCGGGCTTGTCGTCGCCGGCGACGGTGTCGACGAGCCGGTTGTCCTCGGTCAGGAACAGCCCGTGCCCCTCGGCCTCGCGCAGCACGCTGGGCCCCCAGATGATGCCGCCGGTGTCGTCGTGGCCGAGGCAGGTGAACAGCCAGCCGTCGTCGGGCCCGATGTTGGTGAAGCCCCGGAAGATCCAGGTCGGGATGGAGGCGATGTCGCCCTCCCGCAGCACCAGCTCGCCCTCCTGCCCATCGGCTCCCCAGCGCAGCAGGAACTCGCCCCGGAAGCAGATGAACACCTCGGCGGTGAAGTGCAGGTGCAGGTTGTTGACGATGCCGTGCGGCATCGCCGCGGCACCGATGTTGTAGCCGTGCGCCTCGCGCAGGTTGACCACCTGGTTCGGGCTTTGGGTCACCCCCGGCCCGATCATCGAGTAGTTCTCCTTCCGGTCGGAACCCGGTGTGCGGCAGTCGATGAACGCCTGGTTGCACGAGACGAAGTCCGATCGCCGGATCGTCCGCCGCTCCAGTTCCTGCCGGGTCACCTCGACCTGAGACATCAGCACCTCCAGTGAATACGTATGTATCGATAAAAGCCGTTGTCCGCAGCCCTGTCAATAGCGTCACGGCAACCGTCTGCCGGTGTCGTAGAGTGCGGCCCGTGACCCTCAACCAGCTGCGCGCGTTCCTGCTGGCGCACCGGCTCGGCACCTTCACGGCGGTGGCGGCCGAGCTCGACATGGCCCAGCCCTCGGTGTCCGAGCTCGTCCGGCGGCTCGAGGAGGAGCTCGGGGCCGTGCTGTTCGTGCGCGGCAGCCGCAAGCTGACGCTGTCCGAGGCCGGGCGCGCACTGCTCCCCTTCGCCGAGCAGGCGCTGGCGGCCGTGGACCACGGCGGCGCGGCGGTGCGCGCGCTGAACTCGCTCAGCGGCGGCACGGCCACCTTCGGCCTGCTGCGCAACGCCGACTACTACCTGCTGTCGGACCTGGTGCGGCAGTTCCTCGACCGCTACCCCGACGTCAAAGTGCGCCTGGTGGGCCAGAACTCGGCCGAGACCGCGGCCGCGGTCCGCGACGGCGACCTGGAGGCGGGCCTGGTCGTGCTGCCGATCGATGACGAAGCGCTGTCGGTGACGCCGCTGGCCCGCGACGAGGTCCTCTACGTCAGCCCCGATCCCGAGCGAACCAGGCGGCCGGTCGCCGTGGAGGACCTGACGACCGCGCCCCTGATCCTCTACGACGCCCGCTACGGCTGGGCCGATCCGACCCGCCGCCAACTGGCCGAGCGCGCCCAGCTGGCCGGGGTCGCGCTCGACGCCGGGATCGAGGTCGAGCACGTGGAATCAGCGCTGCGGCTGGCCGCCCAGGGCATCGGCGACACGATCGCCTCCCGCGCCGTGGTCGACAGCCGCCGCTTCCCGGCCGAGCTGCACACCGCACCGTTCGCCGAGCCGCTGCACGACACCATCGCCCTGATCCACCGCCGCAACCGGACGCTGTCCCCCGCCACGAGGGAACTCGCCCGACTGGCCCAGGAAACCCTGCTCAGCAGCGGGACTTCCTGGGCCAGCACGTGAACTTCGTTGGGAAGACACCTCGGACTTGCGCGCAAGCGGCGCAGCCGCGAGATGTGAAGACCACCCCCGCAACTCGCACCGCCGCGGGTTCTCAGCGGTTCTCTGGGGAGGACGCCGCGACGCCGTGTAATTGGCATACATCAGGAGTGGCGCCCGGACCCAGAGAACCGCTGAGGTTCCGCTACCCGCACCGCTACGCAAATTGAGTGGCGCTTCGTGCTATTCCATCGGTTTTCCGGTGGTGAGGTCTAGCCGGTAGCTCTCCTCCATCCACTTCACCACGACCACCAGGGAGATGACCGCTGCGATCGCGAGGTAGCCCCAGACCGCGTAGATCGTGCCGAAGGTGCTCACCAGCAAGGCCGAGACGAACGGCGTGATGCCGGAGAACACCGCGAACGAGCAGTTGTAGGCGACGCCGCCCGCGCTGAAGCGGGTCCTGGTCGCGAACATCTCCGCGACGCAGACGGTGACGATGCCGGTGAGGAAGAACTCCGGGATCACGTAGATCAGCTGCGCGATCACCGCCGAGGTGAACGTGCCGACCTGCGCGACCGCGAAGGCCACCGGCACCAGCACCAGCGCCGACAGGTACCCGGTGATGAGCATCGGGCGCCGGCCGATCCGGTCCGAGAGAGCACCCGCCAGCGGCAGCAGCGGGATGATCACCGCGACCGAGATCGCGTTGGAGCCCAGCGCTTCCGCGCGCGACAGGCCGACGTGGGACGACAGGAACTCCGGCAGGTAGGTGACCCAGGTGTAGGAGACGATCGCCAGGGTGATCGACGAGCCGCAGAACACCAGCATCTCGCGCCACTGCGACTTGAAGGCCTCGGTCAGCGGCGCCTTGACGACGTCGGAGCCGTCGGCGGTGGCCTTGACGAACTCCGGGGTCTCGCCGACGCGGTTGCGCACCCACAGGCCGATCAGGCTCAGCGGCAGCGCCAGCAGGAACGGGATGCGCCAACCGTAGCTCTGCAGCGCGGCGTCGTCGAAAATGACGGCGGTCAGCGCGGAAGTCCCGGCGCCGCCGAGGATTCCGACGAACACGCTGATCGAGACGAACGAGGTGTAGTAGGCGCGCCGCTTCGGTTCGGCCCACTCCACGACGAACGCGATGGCGCCGACGTACTCACCACCGGAGATCAGCGCCTGCACCATCCGCATCAGCAACAGCAGCAGCGGCGCGAGCACGCCGACCTGCTGGTAGGTGGGCAGCACACCGATCAGGGCGGTGCACAGACCCATCAACGCGATCGTCCACAGCAGGACGGACCGGCGGCCGAAGCGGTCGCCCCAGCGGCCGAGGATCATGCCGCCCAGCGGTCGGATGATGGTGCCGATGGCGAGGATCGCGTAGGTGCTCAGCACCCCGACGACCGGGTTCTGCGACGGGAAGAACACCGGTGCCATGACCGGTGCGAGGTAACCGTAGATGCCGAAGTCGAACTGCTCGACGAAGTTTCCGATCACGCCGGCCGTGACGGCCTTGCGCATCGGCGCTGGGGACTGTGCCTGCTTTTCGGGCACGGGAGTTGAGGTCGACAAACGCTGCTCCGAGATCGGGGCGGGCTCCTTGGCCCGCGCATGCCTGCTTCTCGATGGGACGAGTCGGCGGGATTCGCAAGAGAGTTGCAGCGCCCGAATCGTGTGTCAAGCCCCACATGCATACGGATGAATCCAGGATGCGCGAGGGCCAGGGCGGATCACCACCGGATGTGCATACGGATTAGCGCACCGTGATCGCATAGGGTTGCCCTATGCTTGGTACAAGAAACTCCACTCTTGTCCTGTGGTCCAGACCCGCTTAGCGTTCGCCTCATGCGATTCAGCCCACGGCTGCTCGGCGAGAAGGCCGGGCGGTTCGAACACCTCAAAGCGCCCTCGGACACCCCTGCGGCCCAGCAGGATCCGGTTGTGGCGCAACGCGTCTCGGAGATGCTCGGCGAGATCGAGCGCGACGGCTTCGACGCGGTGCTGCGCTACGCGCGCGACCTGGACGGCTGGGACCGGCCCGACGCCGAGCTCACCCCGGAGGCCGTGCGGGCCTCGGGTGATGCCCTCACGCCCGAGCACCGCGCGGCCCTGGAGCTCGGCGCGGAGCGCACCCGCCGCTTCGCCGAGCTGCAGCGGGCCGGGCTCTCCGACGGCGAGGTCGAGCTCGCCCCCGGCCTGACCACCGGCTATCGCTACGTGCCGGTGCAGAGCGTCGGCGCCTACCTGCCCGCGGGCCGGTTCCCGCTGACCGCGGGCGCGTTCATGACCGTCGGCGTGGCCAAGGCCGCTGGGGTTCCGACCGTGGTCGCCTGCCTGCCGCCCGGCAAGGACGGCAAGGCCGACCCGGCGGTGGTGTACTCCGCGCACCTGTCGGGCGTGGACCGGGTGTTCGTGCTGGGCGGGGTGCAGGCGCTCGCCGCGATGTCGTTCGGGCTGCTCGGCGAAGCACCCGTGGACATGATCGTCGGCGCGGGCAACGCCTTCGTCGCCGAGGCCAAGCGGCAGCTGTTCGGCCGGGTGGCCATCGACCTGCTGGCCGGGCCGTCCGAGGTGGCGGTGATCGCCGACGAGACCGCCGATCCGGAGCTGGTGGCCGCCGACCTGCTCGGCCAGGCCGAGCACGGCGTCAACTCCCCCGCCGCGCTGGTCACCACCTCCCGGCAGATCGGCGAGGCGGTCGTGGAGGAGGCCGAGAAGCAGCTCGCGTCGCTGTCGACCGCCGAGATCGCGGGCCCGGCCTGGCGCGACTTCGGCTCGGTGACCTGGGCGCAGGACCGCGAGACGGCCGTGGCGCTGATGGACGACCTGGCTCCCGAGCACCTGGAGATCCAGACCGCCGACGACGAGTACTACCACGACGCGCTGCGCAACTACGGCTCGATCTTCCTGGGCACGTGGAGCACCGTCGCCTACTCCGACAAGGGCATGGCCGGCACCAATCACGTGCTGCCGACCGCGGGCGGCGCCCGGCACAGCGCGGGCCTGTCGGTCTCGCGGTTCCTGAAACCGCTGACCTACCAGCGGGTTTCGCCGGAGGCGACGCCGCTGCTGGCCGAGGCCGTGGAGACCATTTCCGACTACGAGGGCATGGCGGCGCACAAGGCCACCGCGACGCTGCGGCTGGAGCGCCTCCGGGAAGGGGATGAACGATGACCGAGGTTTCCGAGCAGCCCGCAGGTTCCCCCGGCGGCACCATGAAGTCCGGCGAGCGCACGATGCCGAGCGACTTCAGCATCGCCGTGCGCCCCGGCGCGGGCGCCACCCTGGGCGGGGTGAACTACGGCGGCGAACGGCGCCAGTCGATGGAGGGGTTCGAGGACACCTACACCGACATCGTCGACTACATCGTCCGGATCACCCACCGCATCTGGGAAGACCAGGACATCGGCTACATCTACGACACCTACGCGCCGGGCTGCCGCCTCTACGACGACAGCGGCGTGAAGTTCGGGGTGGAGCGCCTGATCGACGGCACGACGCAGAGCATCAACGCCTTCCCGGACTGCCGCCACTACGCCGACGACGTGATCTGGGCGGGCAGTGACACCGAAGGTTTCGTCACCTCGCACCGGGCCATCAACATCGGCCACCACACCGGCCCCTGGCGCTGGGGCCCGCCCACCGGGCGCAAGCTCGAAACCTGGGTGATGGCCAACTGCGTGGTGTGGCAGAACGAGATCTACGAGGAGTGGGTCCTCTACAACACCGCCGCCAAGCTCCAGCAGCTCGGCATCGACGTGGCCGAGGCAGCGCGCACCTACGCCCGCGAAGGCGGCCTCGTCCCGGTCTCGGAGCGCCCCTCCTCGGAGGCGCTGCGACTGGTCGGTGGCCGCAAGCCGGTCGCGCTGCCCGAACCGGACAACGGGGCCGGTTTCGACGTGGAAGGCACAGTGCGGGCGCTGTGGCACAACATCTACAACCGGCGCGACCTGAGCGCGGTCGACCGCGTCTACGCCGAGAACGTCCGCTGGCACGGCACCACCAACCGCACCGGCTACGGCCGGTCGGACGTGCGCGCGATGGCGCGCGGCCTGCTGGCGACCTTCCCCGACCTGGGCGTGCAGGTCGACGAGGTCTACTGGATGGGCAACGACACCGACGGCTACAGCATCTCGGTGCGCTGGTCGGGCGCCGGCACGCACCGCGGTTTCGGCCTCTACGGCAAGCCCACCGGCAGGCGCGCCCACCTCTGGGGCATGTCGCAGCTCTACGTGATGCACGGCCGCATCGTCGAGGAGTGGTCGCTGTTCAACGAGTTCGACGTCATCGCCCAGCTGGTCAGCGAAGACGGCGGCCCCGAGCTGGTGTGAGCCGGTCGCGGGCCGGGTCGCCACCGGGACCCGGCCCGCAGGACGTGCGCGACTCGAACACACCACTGCCGAACGACTACTGCGAGGAATCGCGCGGAGGCACCGACCCACGACGGGGCGAAAACTCGACTAATCGCGCCAAGTGGCCGACTAAGTGTGCTACAACGTTACTAACGGGTAATGACACAGCCGGCGTTGCACACACGGCCGCGAGGGGGCGGTGCAGGTGAGCGGATCCGAGGTCGACGCTCTGCTCGACGAGATGCGGCAACACGGCTGGGAGTCCTACGTCTTCGGGCCGCGCGACGCCCCGCACGCCGTCGGTCTGGCCTACCGCCGCAAGACCTGCGCGGACGTCCTGATCTTGCACGCCGAGGACGACGCGACGGCCTACCGGATGCCGCTGCCGCCGAACGCCGACCTGTTCGCCCCGGGAACCGTGTCCTGGCACTACCACGCGACCGCCGAGTGGACGATCCGCGCGATGCTCGCGCTGCCCGAGCCCGGCTCGCCGGACGCGCCGCTGGCGATGCTGACCCCGCCGCCGGACTGCGGCGTCCCCGCTGAGCTGCGCCGCACCACGACCATTCGCCCGAACCCGCGCCGGGCCCACGCAGCCACCTGATCGAGTTACGTTCGGCGCTGCTGCTACGCCTCCCGGCGGGCAACCTGGGCTGGTGCCGCTGACGCATCCGGACAACACCCCGCGCCCGCACCGCAGCGAACTCGCGGTGAACCCGATCTTCACCCGCGAACCCGTGCACGTGCCGACCTACGACTTCCCGGCCCGCGGAACCGATCCCGAGGTCGCCTACCAGGTCGTGCACGACGAGCTGATGCTCGACGGCAACGCGCGGCTGAACCTGGCGACCTTCGTGTCGACCTGGATGGAACCGCAGGCCGCCCGGCTGATGTCGGAGTGCTTCGACAAGAACATGATCGACAAGGACGAGTACCCGCGCACCGCGGCGCTGGAGGACCGCTGCGTGCGGATGCTCGCCGGGCTGTGGCACGCGCCCGACCCGCACCACGTCGTCGGCTGCTCCACCACCGGGTCCTCCGAGGCGTGCATGCTCGCCGGCCTCGCGCTCAAGCGCCGCTGGCGCGGCACCGGCACGCCGAACATCGTGCTCGGCAGCAACGTGCAGATCTGCTGGGAGAAGTTCGCGAACTTCTTCGAGGTGGAACCGCGCTACGTGCCGATGGAGGGCGAGCGCTTCACGCTCTCGGCCGAGGAGGCACTGCGGCGGGTGGACGAGAACACCATCGGCGTCGTGACCATCATGGGCTCGACCTTCGACGGCTCCTACGAACCGGTCGCCGAGGTCTGCCGCGCGCTCGACGAGCTGGCCGCGCGCGGCGGTCCCGACGTCCCGGTGCACGTCGACGGGGCGTCCGGGGCGATGATCGCGCCGTTCCTGGATCCGAAGCTGGTGTGGGACTTCCGGTTGCCCCGGGTGGCCTCGATCAACACCTCCGGGCACAAGTACGGGCTGGTCTACCCGGGTGTCGGCTGGGTCGTGTGGCGCACGCCCGAGGCGCTGCCCGACGAGCTGGTGTTCCGGGTGAACTACCTCGGCGGCGAGATGCCGACCTTCGCGCTGAACTTCTCCCGGCCGGGCGCGCAGGTGGCCGCGCAGTACTTCACGTTCCTGCGGCTGGGTTTCGACGGATTCCGCCGGGTGCAGCAGGAGTGCCGCGACGTGGCGATGCGGCTGGCCCGCGAGATCGCCGAGCTCGGGCCGTTCGAGCTGCTCACCGACGGCAGCCACATCCCGGCCTTCGCCTTCAAGCTCCGCGACGACGTCCGGGATTATTCCGTTTTCGATGTTTCCGCAGCTCTGCGCGCCAGCGGCTGGCTGGTTCCGGCCTACGCGTTCCCGGCGAACCGCACGGATCTGGCGGTGCTGCGGATCGTAGTGCGCAACGGTTTCAGCCACGACCTGGCCGACCTGCTGCTCGACGACCTGCGCCGCGCCCTGCCGAGGTTGGAGGCGCAGACCGCGCCCGCGCGGGGCCGCGACTCCGCCGGGTTCGCCCACGGCGCCGGTTCCCACCGCTGAGCCGCGAACGGCGAAAACTTCCCGAACACCGGGAAAACCCAGCACCGGGGCGGTGCGTCCGATCACGCTAAGTCGATCAGCTGATCGCAACGCGCTCGCGGCCGACTAGCCTGCCCGGCTATGAGTCGTTCCGAGGACGCGAACGCGCGGCTGACCGAGCTGGCGCTGCACGCGCGTCGCGGTGACCCGCACGCGATGGAGGCCTTCATCCGGGAGAGCCAGCACGACGTCTGGCGCTTCGTCGCGCACCTGGCGGGCCCGCACCTCGCCGACGACCTGGCGCAGGAGACGTTCCTGCGCGCCTTCCGCAGCGTCCGCCGGTTCAACGCCCGCTCCTCGGCCCGCACCTGGTTGCTGACCATCGCCCGTCGCGTGGTCGTCGACCAGATCCGCTACGAGCGCTCCCGACCGCGCACGACCCACGCCACCCCGGCCACCGAGCCGACCTCGCCGGACACCGGTTTCGAGAACGTCGTCGAGCTCAACCTGCTGCTGCAGGACCTGGACCCGCAGCGCCGCGAAGCCCTCGTCCTCACCCAGGTCCTCGGCCTCCCCTACGCCGAAGCCGCCCAGATCACCGGCTGCCCGATCGGCACCATCCGCTCCCGAGTCGCCAGAGCCCGCGACCAACTGGTCACCACCCGATCCCACCCCGACGAAGAAACCGGCTGACCGGCCTCACCCCGGCAAGACGACACCCGAACGCGGAGAACTGCGGTATTCGCAGCCCCGATTACCGCGGTATTCGGTGTCCTGATTACCGCGGTATTCCGTCCGCCCTGGTGGCGGGGTCGGGTCCGGGTGACCCGGTGGGAACTTTCCGGGGGTGGGGCGCGACAGTAGTGGTGTGGAGTGTTCTGTGTGCCGGGAGGCCTTGTCGGCCCGGGTGGACGGCGAGGAGTCGCCGGTGGCGGCGGCCGAGGTGGAGCGGCACCTCGCCGAGTGCGGTGAGTGCCGGGCCTGGGAGGGTCGCGCCGTCGCGCTGAGCAGGGAGTTGCGGGTGCGGGCGGTGCCGATCACGCCCGACCTGACCGCGTCCGTGCTGCGCGCGCTTCCCGCTCCGGCCACCCGGCGCTGGCCGCGGGTGCTGCTCGCTGCGATCGCCGTCGTGCAGATCGCGCTGGGAGCGCTGCAGCTGCTGGGCACCGGCGGGCACGAAGCGATGGCCGGGCACCTGTTCCACGAGAGCACCGCGTGGAACCTCGCGCTGGGAGCCGGGTTCGGCTGGGCGGCCTGGCGGGTCCGGGCGGGTGCCGGGATGCTGCCGGTGCTGGGCGCGTTCCTGGCCGTGCTCACCTTCGTCAGCGTCCAGGACCTGATCACCGGCGTCGTCTCGGCAGGGCGCCTCGTCTCGCACCTGCCGCTGGTGGCGGCGCTGGTGCTGCTGCTGGTCATCCGGCACGACCACCGCGCCGGCGAACCGGACCCGGGAAGAGGAGCCCTGCCCGGCGAGGAGGCGATCGACACCGACCTGCCCGACGAACCGGCACCGCCGCGCGAGCTCGGCCCGACCGCCTACCGCGAGGCGAGTTAGCGCTTGCGGCCCATCGCCGCCCAGTAGTAGGCGCTGCGCGGGTCGACCTGGCGCTCCGGGTGGAGCTTGGTGATCTCGGCGGGCTCCGGGTCCGGACGCCAGGCCAGCACCGGGGCGACACCGGGCTCGACCAGGTCCATGCCGTCGAAGAGCGCCGCGACCTCGGCCTGGTCGCGCGGCTGGAACGGGATCCCGGACTGCTCGGCGGAAGCCACCACGCCGGCCATCGCCTCGGGGTCGAAGTCGGCGGTGGGGTGCGTGATCGTCAGGTAGCTGCCGGCGGGGACCGCCTCCATCAGCTTGCCGAGGACCTGCTGCACCTCGGCGTTCTCCCGGAAGTACATCAGCACCGCCACCAGCATCACCGCGGTCGGCTGCCTCAGGTCGAGGGTTCCGGTCAGCGCCGGGTCGGACAGGATCGAGTCCGGATCGTGCAGGTCGGCGAAGATGAACTTGGTGGCGCCCTCATCGCCGCTGGTCATCAACGCGCGCGCGTGCGCGAGGACGATCGGGTCGTTGTCGACGTAGACCACGCGGCTGCTCGGTTCGGCGCGCTGCGCGACCTCGTGGACGTTGCCGCTGGTGGGAATCCCGGTGCCGATGTCGAGGAACTGCCGGATCCCGCACTCCTGCACCAGGTAGCGCACGGCGCGTCCGACGAACGCCCGGTTCGCCCGCGCCATCGTCTTGATGGTCGGGATGTGCTCGGCGATCGCATCGCCCAGCGCCCGATCGGCCGCGAAGTTGTCCTTGCCGCCCAGCCAGTAGTCGTAGACCCGCGCCTCGTGCGCGACGGTGGTGTCGATCTCGACCGGGAGCTTGCTGCCTTGCTGGTCCATGCGCATTCCTCGGGTCAGTACTCGTCCATCAACTCGCGCAGCAGCTGCGGGGTGTCCTCGGGTGTGGCCGCCTGCACGCTGAGCATGTTCATCACCGCTTGGTACTGGTCCAGGTCGTGGCGCTTGTCCAGGTACAGGGCGCTGGTGAGCTGCTCCAGGTAGACGACGTCGGGCAGGTCCGACTCGGGGAAGCGCACGATGGTGAACGGACCGCCCGCCGCGGCGTGCCCGCCGACGCTGTAGGGCAGCAGCTGCACGGTCACGTTCGGGAGTTCGGCGATGCGGATCAGGTGCTCGATCTGCCCGCGCATGATCCGCTCCCCGCCGATCGGACGGCGCAGCGCGGCCTCGTCGATGACCGCCCACAACGTCGGCGGGTCCTGACGGGTGAGGATGTCCTGGCGGCGCATCCGCAGCGCGACCCGGCGATCGACCTCGCCTGCCGGTTCCTGCCCGTGCCCCAGCAGGATGACCGCGCGCGCGTAGTCGGGGGTCTGCAGCAGGCCCGGCACGAACTGCGCCTCGTAGGTGCGGATGATCTCGGCGGCCTGCTCCAGCCCGAGGTAGGTCTCGAACCACGACGGCAGCAGGTCACCGTACTGATGCCACCAGCCGGGCTCGTTGGCCTGCCGCGCCAGCGAGAGGAACGCGGCGCGCTCATCGGGTTCCTGCACGCCGTAGAGGGTCAGCAGGTCGTTGAGATCGCGCTCCCGGAAGCTGACCCGTCCCAGTTCCAACCTGCTGATCTTGGCGTGGGACCCGCGGATGGCATCACCTGCGGCCTCGCGGCTGATCCCCCGCTCCTCGCGCAGGCGGCGCAGCTGACCGCCGAGCGCGATGCGCAGCACGGTCGGCCCTGCTGCGGTCCCGCCCTGCTGCGCATCGCGCTTGCCGCTGGATCTGCCCTGTCTCTCCGGCTCGATGCCCATCATGTCGATACCCCCGTCGGGAGCAATGCGGCGTCCGATCGCCGCCAAAGCCAGTCAGCAGATTAGATCATCGAAGTCGCCTTCTTTAACCCCTTCGAGAAAAGCGGCGATTTCTTCGCGCGTGTACACCAGCACGGGTCCCTCGACGTAGCGGGAGTTGCGCACCGCGATGCGGCCGCGCTCCAGCTCAGCGACCTCGACGCAGTTGCCGCTCGGGTTGCTGTGCGCGCTCTTCCGCCAGCGCAGGTCCGACCGCCAGCTCAGGTCGGCCCACCGCGGAGCCTCGGTCGCCACGATCTCCGGCATGGGTGCCTCCTACATTCGGGCGAAATCGCGTCCGTGCTTGCAAGTGTTCTTGCAAACGTTCTTGCATCTGCAAGGTCCGTCCGGGACAGTAGCAGCAGCAGGTCGAGTGCCGATCTTGATCCGTCAGCGGGAACCCGGTGTCCGGCAAACGGACCCGGGGCGCGTGGGAGGAGGCCGAGGGCATGATCCGCTTGTCGCGGCGAGGGCAGATCCGCCGCGCGCATCCGATTCGCCCGGCTTCCACCCAGGATCGGGATTCGCGATGAGCGGGCTGGTGGCCGTCGGCGCGTTAGCCCTCTGCGCGGTGCTGGCCGTGCAGTTGATCGCCGCCCGGCGCAAGCGGCGCGACCTGGAGCGCCGGCTCGCGGTCGCCGACCGCGCCGCGCACACCGATCCGCTGACCGGCCTGGCCAACCGCGCGGGACTGCACCGCGCGCTCGACCACCAGCGCCTCTCCGCCCGCCCCGGCGATCACGTCGCGATGATCCTGCTGGACCTGGACGGGCTGAAGCAGACCAACGACATGTACGGCCACGAGTTCGGCGACAGCGTCCTGGTCGCCGTGGCGCAGCGGATCCATGAAACAGCCGGGCACGCGGCGTGCGCGGCCCGGCTGGGTGGGGACGAGTTCGTGGTGCTGCTCGGCGCCGAACCCAGCAGCGGTGATGCCACCGGGAACGCCGAGGCGCTGGCCGAGGAGCTGTGCTCCGGAATCGCTTCCGCCGAGGTCATGGCGGAGATGCCGATCCGCTGCACGGCCAGCGCGGGGATGGCGGTGTTACCGGTGCACCGGATGCACCAGCTGATCACCGCGGCGGACAAGGCCATGTACCGCGCCAAGTCCACCCGAGCGGGAACCTCCCGCTACCAGCCGCTCACCGATGTCGCGGATCGAATCCCGCGTCACCGGACGGCTCTCGTTGCCCTCGAAGGCGGGGCCTCCAAGGAAGCTCAAGCTTGAGCTAGACGTTGGCGGTTTGACGCACTCCGCCGACCATGCGGTGCGCTTCTGCGTTGCAGGCCGGGCAAGTGGTCCAGAGCCAGGCCATCTCCCCCACTTCCGCTCGCATCTGGCGGTCGCAGAGCGTGGTGATGGTGCTGCCGGCCGGATAACCCCCTGAAGGCCGGGGATCGGTGCTCGCGTGACGCTCCCCTAGGGCCGGAACCCAATGGAACGGATGCATCCGCACTCTCCTTCGCTGCCGTTTCCCGACGCCGTACTGTAAGTCGCGCCTTGCCTGATGCGGTCCGGATCGCCCGGCTGCTCGCCGGAATCAACCCAATCCGGGTGATCAGTCGCTCAGATGGATTCCAGTCCTACGATCCCTGCGGTCGCTGCCAGGCATCGGCCGCACGGTGAGGCCCCATCTGAGGGAATATTCTCGATCGTCTCATGCTCCAAGGGGAGCCCGCACGCGGCACGCGGGTTTCCCTCCTGCCAATCCGCCTGCGAAATCGCGTGTGCTTGCCGCAATGTCACTCGTGAGGCGGTATGCAAGACCCAGACGTGCTCCCTTCCGGAGCGACCGGATCTCTCCCCCCGGGTGCTCCCGGCTGTCTCCAGTGGCATGATCCCTCCCCGGATCGTCTACGATTAATCGTAGGCACATCCGAGCGACGGAGTCGAGTGATTCGGAAGGGATGCACCACGATGCTTCACCCGGAACCGACGGCAAGCCCGGTCTTCGGCACCACCGGCTGGGGTTCGGCGTCCGCCTGCGGACCGAACGGGGGAAACTGCGTCGAGGTGAACTTGACCGTTCCCGGCCGCGTCGGCGTCCGCGACAGCAAGCGCCTCACCGGAGACGTCCTGCTCAACTTCGACGCGACCAGCTGGAACAAATTCCTCCACCGCGCCAGGGAGGGGAACTTCGACCTCGGCTAGATCACCGCAGCTCACAGCCGTTTCTTGATTAATCGCCACTGGTGTTCCGACACCAGCGGCGACCCGTTTGCCGCGCAACCACGTCCGAGTGCATTACAGTGTTGTTCTTGACAGACGCGTTTGCGCTTGTCAGACGTGGTGACGGCAGAGCATACGAGCGGAGATCCAGTGCCGAGCACGGTAACTTCGCGACGCAGGCAGCTCGGGAACGAGATTCGCCGCGCGCGGCAGGCCGCGGGCATGACCCAGCAATACGTCGCCGAGCTGCTGGGATGCAGCCAGGGCAAGATCAACAAGATCGAGACGGGCGCGGTCGCGGTCAAGAACACCGAGCTGCAGAAGATGCTGGAGGCGTTCAACACCGGCAAGGCCGAGTCCGAGCTGATGCTGGAGCTGGCACGCTCCAGCTCCGGGCAGCGCGGCCAGTGGGCCGGGTACCGCTCGGCGGTGCCGCAGTGGTTCCGCACCTTCACCGACCTCGAACCGGCCGCCACCGAGATCCTCAGCTGGCACGGCGAGCGCATCCCCGGCCCGCTGCAGTCCGAGCACTTCATGCTCACCCAGTTCTCCGAGGACCGCGCCACCGACGTGACCGCGCTGGTGCGCAACCGCCTGGACCGCAAACAGGTCTTCGACCTGCCGCGCCCGCCCTACTACCGGTTCGTGCTCAGCGAGGCCGCCTTCCACCGGATGCCGGGCGGTCCGAACCCCTCGGTCGCGCTGGACCAGGTGGAGCACCTACTGGACCTGCAGTCGCGGTACCCGAAGGCCTACGTGCACATCCTGCCGTTCGACGTGCGGCTGCCGTACGTGCCCAACGACTTCACCATCATGCGGTTCTCCGACGGCACCAAGGACTTCGTGTTCGTCGAGCACGTCGCCGGCGGGCTCTACCTGGACGACGAGGACGACTTCAACCTGTTCAACGACGCCTGGGACCGGCTTCGCGGCGCCGCCCTGGAACGCCACGACACCGTGGCCTACCTGCAGGAACTGGCGAAGAAGTACCGCGAGCAGATCGACTTCTGATTAATCGCGACTGGCTCGCGGGGTCAGTCGAGCAGGTCCACGATCATCGCGGCCATCTGACCGGGGTCGCCCATGTCCGGCCGCAGCACCAGATCCGGGTCCCGCGGCGCCTCGTAGGCGTCGTCGACCCCGGTGAACCCGGTGATCTCGCCCGCCCGCGCCCGGGCGTAGAGGCCCTTGGGGTCTCGTGCCTCGCAGGTTTCGAGCGGGGTGTCGACGAAGATCTCCACGAAGGTCAGCCCGGCCTCCCGGTGCACCTGCCGAACCCGCTCGCGATCGGCGCGGTACGGACTGATCAGCGAGGCGATCGACACCGTCCCCGCGTCGGCGAACAGCCGCGCGACCTCGCCGACCCGGCGCACGTTCTCGGCCCGGTCCGCAGCGCTGAAGCCCAGGTCGGCGTTGAGCCCGTGCCGCAGGTTGTCGCCGTCGAGCAGGTACGCGGGCCGGCCCGCGGCGACCAGCCTGCGCTCCAGCTCGACGGCCACGCTGGACTTCCCGGACCCCGACAGCCCGGTGAACCACACCGTCGCACCCCGGGTGCGCCGCTGCTCCCGGCGCACGGCGGTCGACACCCACGTCACGGCGGACTCGGCCACGTCCGGTCCGGTGATCATGCCCGCCGCGACGGTGTTGTTGGTGTCCTCGTCGACGAGGATGAAGCTGCCGGTGGTGCGGTTGCGCCGGTAGGCGTCGAACAGCAGCGGCTGCTGGGTGCGCAGCCTGATCCGGCCGATCTCGTTGAGCGACAACGACTTCGCCCCGGTGTCGCGGTGCAGGGTGTTGATGTCGAGCCGGTAGTCCAGCTGCCGCACCTGGGCGCGCGTGCTGCGCGTGGTGTGCTGGACCGCGTAGCGGGCACCCGGTTCCAACGTGGACTGCTCGGTGAGCCAGCAGACGAGGGCGTCGACGTCCTGGCCGGTGTGCGGGCGGTTCTGCGGGCGGCAGATCAGGTCGCCGCGCGCGACGTCCAGGTCGTCGGTGAGCCGCACGGTCACCGCCTGCGGGGTGAAGGCCTCCTCCTCGGGTTCGCCGCCCGGGCCCCAGATCTCCTCGATGCCGCTGGTG
This sequence comes from Saccharopolyspora mangrovi, assembly GCF_035320975.1. NCBI lineage: Bacteria > Bacillati > Actinomycetota > Actinomycetes > Pseudonocardiales > Pseudonocardiaceae > Saccharopolyspora > Saccharopolyspora mangrovi. The sequence continues at coordinate 149,585 of NZ_JAWLNX010000004.1, read as the reverse complement.
AAGCCGGAGGGCAGCACCACGACGTCGTCCCCGGGTTTGAGCACGCCGCCGGCGACGGTCCCGGCGTATCCGCGGAAGTCGCCGTCGCGGATGACGTACTGCACCGGCAGCCGCACGTCGATGAGGTTGCGGTCCGAGGCGACGTGCACCTCTTCCAGGTGGTGCAGCAGCGAGGTCCCCTCGTACCAGGGCATGTTCTCGCTGCGGTGCACGATGTTGTCGCCGCGCAGCGCCGAGACCGGGATGAACGTCAGGTCGGGTGCGTCGAGCTTCATCGCGAACGAGGAGAACTCGGCGCGGATCTCGTCGAACCGCTGCTGCGAGTGGTCCACCAGGTCCATCTTGTTCACGCACAGCACCAGGTGCGGGATGCCGAGCAGGCTGGCCAGGAACGCGTGCCTGCGGGACTGCTCGAGCACGCCCTTGCGCGCGTCGATGAGCACCAGCGCGAGGTCGGCGGTGGAGGCTCCGGTGACCATGTTGCGGGTGTACTGGATGTGCCCGGGCGTGTCGGCGATGATGAACTTGCGCCGGGGCGTGGCGAAGTAGCGGTGCGCGACGTCGATGGTGATGCCCTGCTCGCGCTCGGCCCGCAGCCCGTCGGTGAGCAGCGCGAGATCGGGCCCGTCCTCGCCGCGGCTGGCGCGTTCGACGGCCTCGAGCTGGTCGCTGAGGACGGCCTTGGAGTCGTGGAGCAGTCGGCCGATCAACGTCGACTTGCCGTCGTCGACGCTCCCGGCGGTGGCCAGGCGAAGCAACTGCGTCATCGAAGCCCCTCGGTCTAGAAGTATCCCTCGCGCTTGCGGTCTTCCATGCCCGCTTCCGAGATGCGGTCGTCGGCGCGGGTGGCGCCGCGTTCGGTGACTCGGGCGGCGGCGACCTCGGCGACGACGTCCGCGGCGGTGCGCGCGGTGGAGGGCACGCAGCCGGTGCAGGTCGCATCGCCCACCGTGCGGAACCGGACGGTGGCCTCGTGGGGCTGCTCGTCCTCGCTCGGGCTCAGGTGCGGGTTGGTGGCCAACAGCATGCCGTCGCGCTCGAAGACGGTGCGGCGGTGGGCGTAGTAGATCGGCGGGAGCTCGATGCCCTCGTCGAGCACGTACTGCCAGATGTCGAGCTCGGTCCAGTCCGACAGCGGGAAGACCCGGATGTGCTCGCCCTGGCGGTGCCTGCCGTTGTAGAGGTGCCAGAGCTCGGGCCGCTGGTTGCGCGGGTCCCACTGGCCGAACTCGTCGCGGAAGCTGAACACCCGCTCCTTGGCGCGCGCCTTCTCCTCGTCGCGGCGGGCGCCGCCGAAGACGGCGTCGAAGCGGTGCTCGGCGATGCTGCGCAGCAACGTCCCTGTCTGCAACCGGTTTCGGCCGGCGCCGGGTCGTTCGACGGCACGTCCGGCGTCGATGTCGTCCTGCACGCTGCCGACCAGCAGCCGCAGGCCGAGGCGGCGGACGGTGCGATCCCGGAATTCGATGACTTCGTCGAAGTTGTGGCCGGTGTCGACGTGCAGGACCGGGAACGGCAGCGGTGCGGGCCAGAACGCCTTGGTGGCCACGTGCAGCATCACCGCGGAGTCCTTGCCGCCGGAGAACAGCAGCGCCGGCCGTTCGAACGTGGCCGCGACCTCGCGGAACACGTGCACCGCCTCGGCTTCCAGGCCGCGCAGGTGGGTCAGCTCGTAGGTGGTGGTCACCGGGACCCGCCCTTCCGATCGGAATCGGACCTAGAACAAGTTTCACAGAAAAGTAGAACAAGTTCTTGCGCTCGGTCAAGCTGCGCGGAAAGCTGGGCCACACCCCTTCGAAGCCAACCTCGGAAGAACCAAGGAGGCGTCATGGACCTGGTCGCACTGGAGGAGATCAAGCGCGTGAAGTACCGCTACCTGCGCGCTGTGGACCTGAAGCTGTGGCACGTGCTCGCCGACGCGCTCACCGAGGACGCCGTGGCCGAGTACGGCACCGAGGCGACCGGCTCGAAGCTGAACCTCTCCGGCCGCGAGGAGATCCTGAAGTTCATGCGGGAGAACCTCGGCCCGAGCATCATCACCACCCACACCGCGGGCCAGCCCGAGATCGAGATCGACGGCGACGAGGCGACCGGCATCTGGAGCTTCGAGGACACCGTCATCGCCACCGAGTTCAAGACCTTCATCAAGGGCGCGGCCTTCTACGAGGACACCTACCGGCGCGAGCCCGACGGCCAGTGGCGCATCAGCAGGACCGGCTACACCCGCACCTACGAGCTGATGCACACCTTCGACGACCTCCCCCACTTCAAGCTCACCGCGAACCGCTGGTCATAGAACGCGTTCTACGAAGGAGCAGCCGTGCTCACGCAACCTTTCGCCGACGCCGTCGTGGAAGCGGAGAAGGTCATCCGGGAGGCCAAGCACATCCGCACCGAGCAAGACCTGATCGAGGGTTACGACTACCTCGCCGGCAGCGTCCAGGCCTCGCTGATGCTCGCCTGGGCCTACGAGCGCGACCACCCGTACTTCGTCCAGTCCACAGGCCCCTACACGAAGATGGGCCTGGACAACCCGGACGCGCTGTACTTCCACTCCTACATCCGCGACGACGCCGAGTACGTGGTGACCGGGAAGCGCGGCAGCACGACGGATCTGAGCTTCCAGGTCCTCAACGGCGACTACTCGCCGGTGGACGTGCCGGACAGCTTGGCCGCCTTCGACGACCGGCGGATCGACGTCGACGACAACGGCGACTTCGAGGTGCGCTTCGGCCCGGGGCCTGCGGGGCCGAACTACTTCACCCTCGCGCCGGGTTCGGCGATGCTGGTGGTGCGCGAGGTCTACAGCGACTGGGACTCCGAGCGGCGCGGCACGATCCGGATCCGGCGCGCCGACACCGCCGGCACCGCTCCCCCGCCGCGCACGATGGACCTGCTGACCAAGCGCTACGGGGTGGCGGGCAAGATCCTGCTGAGCCGGCTGCGGACGTTCCTGGCGTTCCCGGAGTGGTTCTACCTGAACCAGCCGGTGAACACGATGAACGAGCCGCGATCGACCCCGGGCGGCCTGGCCACGCAGTTCTCCTCGGCAGGGCACTTCGAGCTCTCCGAGGACCAGGCGATGATCATCACCGTGCCCCGGTCCGAGGCCCCGTACCAGGGCTTTCAGCTCGGCAGCCCCTGGTACGTCTCCACCGACTACACCAACCACCAGACCAGCCTCACCGCCGAGCAGGCGCACACCGACCCCGACGGCAAGATCCGCTTCGTGCTCGCCGAGCGCGATCCGGGCCTGGCCAACTGGATCGAGCTGACCGGGCACCAGCACGGCTACATGCAGATCCGCTGGCAGCGCCTCTCCCGCGACCTGGGACCCGAGGACGGCCCGCAGGTCGAGGTCGTGCCCTTCGACGAGCTGCCGGAACGCCTGCCGCACCACGAGCAGGCGCGCGTCACCGCCGAGCAGTGGCGGGAACGGGTCGCCGCACGGCAGGCCGCCGTGCACAACCGGATGTTGGGTTGATGCCGATGTTGGACGGACTGCTGCAGGACAAGGTCGTCGTCGTCTCGGGGATCGGCCCCGGTCTGGGCCGGTCTCTGGCGCTGCGCAGCGCGCAGGCCGGTGCCGACGTGGTGCTGGCCTCGCGCACCGAGAAGCGGCTCGAGGCGGTCGCCGAGGAGGTCACCGAACTGGGCCGCCGAGCCCTGGTGGTGCCCACCGACATCACCGACGCCGACGACTGCGCCGCGCTGGCGAACCGGTCGGTCGAGCACTTCGGCCGGGTGGACGCGCTGATCAACAACGCCTTCGCGATCCCGCCGCTGGCCGACCTCGCCGACACCGACCTGGACGCGATCCGGCAGGGATTCGAGACCACCTCGATCGCCGCGCTGCGGCTGACCCGGCTGTTCACCCCGGCGCTGGCCGAGACCCGCGGCGCGGTGCTGATGGTGAACTCGGCCGTGCTGCGGCACTCCCGCCGCAACTACGGCGCCTACAAGATGGCCAAGTCCAGCCTGCTGTCGCTGGCCCAGAGCCTGGCCAGCGAACTCGGACCGCAGGGCGTGCGGGTCAACTCCATCGCCCCCGGCTACATCTGGGCGGACTCGCTGAAGTGGTACCTGGGACACCTCGCCGAGCAGCGCGGCGTCACCCGCGACCAGGTCTACCAGGAGACCGCCGCCACCACGGACCTGCGGAAACTCCCGGAACCGGACGAGATCGCCGACGCCGGCCTGTTCCTGATCTCCGACCTGTCGCGAATCGTCACCGGGCAGTGCCTCGACGTCAACGCAGGCGAATACCACCACTGAGGAGCCGCTGATGACCATCGGGCGCGAGAACGTCGGCACCGTCGGAGACCTGCACGCCTCGGCCACCCGCCTGGTCGGCCTCGACGACTTCGGGACCGACGACTACACCGACGGTCTCGGGGTGCTGCTGGAGTCCTACGAGCGGGACGCGGGCCTGACGCCGCTGGGCAACAAGGTCAAGCGCGCGTTCCTGCGCGGCGCGCTGACCGCGCGGCTGCTCAGCGAGGCCGCGTGGAAGCAGCACCCGCAGCACGCCGAGGTGGCCGTCAAACGACCGATCTTCGTCACCGGGCTGCCGCGCACCGGGACCACGGCGCTGCACCGGCTGCTCACCGCCGACCCCGGCAACCAGGGCCTGGAGCTGTGGCTGACCGAGGTCCCGCAGCCGCGCCCGCCGCGCTCGACGTGGGAGGACGACCCGGTCTTCCAGGGCATCCAGCAGGGCTACACCCAGCACCACGTGGAGCACCCGGAGTTCATGGGCGTGCACTACATGTCCGCCGAGCAGGTCGAGGAGTGCTGGCAGCTGCTGCGGCAGTCGATGCGCTCGATCTCCTACGAGTGCCTGGCGCACCTGCCGACCTACTCGCGCTGGCTGGCCCGCCAGGACTGGACGTCGGCCTACGCCCGGCACAAGCGCAACCTGCAGCTGATCGGGCTGCCGGACCGCGACCGGCGCTGGGTGCTGAAGAACCCGAGCCACCTGTTCGCGCTGGACGCGCTGTTCGAGGCCTACCCGGACGCGCTGGTGATCCAGACCCATCGCGATCCGCGCACCGCGATCGCCTCGGTGTGCAGCCTGGCCGCGCACGCCACCCACGAGTGGTCGCAGACCTTCCACGGCGAGACCATCGGCCGCGACCAGCTGGAGCTGTGGTCGCGCGGGCTGGCGGAGTTCACCGCCGCGCGAGCCCGGCACGACCCGGACCGGTTCTTCGACGTGCGCTACGAGGACTTCGTCGCCGACCCGATCGGCGTGGTGGCGCGGATCTACGAGCACTTCGGCCTGCCGCTGAGCGAGGACGCGGCCGCGGCGATGCGGGGGCTCGCCGAGAGCACCGCAGGTCACGCCAAGCCCGCGCACCGGTATTCGCTGGCGGACTTCGGCTTGCGGCCGGAAGAGGTCGACGAGCGCTTCGCCGGATGGGCTCCGGTCGGTTAGATTCCGGGCGGATCCGACCCACTGGAGGGTGAGCATGGCGTACGGCGACTACCAGCTGGAGATCTACCTCAACGGCCTGAGCGGGGTGCTGCCCGACCTGCCGATGGAGTTCGAGGAGCTGGAGGAACGCGCGAAAGCGGCCATGTCGCCCTCGGTCTGGTCCTACGTGCACGGCGGTGCGGGTGCCGAGCGCACGCAGCGCGCCAACGTCGCCGCGTTCGAGCGCTGGGGGCTCGTGCCGCGCATGTTCGTCGGCGCCACCGAGCGAAACCTCGAGGTGGACCTGTTCGGGTTGACGCTGCCGTCACCGGTGTTCATGGCTCCGATCGGCGTGCTCGGCATCTGCGGCCAGGACGGGCACGGCGACCTGGCCACCGCCCGCGCGGCGGCGCGCAGCGGGGTGCCGATGGTGGCCTCCACGCTGTCGTCGGACCCGCTGGAGGACGTGGCGGGCGAATTCGGCGACACGCCGGGCTTCTTCCAGCTCTACACGCCGAAAGACCGCGATCTGGCCGAAAGCCTGGTTCGGCGGGCCGAGAAGGCCGGTTACAAGGGCATCGTCGTCACGCTCGACACCTGGATCCCCGGCTGGCGGCCGCGCGACCTGGCGACCTCGAACTTCCCGCAGCTGCGCGGGCACTGCCTGAGCAACTACTACACCGACCCGGTGTTCCGCGCTGGCCTGGACAAGAGTCCCGAGGAGGACCCGGGCGCCGCCGTGCTGCGCTGGGTCTCCACCTTCGGAAACCCGCTGACCTGGAACGATCTTCCGTGGTTGCGGTCGCTGACCGATCTGCCGCTGATCGTCAAGGGCATCTGCCACCCCGACGACGCGCGCCGCGCCAGGGACGGCGGCGTGGACGGCATCTACTGCTCCACCCACGGCGGGCGCCAGGCCGACGGCGGGCTGCCCGCGCTGGAGGTGCTGCCCGAGGTGGTCGACGCGGCCGAGGGCATGCCGGTGCTGTTCGACTCGGGCGTGCGCAGCGGCGCCGACGCCATCAAGGCGCTCGCGCTGGGTGCCACGGCGGTCGGCATCGGCCGCCCCTACGCCTACGGCCTCGCCCTCGGCGGCGTGGACGGCGTCGTCCACGTCCTGCGCAGCCTCCTGGCCGAAGCGGACCTCATCATGGCCGTCGACGGCTACCCCGCCCTCTCCGACCTCACCCGGGAAGCCCTGCGGCGCCTTCCCTGAGCGGGCGGCGCGGAGCGGCTGGGCGATCCGGGTCCCGCGATGGGATGAACACCGCTACACTCCCCCGAAACGTGATCAACTCCACGGGGAGCGCGGCACGATGGATTTCGAAGCCGAGGCCGCCGACGTCGGGGCGGCGGCGGGCATTGACACCAGCAAGGCGAGCATCGCGCGCGTGTACGACCTGTTCCTGGGCGGCAAGGACAACTTCGCGGTCGACCGCGAGGTCTACGAGACGATCCAGGCCGTGGCTCCCCAGGGCGACGAGGTCGCCAAGTCGATCCGCCGCTGGTTGAACCGGGTCGTGCGGCACCTCGCCGGTTTCGAGGTCGGCATCGACCAGTTCCTCGACGTCGGTTCCGGATTGCCGACCGCGGAGAACACCCACGAGATCGCCCAGCGCCACAACCCCGACTCCACCGTCGTCTACGTCGACAACGACGCGACGGTCGCCGCTTACGGCCGGGCGCTGATGGAGGAGAACGACCGCACCCACTTCGCCACCGCGGACCTGCGCGACCCGGCCGGGCTGCTGGCGGCGCCGCAGGTGGCGCGGCTGGACTTCCAGCGGCCGCTGGTGCTGATCCAGTGCGCGACGCTGCACCACATCGACGACGAGGACGACCCCGCCCGGTTCATGAAGCGCTACGTCGACGCGCTGCCGCCCGGCTCGTACGTGGCGATCTCGCACTGGTGGGACCCCGGCGAGGAACTGCCCGAGGGCCACCGGATGGCTCGCGAGCTCGAACAGCGCTGGCGCGAGTCCTCGATGGGCTCCGGCCGCTACCGCACGCGCGAGGAGATCACCGAGTTCTTCGCGGGACTGGAGCTCGTCGAACCTGGCCTCGTCGAGCTCAACGACTGGTGGCCGGACGGTCCCCGGATTCGCGAAACCTCGCTGGTGGAGCGCCTCATCCTCGGCGGCGTCGCCCGCAAGCCCTGATCAGCCGCGCTCGCGCAACGCCGTGCGCAGAACTTCCGCGTGCGCGTCGCTGATCGCGGTGGCGAAGTGCGTCAGCACCACCTCCGGATCCCCCGAGACGTCGAGCACCTGGTGCAGCATCCGCGCCGCGGCTTCCTCCCGGGTGCGCGTCGGCCGGTACCGGTACGCCCGGCCGTCCATCTCCCGCTGCACCCAGCCCTTGCGGTGCAGGTTGTCGAGCACCGTCAGCACCGTCGTGTAAGCCAGCGAACGGCCGGTGTCGAGCTGCTCCAGCACCTCTCGGACCTTGACCGGCTCCACCGCTTCCCACAAAACCTGCATCACCGCGGCTTCGAGCTCACCCAGATAACGCATGGCCCCTCCTCCCCGGGGCTCATCGTACGTCCGGATCCGCACGTCGCGCGCTCTATGTGAATGGACTTCGGATTCGCCGACGTGTTCGGATCCATTGAGGACCGACCGCCATTCGCAAGCCCGTTGACCGGCAACGGGATTCACATCTACTATGATCCTTAGTAGCGGCGCAGCCCCCAATCCCCGACGCCGCTGCATTGCGAGGCCACCGGCATTCCCCCTCGTCGGTCCTCGCTGAATGCTGGGCGGGCCCCAATCCCCCCAGGGGTCCCGCCCAGCCCCACTCCGGGACCAGAAAGCGGAATTCAACTATCCGCCTAAGGGCGTTCATCCAAGCCCGCGCAACCTGTCTACCAGGGGTTTCAATGTCCGATGTGGACGTGCTCGCTTCGGATAACGCGAATTCGATGCGGATAGGTCCATGACCTGGCCACGGCACCGTTTAGCGAGCGCAACTACCCGTTTACCAGGCCCGCAAGGTTATCCCCACGTGATTGGGGCGTACTCAAATCGTATTCATCGATGTGAATTCGATCCTATTTCACGCCGGGACGCTCTGCGATGCTTGCCCGCCGTCCCGGACGATCGCGAATCCGGGGCACCGCGGAAGAATTCGGATGGCTCCATGACACCCACACCGCAACGACGACGCCTCGCCACGACGCCCCGGCGGAGCGCGCGATGAGCGCGCAGGACGCCCTCGGCGGCGAGGTGGAACAGCTGCTGCGCGCCTTCGAGGCGGCGTTGGCCGAGACCGACCTGCTCGGCAGGCACGTGGACCCCGAGGAGGAGCCCGCGCAGCTGCGCGCACTGCGCCAGCAGGTCGTCGAGCACGTGCGGGCCGCGCCGGCCGAGCAGCTGCCGCGCGAGCGGTGCCGGAACTGCGGTGGCCAGGGGGAGGTCTCGGCCGTGCACGTGCGGCGCGGCGGGGAGACCTCCCTGCCCGAGTTCACCACCGCTCAGCGGTTGTGCCCCAACTGCTGGGGGACCGGGCTCTCGCTCCGGCACACCGAGCAGCCGCCGGAACTAGACGCGTAGCTCGCCGATGCCGAGGAACCCGTTCTCGGCACCGGGTTGAGCGCTGGTCACATCGATGCGAAGCCGGTCGGTGGTGACCGGTTCGAAGGTGATCCGGGTCGTGGCGGCGGGGTCGCCCTGCTGGCCGCGCACCGGGACGAAGCGGGTGCCGTCCCAGCGGCTCACCTCGATCGAGGCGGGCACCGCGTGCGCGGCGTCGACGCTGAAGGTCAGCTCGACCGCCTCGACGGCGCGGGGCTCCGGCCAGCTGATCGAGACCCAGTCGCGCGCGTGCGCGGCGCTGATCGCCGGCAGCAGCCCGGTGGCCTCCTTGACGTAGTGGTTCGACCAGGCCGTCGCGGGATCGCCGTCGATCATGTTGGCGGGCACGGCCTCCGCCGAACCGGAGTAGCTCGCGTCCACAGTGGTCTGGCTCGGCCGGGCCGGAGCCGCCATCGCCGCGCGCACGTCGGCTCCGCTGGGAACGATCGCCAACGCCTTGCCGCCGAAGGCCTTCCGCGTCGCCGACCGGTAGTTCTCGGCGCTGTCCTGCTTCCCGTTGTCGGTGCCGAGCAGGTCGCCGCCGGTGACGGTGAAGGTCAGCTCGTGCTCGGCGGAGGGCACCGGGACCCCGGCCGGGTCGACGACCCCGGCGGTGACGAACGACAGCGCGCCGACGTCCTCCCGGCTCAACCGCACCTCGGTCGCCTCGCCCGCGGTGCGCAGCACGTCCCGGGCGACCTCGGCGCCGCCCCGCTTGGCCACCGCCACCAGCTCACCCGGTTCGAACGGCACCTCCCAGGTCAGGTGCAGCTTGCCAGCGCTGCCGTGGGGACTGGTGTAGCTGCCGGGGAACGGGCCGCCCGTGACGGTCTTGTCGTCGCCGGTCGGCTCGGTGGTCTCCAGGTACTCGCGGCCGTCGGTGGTGATCTTGCGGTCGAAGCTGCGCTCCCCCAGCGAACGCCCGTTGAGCAGCAGCTCCACCGTCTGGACGGTGGAGTAGGCCGCCGCGAGCGCGACCATCTGCCGCCGAGTGAGCACGAAATCCAACGCCATCGAACGCCCCTCATGTTGATTTCAGGCACTGATTCAACAAGACCGAACGGGGCATTTCGCCCTCGTCGCAGTGATGTCAACGCGGCCGATCGGGTGCTCCCGACGAGAAATTCGGTGGCGGCCCGCAGTCCGGCGGTGTCATGGTTTCCGCGTGGTTGTGAACCATTTCGGCGAGAGCGTCGCGGCGGAGTACGACTCCGCCGAAGCGGACATGCACTCCCCCGCGGTTCTCGGGCCCGCGGGGGAGTTCCTCGCCGGACTCGCCGGTGCCGGTGCCGCGCTGGAGCTCGGCACCGGCACCGGACGGGTGGCGCTGCCGCTGAGCGAGCGCGGCGTGCCGGTGCACGGCATCGACCTGTCCGAGGCGGGGCTGGCGCGCATGTGGGCGAAGCCCGGCACGACCGGATCGGCGTCACCGCAGTCGATTTCGCCCGCACCAGGGTTCCCACACGCAGCGTCGAGCACGTCTCCGCGTGGCGCAAGACGCACGGGTGAAACCCGTTGCTGCGGCTGGATGTTGTTCGTCCACATCGGATGATCGACGGGGTTGCGCACCTCTGGTAGGAAGCGCGCATGCGCTTCTACGCCGAACGCCCGATCCGCCTGGCGGGACAGCTGTTGTTCGACCTCATCGCACTCACCTGGATCGCCGGGTTCGCCTGGCTCGCCGAGCTGGCCCGGTCCGCGGTGCTGGAGCTGCGTGCTCCCGGCCATCGGATGATCGAGGCGGGCGGCGGGCTCCGCACCACCTTCACCGACGCCGCGCACAGCGCGTCGGGCGTCCCGTTCGTCGGCGACGACCTGGCGGGCGCGCTGGTGCGCGGCGGTTCGGCCGGTGACGTGCTCGTCGACGCGGGCGCGCGCCTGCTGGAGGTGATCGGGCTGGCCGCGACCGGCGTCGCCGTCGTGATCGTGGCGGTCTCGCTGATCCCAGTGCTCGCGGTGTGGTCACCCCGGCGGTTCCGCTACGCCCACGCGGCCGGTGAGGCCGTGGCGATGCGCGCCCAGGGACCGGACCTGCTGGCGCTGCGCGCGCTCACCGAACTCCCCCACCAGCAGCTCGCGCGGATCGGCACCGAACCGGCCTCCGCCTGGCGCAGCGGTGAACCGGAGGTCATCTCGCAGCTCGCCGGGATGCGGCTGGCCTCGCTGGGCCTGCGCGTCAGCTGACCGTCCCGGAGCGGTCGACGAGGCCGAGCCGCAGGTGTTCGCTGTGGTAGACGGCCTCGTCGAGCAGTTGGGCGACGTGGTTGTCGTAGAGGCTGTAGACGATGCTGCGGCCCGAGCGGGCGCCGACGACCAGGCCGAGGTTGCGCAGCAGCCGCAGCTGGTGGGACACGGCGGACTGCTCCATGCCGACGGCTTCGGCGAGCTCGGTGACCGGGCGCGGCCCCTGCCGCAGCTCGGTGAGGATGAGCAACCGGCTCGGGGTCGCCAGCGCCTGCAGCGTGTTCGCCACGTGCGCGGCCGACTCCGCGTCGAGCCTGGTCGCCTCCCGGTCAACCCCGTGTCCCATGCGCTGCAGTCTAGACCCGCATTTGCATGAAAGCATGTTCATGTGTTCTGCTGTGCGGGTCAAGCTCAGCTCTGCGGAGGTTCCACCCGTGGCCACGTCCACCACCGCGCCCCCACGTCTCGCACCGCCCGCGCGGACCCGGTTGTTCGCGCTGCCCGAGATGCGGTGGGCCGCCGCCGCGCTCGGGCTGTTCCTGGCCGGCCTCGCCCTGCAGCTCGCGGGCGGCCCGGAGTGGTCCTGGTGGGCGCTCTACCTGGCCTGCTACGTCACCGGCGGCTGGGAACCGGCGCTGGCCGGGCTGCAGGCGCTGCGGGAGAAGACCCTCGACGTGGACCTGCTGATGGTGCTGGCCGCGATCGGCGCGGCCTCCATCGGCGAGATCACCGACGGCGCGCTGCTCATCGTCATCTTCGCGACCTCCGGCGCGCTGGAGGCGCTGGCCACCGCCCGCACCGAGGACTCGGTGCGGGGCTTGCTCAACCTCGCCCCCGACACCGCCACGGTCGTCACCTCCGACGGCGTCGAGCAGGTGCGGCCCGCCGCCGAGCTGGAGGTCGGCGACGAGGTGCTGATCCGGCCCGGCGAACGGATCCCGGCCGACGGCACCGTGCTGTCCGGGGCCAGCGACGTGGACCAGGCGACCATCACCGGTGAGCCGCTGCCGGTGGACGTCTCCGCCGGGTCCGAGGTGTTCGCGGGCACCCTCAACGGCACCGGGTCGCTGCGCGTGTGGGTCGGGCGGCGCGCGGAGGACTCGGTGGTCGCGCGCATCGCGGCGCTGGTCGAGGAGGCCGGGCGGACCAAGGCCCGCACCCAGCTGTTCATCGAGAAGGTGGAGCAGCGGTACTCGATCGGCATGGTCGCCGCCACGGTGGCGCTGTTCGCGATTCCGCTGCTGTTCGGCGCCGACCTGCGGGAATCGCTGCTGCGGGCGATGACGTTCATGATCGTCGCCTCGCCGTGCGCGGTGGTGCTGGCGACGATGCCGCCGCTGCTGGCCGCGATCGCCAACGCGGGCAGGCACGGCGTGCTGGTCAAGTCCGCCGTGGTGATGGAGCGGCTGGGCACCACCACCAAGGTCGCCTTCGACAAGACCGGCACGCTCACCCGCGGGACCCCGGAGGTCGCCGAGGTCCGCGTCCTGGAACCGGCGCTGTCGCGGGAGGAGCTGCTGCGGCTGGCAGCGGCGGCCGAGCGCCCCAGCGAGCACCCGCTGGCCGCGGCGGTGGTCCGCGCGGCCGAGCGGGAGGAGCTGTCGCTTCCGCCGGTGGACGACTTCTCCGCGTTGCCGGGCCGCGGCGTCACCGCGAAGGTGGCCGGCCACCGCGTCGACATCGGCGCCGCACCCGCGGAGTTCGAGGTCCAGCCCGGCTGCACACCGGTTCTGGTCCGGCGCGACGGCGAACCGGTCGGGTTGCTGGCCATCACCGACCAGCCGCGCCCGGAGGCGGCCGAGGCCGTCGCGGCCACCCGGGCGCTGACCAGCGATCCCGTGCTGCTCACCGGGGACACCGCCGCCGGGGCGGGGCGGCTCGCCGAGCACGTCGGCATCACCGACGTCCGCGCCGGGCTGCTGCCGGACCACAAGCTCGACGAGGTCGAGGGGATGCGGAGCAGCGGTCACCGGGTCGCGTTCGTCGGCGACGGCATCAACGACGCTCCGGCGATGGCCACCGCGCACGCCGGCATCGCGATGGGTGGCGCGGCCTCGGACCTCACCCTGCAGACCGCGGACGCGATCATCGTCCGCGACGACCTCAACGCGATCCCGGCCGTCATCGAGCTCTCCCGCCGGGCCCGCCGCGTCGTCACCGCCAACCTCGTCATCGCGGGCACCTTCATCGCGGTCCTGGCCACCTGGGACCTCGTCGGGCACCTGCCGCTCCCCCTCGGCGTGGCGGGCCACGAGGGCTCCACCGTCCTGGTCGCCCTCAACGGCCTGCGCCTCCTCCGCGAGAACGCCTGGAAAACCCGCTGACGACCCCACCTCGCCCCCCGGGTGACCCGATTTCAACGGAAGTCGGAGTTCCGATTTCAATGGAAATCGGGTTTCTGATTTCCATCGAAATCGCGGTGACCACCTGGGTGGGTGAGGGGCTGAGCGGGCGGTTCAGAGGTCGAGTTCGAGGGTGCCGCGGGCTCGGGAGACGCACGGGGTGATGTGGGTGGTGCGCTGGGCCTCGGAGAGGTAGAGGTCGTGGTGGAGCGGGTCGCCTGCGGTGATGGGGGTGACGCATTCGCCGCAGACTCCCTTGCGGCAGCGGCTGGAGACTTCCACGCCCGCCGCTTCGAGCGCGTCCAGGAGGGTGTCGTCCTCCTGCACCGCCAACGTCGTGCCCGATCGGCGCAGCTGCGCGGTGAAGGGGCCGCCGGTGGCCGGGGCGGCGCCGAAGTGCTCGGCGTGGATCCGGGTTCGGGGCCAGCCCGCTTCGCGGGCGCGGGTGGTGACCTCGTCCATGAAGGACTTCGGGCCGCAGAGGTAGAGGTGCGTGCCCAGCGGCTGGTCGGTGAGGTCGAGCGCGCGCCAGAACTCGTCGCGCGAGCCGGTGATGTGGCCGCGCAGGTCATCGGCGTGGGCGCCGTCGCGGGAGACGTAGTGCACCTCGACCGAGCGCTGCCAGAGCTCGGCGGCCCTGAAGTGCGACAGGATCGGCGTGACACCGATCCCCGCGGCGACGAGCAGGTGGTGGCGTGCGGTGAGCACCGGAGCGAAACCGCTTCTGGGGTGGCCGGTTTCGACGACGTCGCCGGGCCGCAGCCGGTGCATCCACCGCGAACCGCCGGAGCCGAGGCGCACGGAGATCTCGTAGTGCTCCGGCTGGAACCCGTCGCCGGTGAGCGAGTAGGAGTTCCAGCGCGGCCGTCCTCGTCCGTCGCGCCCGCACAGCACCTCGACGTGGCTGCCGGGCGCGTACGGGCGGAGCTCGCCGACCAGCCGGATGCGCCGGACGTCATCGCCGATGAGGCGGGTGTCGGCGACGGTGAGCCGGTTCATCGGCGCAACCAGTCGAGCAGCTCGGGCCGGATCTCGCCGTAGCCCTTGTAGTCGGCCATCTCGTCGGGGAGTTCTGCCAGCACGGCCGCGAACTGCTCCCGCCAGGCCTCCACCAGCACCAGCTCCCGCATCGGCAGCAGGTGGGTGCGGATCAGGAACATGATCGAGCCCGACATCGGCAGCCGGATCAGGTGCTGCACCTCCACCCGCAGGTGCAGGGTCTCGCCGATGTCGTCGATGCCGCCGCGCTCGGCTCCCCACTCGTCGTAGGTCTCCAGCGAGGCGTCCAGCCGGTGCCCGACGGTGGAGCTCCAGTTCAGCCGCCGGTAGCGGTCGCCGGGCTGCAGGCCGAGCAGGAACTGCTCGGCGCGCGGGATCGCACCGTCGGCGAAGTCGCGCGGGACCGGCCCGTGCAGCTCGGTGAACGACATGCCCAGCACGAACCGGATCGACCAGTTCGACGCGAAGGTCACCACCCCCGCGTCGGCGAACAGGCGCCCCTCGCGCTCGTCGAGCAGCACGATGTCGTCCTGCACCTGCGAGGCGGCGAACCGCAGCGGCGGCTCGCCCAGCGATTCCTCGTCGCCGAACCGGAACCGCCGCGTGACACCCAGCCTGGTGTTCTCCCAGTGGAATTCGCGGTCGCCGCAGCCGGTCAGCGTCATCGCCGGGTCGGTGGCCGCGGCCTCGGTCAGCAGGTGCAGCAGCGCGTCCCACGACGCCACCCGCATGTGCCCGAGCTCGACGTGCCTGCCGGGGTCGCGGTCCAGGATCGCCGCGCGCTCGGCCAGTTCGGCCTCGTAGGTGGAGGGGAAGTCGAGGACGGTGCCGCCCCACTCGCCGGCCGCCGTCCGGTGCGCGCGCGGCGCGGGTTCGACGTTGACGCCGTAGCGGTAGTGGTCGCCTTCCAGCGGCCACGGGAACCGCCGGACCCGCTCGGGCAGGCTCACCGGAACGCCTCCACATCGGCGCGGAACCCCAGGTAGGCGCCCCGATACCGGGACACGTGGGAGTAGATGTGCAACGGCTGCCCGCACCCCGAGCACGTGGCGCGCTCCCCCGCCGACGCCGTCACCGCCGTCTCGGCGGCGCAGTGCGCGCAGTGCACCACGACTCGCTCCCGCGAGGTGACCTGGCACCGGATCTCCTCGTCCACGGCGCCACCCGAGATCGCCCGCGACCGCAGCGCCAGCACGTCGGCCTCCGGCCCGGCCAGCATCAACCGCCACCCGACCCGAGCCTGCCGCACCTGCGCGTCCAGCGCGTCGAAGGCGTCCGCTGCGCGGTCGGCGTGGAACGTCCACACAGGACGATCGAGGGAGCTCGCCCAGCCCCGCGCGATCTCCGCGGCCGCGTCCCCGACCCCGATGATCGCGAACCGCGCGCCGCTCGGGTCAACGGCCACGGAATCAGGCCACTCGGGCAGGCTGGTCCGCGCCCCCACCGCCATCCGCTCGTCCATCGCCACCGAGTACACAGAGGCCGGGCGCGGTGTGTCAACCACGCCCGGCCCCAGGTCACGGCCTCACTGCACGGCCCAGTAGCCGAACGCCTTGTAGTCCGGGGAGGGGCCGAAGGAGTTCATCGCCGCCAACCGGATGGTCAGCTCGGTGCCGGTCACCAGGTGGGCGGGGATCGTGATGACGGTCTCCGACCAGCCCTTCTGGTCCGGCTTGAGCCAGTGCTTGCCCAGGTCGGTGTCGTCGGCGAACACCCGCACGTCCCGCGCTCCCGTGTACAGGCCCGGTTTGGGGCCCGAGGAGTCGTGCCGGGCGATCAGCCGGACCTCCTGGCCCGGCACCAGGCCGTGCAGGGTGAACTCCTCCTCGCCGACGATGTGCCGGGCGCTGTCGACGACCTCGTGACCACCGGTTTCGAGCGTGCGGGCCTCCGTCATCGGCTGGAACCCGGCACGGGCGGTGTGCACCTCGTGGTCGTGCTCGGCCTCGGAGGTCATCGACCCGACGTCGACGTGGTCGCGGATGGTGCCGTTGACCGGCCGGATCGGCACGTCACCGGTGTCGATGAGGCTCCAGTCGGCCTTGTAGACCGTCATCACCGGCAGCGACAGGACCGGCGCGCCGAGGACTCCCGCGTCGGCGAGGTGTTCCAGCTGCACCCCGTTGGGCATCCGGTCGT
The DNA here is from genome assembly GCF_035320975.1 of Saccharopolyspora mangrovi. Classification (NCBI taxonomy): domain Bacteria; kingdom Bacillati; phylum Actinomycetota; class Actinomycetes; order Pseudonocardiales; family Pseudonocardiaceae; genus Saccharopolyspora; species Saccharopolyspora mangrovi. The sequence continues at coordinate 132,933 of NZ_JAWLNX010000004.1, read as the reverse complement.
AGATGGCGATGTAGTCCGGGCGGTCGTCGGGCGACATCGCCCGCAGCTCCTCGTACAGCGCGCCCATGCCGTGCAGCGCGGGCTTGGCCAGACCGTTGGTGGTCAGCCCGACGAGGTCGACCGTCGGGTGCCCGCCGAGGTAGGCCGCGGCGCCGACGTCGTGCACGCCCAGCCGCGCGCCCTCCGGCAGGTGGCCCTTGGTCCAGGCGGCCAGGGCCACGACCCGCTCCCGGATGCCGCCGGAGTCCTGCACCGCGTTGTGCACCCAGGTCGGCACCGACAGGGCCGTGAACAGCGCGGCCACCGCCAGCAGAGCCACCGGGGTCTTGTCGCCCAAGCGCAGCCGCTTGCCGACCTCGACCAGGCCGATCACCGCGGCGAGCACGAACAGCGGCAGGAACGGCTGCAGGTAGCGGACCTGCTGCCACAGCGCGGTTCCCATCGTGGAGATGGCGCCGAGCGCCAGCAGCGTGCCGACGCCGATCGTCCAGCCGACCCAGCGGCGCGGGCCGCCGTCGCGCACCAGCACCGCCACGCCGAGCGCGGCCAGCGCCAGCGCACCGGGGAAGGCGAAGTCCTGCCGGTTGAGCCCGGCCAGGATCTCCATGAACGCCGAGAAGTTGTCCGCGGTCTTGCCCGCCAGCTCGCCCAGGCTCAGGTTCGGCATGCTCAGGTGCGACTTGGCCTGCGAACCGTTCGGCGAGGTGTGGCCGGTGGTGACCAGGTAGAACAGTAGTTGCGCGGCGATCACGACGAACGGCAGCGCGGACCAGGCCATCGAGCCGATCTTGGCGGGCAGGTTCCGGGCGCGGCGCAGGCTGACGTGCATCATCAGCGGTGGCACGAGCAGCAGGAACACCAGCGCTTCCAGCCTGCACAGCGCGGCGAGCGCGACCAGCACCGGGGTGGTCTTGAAGACGCCGCGCGGCGCCTCGCGCACCAGCGCCAGCAGCGTCGCCACCAGCAGCAACGAGGTGATCGAGACCTCCATGCCGCTGGAGGCGCCCCACAGCAGCGGCCCGCTGAGCGCGACGAGCCCACCCGCCCAGACGCCCGCGACGGGGCCGGCGACGCGGCGGCCGAGCAGCACTACGCCACCGGCGGTGAGCGCGTGGCAGACGACTCCGAACAGGACGGCGGCGGGCAACAGCAGGCCGCCGTGCACGCCGAGGAAGTAGAACGCTCCCAGCACCAGGACGTAGAGCAGGCTGCTGGCGCCGGTGCTGATCGGGTCGCCGTCGTTGTACTGCAGGAACTCGCCCTGCCCGATCTGCTTGCCGTACTGGGCGTGGATGTAGGCGTCGTCCAGCGGCGGGATGTAGTGACCGCCGTTGTAGTGGACGTTCACCAGCACGAATCCCAGGCCGGCCACCATCGCCAGCAGCGGAACCGCCCAGAGGGCGATCCGGTCCACCCGCCACCGAGCGGCGGGGATGCCACGCGTCGTCTCGACTAACTCCTGTTCGACGACGTCTTTCGTCACGCTCAACCCAACGGGTCCTTCCAGACAAGTGTTCTCGCGCCCTGCGCACCGGTGGGCGGGTCCGCGTGATCGACTATAGAGGGGCGTTTTCCCGCTTTTGCCGGGAGATCTCCGCTGGGCACCTGCGCGGCGTTCAGCCCCAGGAGTCGACGGTGGTGAGCAGGTCGTCGGTCCAGGTGCCGAGGACGCGGCGACCTTCGGCTCCGCTGGCTCCGCGCGGATCACCGAGGACGCCGTTGTCGCTGACGGCGGCGGTGCCGCCGGTGCGCAGCCGGTCGAGGAGCGCGGGCAGCGGTTCGGTGTTGCCGGGCTCGACCCGGTCGAGGTGGACGGTGTGCGGCCGCAGGGCGAGCATCACCGAGGTCTCGGTGCGCCCGGCGTGGCTGTCGTCGGCGGGGCCGGTCGGGGACCAGGCCAGCACCCGGCGGCCTTCCGATCGCAGGGTGCGCACCGCGTTGCGCACCGGCACCGCGTTGCCGCCGTGGCAGGAGACGAGCACGATCCCGGCGAAGGCGTCGGCGGAACGGCCGAGTTCGGTGAGCAGCAGTTCGGTCGCCGACCGGCCGATGGACAGGGTTCCGGGGAACGCGGCGTGCTCGCCGCTGGAGCCGTAGGCGACTGCGGGCGCGATCACGACGGGACGGTGCTCGGCGAGTCGCTCGCACAGGGCGACGGCGATGTCGGTGTCCACGGTGCACGGCAGGTGCGGGCCGTGCTGCTCGGTGGCGCCGACCGGGACCGCGAGCAGCCGGGGCTCGCGCAGCTCGGGCCAGGTCGTTTCGCCGAGGTTCACGCCGGGTCCCCGTTGACCGGGACGCTGCTGCGCCCGCCCCGGTCGGTGAGCACCGGCCGCAGGGCGGTGGTGCTGCGCTCCCGCAGGGCACCGCGCAGCACTCCGCAGCCGTAGGCGGCGTCCTCGGCGACGCGGGCGAGGGTGTGCCGGAGCGGGTCGAGTTCGCGCTGCTCGGTGAGGTGGCGGGCGGCGACGAAGGCGAGCACGAGGCGTCCGCGCTTGCTCAGCAGCAGCGGCGGGATCGCCAGCGGCGCCCACGCCCGCCCGACGGATTCCGCGAGGAGCCTTGCCGCGCCGATGTTTCCGCGAACGGCCAGGTTGATCGACTCGCGGGCGGGGACGCCGAGGGCGCCGAGCTTGCGGACGAGCAGGACGGTCGCGGCGCCGGTGACGGCCAGGGCGAGCCGGGGGCGGCCGAGGGCGATCAGCAGCCAGGTGAGCGCGCTCCACAGCGAGATCCGCACCGGTGCGACGTGCTCGCCGTGGCGGCTGCCCAGCGGTCCGGCGGAGCAGCCGTAGCCGTAGCGCTGCCGCAGCAGGGCGGGCCAGCTGGGGCGCGGGGCGTGTTCGACGATCGCGGCCGGTTCGTACCGGGCCTGGTGCTCGGCGGTGAGCCGCCAGATGAGGTCGACGTCCTCGCCGAAGCGCATCGACTCGTCGAAACCGCCCAGTTCGGCGAGTGTTTCGGCGCGGATGAGCAGCGCGGCGGTGGGCACGTAGCTGATGCGGCTGCCGGGCAGCACCGGCCCGGCCTGCGGGCCGAGGTCCAGTGGCGAGCAGGTCCGCTCGTAGCGCTCCAGCGCCGACTCTCCCCGCTTGCTGCGGACTCTCGGTGCCGCTGCGACGACGCCGGGGGTCTCGAAGTGCCGCAGGAGCGGGTCCAGCCAGCCGGGAGTCGGAACGGTGTCGGCGTCCAGGAAGGCCACCAGCGGGGTGTCGGCGAGCCGCCAGCCGGAGTTGCGGGCGGCGCCCGGGCCGCGCGCGGTGTCGTGCCGGACGGCGGCGCCCGGGACCGGTGCCGGGGAGCCGTCGTCGACGACGATGACGCGCAGCCCCTCCAGCGCGTCGAGCAGCTCGGCGGGGAGTTCGCCGTGGACGGGGATGACGACCGTGACGTCCTCGGGCCGCAGGCTCGCGGTCTCGTGCTCGGGGTGCACCACCCCGGTCCGCACCAGCCGCTGCGCGAGCGAATGACCGCTGGTCACGGGCTTTCCGGCGAGCCAGTCGTCGAGGAGTTCGGCGCCGCGCGCGGTGAGCCGCACGATGCGGTACGGGGAGCCGCCGGCGACGGTCCGCCCGTCCTCCCAGCGCTGCAGGCTCGGATCGGCCACGAGTTTCAAACCGTGAAACCTCCGTCCGCGTGGACGACGGTGCCGGTGATCGCCGAGGCGCGCTCGTCGCACAGCCAGCACACGGCGGCCGCGACCTCCTCGGGTTCCAGCAGGCGCTCGACGACCTGGTGGCTCGCGAACTCCTCGACGTCGTCGAGGTCGTAGTAGCGGGCGGTGGCGGTGAGCATGTCGGTGCGGGTCGATCCCGGCGAGACGGCGGTGGCGTTGATGCCGGTTCCGCGCAGGTCGGTGGCCAGCCCGCGGATCAGCCCCACGACGGCGTGCTTGGCCGCGTTGTAGCCGGCGAGGTGGTACAGGCCCCGGTGCGCGGCGGCGGAGGCCAGCGCGACGAAGCGGCCCGAGCGGGGCGTCGGGCGGCGCAGCATCGCGGGGACGGCGGCGCGGGCCAGGTTGGCCACACCCCGGACGTCGATGTCGAAGAGCAGGTCGAGCTCGCCGTCGGTGGTCTCCCACAGCGGTGTCCCACCGGCCATCACCGCGGCCGCGCCGACGGCGGCGTCGAGCCCGCCGAACTCGGCCTCGGCGACCTGCACGGCCTCGCCGATCGCGGCGGTGTCGCGGACGTCGGCGACCACCTCGCGCACCGAACCGGGATGTTCTTCGGCGAGCTGTCGCAGCTCGTCGCGGGTGCCGAGCGAGTAGGGCACGCCGGGCAGGTCGGCGCACACGTCCAGCGCGACGACGCTCCAGCTCTCGCTCGCCAGCTGCCGCACGACGGCGGCGCCCACTCCCCTGGCGGCACCGGTGACGATCGCGACGCGGCTCACGACCGGTACCCGTGGCGTTGCAGGTAGGCCAGCAGCTCGTCGGCCGCTCCGGCGGCGTCGAGCGGGCCGATGACGGTCGGCGGTGTGCGGTCGACCAGCGCACCGGTCAGCTCCAGCACCCGCTGGTGGGCGCTCTCACCGCTGGGCGGCGGGTACTCGCGCGCTCGCGGGCGCCGGGCGCGGGCGCCGGCGACGTCGCCGGGGGCTCCCGGGGTCCACGGCACCACGTCGATCTCGGCGTCCTGCGCGGCCAGCACCGCCGGGAGCGCGGCGCGGCGCAGCCGCAGGCCGCCCTCGACGGAGACCACGGCCGGACTGGGCAGCCGCAGGACCTCGCGGGCGCCGCCGTCGAGGCGGCGGTGGGCCAGCAGCCGATCGCCCTCGAGCTCCAGGTGCACCACGCCGAGCGCCTGGGCCGCGCGCAGGTGGGCGGCGAGGAAGGCCGGTGTGGCGCCGGTACCGCCGTCGCCGGAGCGGTCGCCGCACAGCACCAGGTCGGCGCCCGCGACCGAGGCCGCCAGTGCTGCTGCGGCGGATCCGTTGTGCGCCAACGCGTTCGGGTCCAGCGGGGCGTCGAGGTCGATGCGGGTCGCCCGGTCCGCCCCGGCCGCGAGCGCTTCCCGCAGCCCTTCCTCGGCGTCGGCCGGTCCCGCGGTGATGACGTGCACGCCGCCACCGGTCCGCTCGGCCAGCCGCAGCGCGTGTTCCAGGGCGGTGTGCTCGGCAGGGGTTTCACCCCGGTGCCCGCCGCTGAGCGCGCCGGTGAGCGGGTCGACCTCGACCCGCTGCCAGGACCGGCTCAGCGCCACTGCGATGCGCACGTCCTCACCCCTTCCGGAACACGACGCCGTGACCGCCGTCGGGATAGGTCCAGCTGATGGCGCCCTCGTTGTTGCAGATCTGGTAGCAGGTGCCGCATTCGAAGCACTGCTCGTAGTTGAACAGGATGCCGCCGTCGCCGGTGGGCACGAACAGCTTGGCCGGGCACGCCGACACGCACGCCTTGGTGGTGCAGGAGCGGCAGACCTCGGTGTCGACGGTGATGTGCGCCCGCTCGCCGACGTCGAAGTCGACCGTGCCCATCCGGTCCTCGAACGACATGTCTCGGTACATGACCGCCTCCTCAGCCGAAGGTCCGCAGACCGGTCCAGGCGTCCGCCGCCAACTGCCGCAACCGGACTCCGTGCCGGGCGGCGGTGGCGCGGAAGAGCTCGCCCAGTCCGGGTTTCGGCGCCGGGTTTCCGACGGTGAACACGCCCTGGGCGAAGTCGCACAGCAGCTTCGGGTACAGCTGCTGCACCCGCTCGGACAGCACCAGCCCGGGTGCGCGCTGCAGCCGCTTGTGGTCGGTGAGCACGAAGTTGCCCTCCAGCCGTTCCCGGTAGCCGTCGAGGCCGCCTCCGCTCTCGACGGCTTCGGCGGCGGTGCGTCCCGCGGCGAGGCCGGAGCCGATGGCGAAGTTGACGCCTTCGAGCCAGATCCCGGCCGCCAGGCACATCGCCGCCGCGTCCCCGGTGACGAGCATGCCCGGGGTGGACAGCGGTGGCATGCTGCGATAGCCGCCTTCCGGGATGAGGTGCGCGGAGTACTCCTTGAGCTCGGCACCCCGCAGGTAGGGCGCGATCGCCGGATGGGCCTTGAGGTCGGCGACCACGTCCTCCGGCCGCCGCCCGGACTTCGCGAGCCCGGTCAGCGACAGGACGACTCCGACGCTGACGGTGTCGCGGTTGGTGTAGAGGAACCCGCCGCCCGCGATTTCCCCCGTGCAGCCGAGGATTTCGAAGTCGGCGCCGTGGTCTCCGCTGAGCTGGAAGCGCTCCTCGATGGTCTTGCGCGGCAGCGCCAGGGTCTCCTTGACCCCGAGCGTCTGGTGCTCGGGATCGGTCGTGGGCAGCAGCCCGGCCTGCTTGGCGAGGAAGGAGTTGACGCCGTCGGCGGCGATGACCACGCGCGCCCGGATGTCGCCGTCGGGCCGGTCGGTGCGCACCCCGACGACGCGGCCGTCCTCCCGCAGCACGTCGGTGGCCACCGTGGAGGTGACCAGCCGCGCACCGGCGTCGACGGCCTTGCCCGCCAGCCACGAGTCGAAGTCCGCGCGGAAGGTGGTCATGCCGTTGTAGGGGGCGCTGCCCCAGTCCTCGGTGCGGAAGTCAACGGTGAGCGCTTGGTTCTCGGTGAGCATCATGGTGCTGCGGCGGGTCACCCAGCGCTGCACCGGCACCTCGCGCCACCACTCGGGCAGCACCTCGTCCAGGACCCGGGCGTAGACCACTCCGCCGTAGACGTTCTTGGCGCCGGGGAACGGCCCGCGTTCGAGCAGGATGACGCTGCGCCCGGCGCGGGCGAGTTCGAGTGCGGCGGCCGATCCGGCGGGACCGGCGCCGACCACCACGGCGTCGACTTCAGGCATCTCGTCTCCGGCGGTCGAGTTCGCGCAGGACTTCGGGGGCGTCGGCGATGATGCCGAGGTCGGCCATCGCGGTCATCGGGCAGTGCGGGTCGGTGTTGATGCTGACCACGTGCTCCGGTCGCCCCAGGCCACCGGTGTGCTGGGTGGCGCCGGAGATGCCGAAGGCGACGTAGAGGTCGGGGTCGACGACGACGCCGGTGGTGCCGATCTGCCGGTCGTGCCCGGCCCAGCCCGCGTCGGTGACCACCCGGGTGGCACCGGCAGAGGCGCCGAGCCAAGCGGCGACCTCGGTGAGCGTGCGCAGCACGGCGGCACCGTCCTCGCCGGGCCGCACGAGTCCGGCGCCGCCGCCGAGGATGCGCCGGGCTTCGGTGAGCTCGACGGTCTCCGGTTCGGGGGCGCGGACCTCGACCTGTTCGGCGTCGAGCACCTCGACGGGTGCGACGCGGAGTTCCGCGGGTTCCGGCGCTGGGATCGGGTGGCCGACGCCGCGCACACCGGGTGCCAGCGTGACGATCACCGGCCCGGTGAAGCGGACCCGCAGCTCCAGGGCATCGTCCACTCTGGACAGATCGGCGGTGTCGGTTCCGCAGCGGACGGCTCCCGCGTGCAGCGGCCTGCCGGTGTCGAACGCCAGGCGGGGCGCCAGGTCGCGCCCGTCGGGCGAGGCCGGCAGCAGCACGACCCGCACGTCGTCGAGCAGCGGCGCCAGCGTCGCAGCCAGCGAACCCGGCGTGACCTGCGCGGATTCGACGGTCCAGGTCGCGCGGGCGGCGGTGAGCTCCTTGGCCGCGCGGGCCGTGCCGGTGCCGGTGAGCAGCACCGCTCCCCCGGCTTCGGCGGCGGTCTCGTCGGCACCGGCGGGCAGTGCGCCGTCGCGGACGACGACGATCGCGAGCCTCTCGGGCAGTGCGTTCACCGGATCTCCGTAGCGTGGATGCCCCGTCCTTCGGAACGGGGAGGAAGCGCAGCTACCTCGGTGTCGACGCGCCCAGCGGTTACCTGCATAGTCGTTTCCTTACTCGTGACGAGTGATCGCGTAAATTTGATGTTGTGAGGATGGCGTACAAGGTGCGGGCCTACCCGACCACCGAGCAGGCAGCCCAGCTGGCCGCACGTTCGGGTGTGTGCGCCTGGTATGGAGCAAGACCCTTGACCAGCGGCATCGCGCTTATCACGCGCATGGCGTCAAGACCTCGTACAAGGAGACCGACGCTGCGCTGACTGCCCGGAAGAAGACAGAAGACCTGTCCGAGGTGTCGAGCGTGCCGTTGCAGCAGACGCTTCGGCACCAGCACACCGCTTACCAGAACTTCGTCGCCGGGCGCGCGAAGTACCCGAGATTCAAGTCCCGCAACGGTCGCCAGTCGGCGCACTACACGCGCAGCGCATTCCGGCTGCGTGAGGGCAAGTTGACGCTGGCGAAGCACACCACGCCGCTTGAATTCCTGTGGTCCTGGAACACCGAAATTCTGGCCACGCTGAACCCGACGATGGTCATCGTGTCGCGTGATCCTGACGGGCGTTGGTACGTGACCTTCGCCGTGGGCACCGACGACCCCCAACCCGCCGAACCAACCGGCCGCGCGGTAGGTGTGGACCTCGGGGTGAAGGACTTCGCCACCCTGTCCACCGGCGAGAAGATCGCCAACCCGCGTCATCTGGATCGCAAAGCCCGCAACCTTGCTCGCTACCAACGGCGTATGGCGCGCAAGCAGCGCGGCTCGGCGAACCGACGCAAGGCCAAGGCCAAGGTCGCGCGGGCACACCGCAAGATCCGCACGGCTCGTGCCGACTTCCGGCACCGCACCAGCACTTGCCTGGTCCGTGAAAACGATCTGATCGCGATCGAAAACCTCAACGTTGCAGGCATGGCCGCCTCGGCGCGCGGAACCGTGGATGAGCCGGGTCGCAACGTGCGCGCCAAAGCCGGGCTCAACCGTGCCGTGATGGATGCGGCGCTCGGTGAGTTCCGGCGTCAGCTGGAGTACAAGGCCGAACGCGCCGGTAAGCGGGTCGTGGTGATCGACCGCTGGTACCCCTCGTCGAAAACCTGCTCCCACTGCGGACACCTGCTGCCTGAACTGAAGCTCTCCGTCCGGCACTGGAAATGCCCCGGATGCGGCACCCGGCACGACCGGGACATCAACGCCGCGAAGAACATCCTTGCCGCTGGTCGAGCGGTAGCCGGGGACAACCCCGGCGAAGCCTGTGGAGCTGGTGTAAGTCTGCAAGGGCCCTCCCTTCAGCAGTCGGCTACGAAGCAGGAACCATCCGGCGCGAGCCGGACGGGAAAACCCCGCCTCTAGGCGTGGGAACAGTCAAAGTCCCACCGCCACTCGATGTCCCTCGATCACGGCCGCGTGCGCGCGGCGCGGTGCCAGGCAGTCGCCCGCGCGGTGCACCGGGAACGGCGCGTCGCGCAGCTCGTGCCACAACTCGTCGACCGGGCTCTGGTGCACCGCGCACACCACCCAGTCGAAGGTGTGCTCGCCGGTCTCGCCGGTGGTGTGCTTGAGGATCTGCAGCGACACGCGCTCGCCGTCCGCGGAGGCGGCCATGACGACCTCGTCGGTGCGCTGCCCGATCCCCTTGGCGTGGGCGCGGATGCTGAAGGTCTCCATGTCCAGCGTGACGCCGAGGTCCTGGCAGACGACCATGCCCGGGGTGCTGATCTGCACCCGGCACCCCCGGTCGGCCAGCAGTTCGGCGACCGAGGCGGCCTGGTGGAAGCCGAGCTCGTCGACGATCAGCACCTCGCCCTCGGGGGCGGCGTCCCCGGCGAGCACGTCGCGGACGTCGACCACGCGCTCCAGGTCCCCGGCCCACCAGGGCGCTTGCGGGCGGGCACCGGTGGCCAGCACCACGGCGTCGGGGTGCTCCTCGCGCAGCAGCTGCGCGGTGGCCTCGATCCCGGTCTTGACGTCGACCCCGTGGCGCTCGCACTCGGCGCGCAGGTTCCGGACCACGTCGAGGAACTCGGCCCGCCCCGGCACGCTCGCGGCCTGCGCGACCTGACCACCGGTCTCGGGTGCGCGCTCGAAGAGGGTGACGTGGTGGCCGCGCTCGGCGGCGGTGGCAGCGGCCTGCAGACCGGCCGGGCCGCCGCCGACCACCAAGACCCGGCCGCGCCTGCGCGGCATCGGCAGCGCGACGGATTCCCTCCCGGTGCGCGGGTTCTCGATGCAGCCGAGCCAGCGGTTGAGGCCCATCCGGCCGACGCACTCCTGGTTGCAGGACAGGCAGGTGCGGATGTCGGTGGCGTGCCCGGAGCGGGCCTTGGCGGCGAAGTCGGCGTCGGCGATCTGCCCGCGCACCACGCCGACCAGGTCGCAGTGGCCCTCCTCCAGGGCGCGTTCGGCCTGCAGCGGGTCCTTGATGCGGCCGACGCCGACGACCGGCAGGTCCACCGCCTGGCGGATGGCGTTGGAGATGAACAGCGCGTAGCCCGGCGGGATCGCCATCGACGCCTCGATCATGTACAGCGTCGAGGTGGCCACGCCGATCGATGTGTTGATGTAGTCGACCTTCCCGGTGGCCTCGACCATCTTGGCGACCTCGACGGCCTCGTCGATGGTGGTGCCGCCCTCGATGAGCTCGTCGCCGCAGATCCGCACGCCCAGCGCCCGGTCCGGGCCGATGGACTCGCGGACCGCGTCGATGATCTCCAGCAGGATGCGGGCCCGTCCGGCCAGCGATCCGCCGTAGTCGTCGGTGCGCTTGTTGGTGGCCGGGGACAGGAACCCGCGCACGATCGACGAGTGCGAGCACTGCAGCTCCACCCCGTCGAAGTCGCCTTCGGCGCAGTGCGCGGCCACGGTGCCGTACCCGGCGACGACCTCGGCGATCTCGCGGGTGTCGATGGCCTTGGGCACTTCGCGGAACATCGGGTCGGGCACCGCCGAGGGCGCCCACACCGGCAGCCGCGAGTACATCGAGGACGCCTGTCCGCCGTTGTGGTTGAGCTGCGCGAAGATCGGGGTTCCGTGGGCGTGCACGGCCTCGGTGATGCGGCGGTAGCCGGCGATCACCGACGGGTCGAAGCCGTGGATGAGCTTCTCGTAGGGCCAGTCGGTCGGGTGCGTGGAGTGCTCCTCGGTGATGACCAACCCGGCGCCGCCCTCGGCGCGCGCCGCGTAGTAGGCGGCGTGCTGCTCGGTCGGGTGACCGTCGCGCGCGTAGTTGGTCAGGTGCGCGGAGAACACGATGCGGTTGCGCACCGTCACCGGCCCCAGCCGCAGCGGGGAGAACAGGTAGCGGCTCATCGCAGACCTCCTGCCGCCCGGCGGCCTTCCAGGATCGCCTCGTGGATCGTGCGCGGTGCCACGCAGTCACCGATCCGCGTCCCCTCCAGGGTCTCATCCGGCAGCCGGTGTCCGCAGTGGACGACGACGGCCGCGGGGCGTTCGCGGGTTTCGGCGGTGTGGACGTCTTCGAGCACGACGTGGTCGGGGTGGACTTCGCGCAGCAGCGAGCGCTTCTCCAGCGCCACCCCGGCGCGCTGCAGCCGTGCGTTGGCGTCGGCGAGGTCGCCGGTCAGCGCGAGTTGGGTGCCCACGACCTGATCTTGCGTCACGATCGCGGACTCCACGCCGCGCGCGGCCAGCAGCTCGGCCACCCCGACTCCGACGTGATCGCCGACGGGGTCGTGCACCACCACCGGACCAGCGGAAACGTCAGCGCTCAAGGCCTCGACGACGTCGAGCACCGCACCTCCCTCGACCTTGAACCCCCACGGCCCGGGCACCGACCCGGTGGCCACCACGACCTCGCGCCCGGCCAGCTCCGCAGGCCCGGCCTCGACCCCGAGCCGCACCTCGACTCCGAGCCGGCGGACCTCCGCCTCCAGCCACTCGATCGCCTGCCACACACGCCCCCGGCCCGCGACCTCGGCAGCCCGCCGAACCATCCCCCCGAGCTGTTCCTCCCGCTCGACGAGGGTCACCGCCCGCCCCCGGGAAGCCAGAACTCGAGCCGCCTCCAACCCCGCAGGACCACCCCCCACCACCAACACCGGCTCCGAACCACCCCGAACCCCGCTCCGAGACCGGACTCCCACGGAACTCGGGTCCCCGACTCCAGTGGAAACCCGGGACCCGATTTCCATGGAACTCAGGTCCCCGATTTCCATTGAGATCCGACTCCCAACTTCCATTGAAATCGGGATCTCGTCGGGTTCGTGACCGGCGGAGGGGTTGACGATGCAGGTGATGATGGGGTTGCGGTTGTCTCGGACCTGGCACTTCTGGTTGCACAGCACGCAGGGGCGGGCCGGGGTGCCGCTGCGGGTCTTGGCGACGACGTCGGGGTCGGCGATCTGCGCGCGGGTCATCTCGACGAGGTCGGCGACGCCGTCGTCGAGGGCCCGTTGGGCCTGGCCCGGGTCGACGACGCTGCCTTGGAGGACGACCGGTGCACCCGCGGCGGACTCGCGGATCGCGCGGCAGAGGTCGATGTTGAAACCGGGTTCGGTGTGCAGGTCGGGCCGTGTCGCGGAAGTGCCCATCGCCGACCCGCGCACGACGGCCAGGTAGTCGACGTCCTCGCGGATCGACTCGACGATCCCGGCCGCCGCCTCCGGCGTGATCCCCGCCCAGGGGGCGAGTTCGTCGCAGGACAGCCGCAGCCCGAGCACGCCGTCGCCGACCGCTTCGCGCACCGCGGCCAGGACTTCGCGCAGCAGGCGGGTGCGGTCGGTGCCGTAGCCGTCGCCGCGCTGGTTGGTCAGCCCGGACAGGAACTGCCGCAGCAGCGAGAACTGCCCGGCGTTGAGCTCCACCCCGTGCAGGCCGCTGCGCACCGCCTCACGCGACGCGGCGGCGAAACCGGCGACCAGCGAGTCGATCTCGTCCTGCTCCAGTTCCATCGGCATCTCGCGGCTGGCCACGTCGGCCACCCGCGAGGGCGCCCACAGCACGCGCTGCGAGAACGCCGACGAGCCCTGCGAACCCGAGTGGCCGAGCCCGGCCAGCACCACCGTCCCGTGGGGACGGCAGGCCTCGGCCACGGCCGCCCACCCGGGACCGCAGCGCGACGCCAGCGGGGCCCGCTCGTACGGCCAGTCCGAGTCGTGCGCGCTCGCGATCTCGGTGACCAGCACGCCGGCACCACCCGCGGCCCGGGCCGCGTAGTAGGCGACGTGCCGGTCCGAGATGTCCCGCTCACGCCCGAGGTTGGTCTCGTGCGGTCCGAACAGGACCCGCGAAGGGGCTGAGGACCGGCCGAGCCGGACCGGGTCGACGAGCTTCACAGCTCACTCACCAGCGGAGACGAGTCGCACGGCTTCGCTGGGACGGCCGGCATGCCCAGCCCCACCTTGCGCCGCGAGGACCGCGAGTGGTCCTGCGTCGCCTTCGGCAGCTCACTCTTGTCCACGATGGACAGCGCGGACCGGCCGTGGCCCTTCACGCACTCGGGATCCGGCCCGTCCAGCGGCAGCCCGGTGAAGAACTTCGCCGCCATGCAACCGCCCTGGCAGGCGTCGTACTGCGAGCAGGAGGTGCACGCGCCCGCCGACTGCGGCTGCCGGAGGTCGTTGAACAGCTCCGACTCCCGCCACACGCGGGCGAAACCGCCCTCGTCGCGGACGTTCCCGCCCTTGAACACGTCGTGGATGGCGAACGGGCACGCGTAGACGTCGCCGACGGGGTCGATCAGGCACACCACCCGCCCCGCGCCGCACAGGTTCAGCCCCGGCAGCGGGGTCGACCCCAGCGCGTTGAGGTGGAAGAACGAGTCGCCGGTGAGCACTTGGTCGCCGTGGGCGACCAGCCAGTCGTAGATCTGCCGCTGCTGCGCGTCGGAGGGGTGCAGCTCGTCCCACACGTCGGCGCCGCGCCCGGAGGGCCGCAGCCGGGTGATGCGCAGCTGCGCGCCGAAGCGGTCGGAGATGGCCTTGAAGTCGTCGAGCTGGTCGACGTTCTGGCTGGTCATCACGACCGAGATCTTGAAGTCGCGCATGCCGGCCGCGGAGAGGTTCTCCAGCGCGCGCATCGCCATGTCGAACGAGCCGGGCCCGCGCACGGCGTCGTTGACCTCGCGGGTGGCGCCGTCGAGGGAGATCTGCACGTCGACGTAGTCGGTGGCGGCCAGCCGGCGCGCGCGTTCGGGATCGATGCGCAGACCGTTGGTGGAGAACTTCACGCCGACCTGGTGGTCGATGGCGTAGTCGAGGAGTTCCCAGAAGTCGGGGCGCACGGTGGGTTCACCGCCGCCGACGTTGACGTAGAAGACCTGCATGCGTTGCAGCTCGTCGATGACCGCCTTCATCTCGGCGGTGGACAGCTCGTTCGGGTCACGTCTGCCCGAAGAGGACAGGCAGTGCTCGCAGGCGAGGTTGCAGGCGTAGGTCCATTCCCAGGTCAGGCAGATCGGGGCGTCCAGACCGCCCTTGAACTGCTCGACCAACGCGGGAACCGGTGCGGTGGTGGTCATCTCGGCTCACTTCCAACGGGACATCGTCGTCTGCATTGGATGGCAAGTTCTCTTCAACGCGGCGAAGCCGCCGTCTCAGGTGTGGGACTCAGCCGGCACCGCCGCGGGTTCTGAGGTGGTTCTCCTGTGAGGACGCGTCGACGTGGTGTATTGGCATACATGAGTCGGCGCGCCCGGAGCAGGAGGACCGCCTCAGGTTCCGCCACTGGCACCGCCAAGCAAGGTGATCGACCTCTTCAACTCTGGGGGAGGATCATCTCGGAGTCTGCGAGGGAGGCCAGTGCTTTGCGGAACTGCGGGCGGCGTTGTTCGGGAACGCTCGCCAGCGCGTCTTCGACGCTGGCGTGCTCACCGAGTTCGCGGACGAGTTCCACCAGTTCGGGCACTTTCAGGAACGACAGCTTCCGGTTCCCGAAGTGGTACGCGAGCGCCCCGAAGGGCTCGGGGCGCAACGCGACCTGCGGGTTCAGCCGGTAGCCGCGGCCGATGTCGAACTCCGCGGCGGTCATGGTCAGTAGACCCCGCACATCCCGTCGATGGAGACCTCCTCGACCAGGAGCTCTTCCTCGACGACGGGCTCGTTGCCGGTGCTCTGTTCGATCTGCTGGTCAGACATGCGATGCTCCTCACAGTGTCGAGCTACCATCGACACGGTATTTGCACCGGGTGCATTTTCACAAGACGTGGAGCGGAATTCCTTGCGGCCTGACACATCTGGAGCAGTGCAGCGACCCGGTGGGCGCCGAAAGGTCACCACCGCAGCCGAATTGGAGAAGGTCGCCTTCGACCTGTTCGACGAACAGGGCTTCGAACGCACCACGGTCACCGACATCGCGGCCGCGGCGGGCATCGCGCGGCGCACGTTCTTCCACTACTTCCCGTCGAAGAACGACATCCCGTGGGGAGACTTCGACTCCGGCCTGGAGCGGATGCGCGCCGAGTTCCGCGCGCTGCCGGAGGACCTCCCGCTGATGGACGCGGTGCGGCACTGCCTGGTCGAGTTCAACCGGGTGCCCGAGGAGCAGGTCCCGGAGCACCGCAGGCGGATGCGGCTGATCCTGGGAGTGCCCGCACTGCAAGCGCATTCGACGTTGCGCTTCGAGTCCTGGCGCGAGGTGGTGGCCGAGTTCGCCGGCCACCGCCTCGGCGAGCCGTCAACCGCACTGACCCCGCAGACCATCGCGCACGCCGCGCTCGGCGTGGCGCTGTCGGCGTACCAGCACTGGCTGGATCATCCGGAGCTCGCGCTCTCGGACCTGTTGGACACGGCGATGCGCGAGCTCGCGCGGGCGCACGCCGATCAGTAGTCGGCCTCGGTGTAGCGGATGATGCCGCGCAGGTTCTTGCCCGCCATCATGTCGGCGTAGCCGGTGTTGATGTCCTCCAGCGAGTACTCGGTGGTGACCAGTTCGTCGAGCTTGAGCGTGCCGTTGCGGTAGTGCTCGAGCAGGCGCGGGATCTGGGTGCGGGGGCTGACGCCGCCGAAGATCGCGCCCTGCAGCCGCTTCTGCAGCAAGGTGAGTTCGAACAGGCTGACCTGCGCGTCGATCTGGTCGGCCCGGCCCATGCCGGTGACCACGACCTGGCCGCCCTTCTTGGTCATCGACAGCGCGGGCTGCAGGTGCTCGCCGGTGGTCTCGCCGATGCAGATCAGCACGTTGTCGGCCAGCTGACCCCAGGTCAGCTCCCCGACCGCCGCGTGCGCCTCCTCCATCGTGGCGAAGGTGTGGGTGGCGCCGAGCTCCTCGGCCTTGGACCGCTTGAACTCCACCGGGTCGACCGCCACGACGTAGCGCGCGCCCGCCGCGGCCGCGCCCTGCACGGCGTTGATGCCGACACCCCCGCAGCCCATGACGACCACGGTGTCGCCGGTGCGGGTCCCGCCGATCTCGGTGGCGGTGCCCCAGCCGGTCGACACGCCGCAGCCCAGCAGCGCCGCCTTGTCCAGCGGGATGTCCTTCTCGATGGTCTGCACCGAGGCCTGGTTGACCGTCACGTACGGCGCGAAGGTGCCCAGCAGGCACATCGGCGCCACCGGTTTGCCCTGGTAGTTGATGCGGTAACCGCCGGAGATGGCCTCGCCCGAGAGCAGACCCGCGCCGGCGTCGCAGAGGTTCTGCATGCCCTGGGCGCAGGCCCGGCACCTGCCGCACCCGGGGATGAAGGTCAGCACCACGTGGTCGCCCTCGCTGATCCCGGTCACCCCGGGACCCACCTTGGTGACCACACCGGCACCTTCGTGACCGCCGACAGCGGGGTAGATCGCCATCGGGGTGGCACCGGTGCGCAGGTGCTCGTCCGAGTGGCACAGGCCCGAGGCCGCGAGCCTCACCTGCACTTCGCCCTCGATCGGATCGCCCAGTTCGATCTCTTCGACTTCCCAGTCCTTGCCCGGCTCGTGCAGGATCGCGGCCTTCGTCTTCATAACCACTCCTCGTCGAGTGCGGAAGAACATGCGCATCTGAGAATGAGAACTCGGTCACAACGGCGTCAAGGCCGCGAACGAACGATCAGCAGCGGTGCGGGGGCGTGGTGGATGAGCTTGTGGCTGGTCGACCCCAGGTGCGCACCCGCGACACCACCTCGTCCGTGCGCGCCTACGACGACCAGCTGCGCCTCGGCCGAGTGGTTGATCAGGGCGGCCACCGGGGAACCCCGGCCGACGATCCGCTGGACCTCGACCCCGGGGAACCGCTCCTGCCAACCGGCCATGACCTCGGCGAGGAACAGCTGCTCCTTCTCGGCGACCTCCTCCGCGGGCAGCCTGCTGCGCAGCCACTTCAGGTCGATGCCGACGACCTCCCAGGTGTGCACCACGTGCAGCGGTTCGCCGAGCGAGTCGGCGAGCCGGAAGCCCTGGGCGAGCACGGGCGCGGCCGATTCGACGTCGTCGACCCCGGCCACGATCGGCCCGACGGTGGGGAACGTGGGCGGATCTCCCACGTCCGGCACGACCACGACGGATCCGAGCGCGTGCGCGGCGACCTTGACCGCGACCGCACCGGCCAGCAGCCCGGTGAACCCGCCGAAGCCCCGGTCGCCGACCACGAGCAGCTCCGCGGCGGCCGACTCGGCCACGAGCACCCGCTCGGGTGAACCTGGGACGGCCGCGGTGGTCACCTTGGCGTCGGGCTGCTGCATCTGGGCGTGCCCGGCGGCATCGGCGAGCCAGCGGGTGACCTGAGCCCGCACGTGGTCCTCGCCCGGATGCGCGGTCGGGTCCGCGTAGACGATCCGCAGCTCGCAGCCCCGCCGCACCGCTTCGCGCGCCGCCCACGCGGCCGCGTTGCGCGCGACCGCCGATCCGTCGACTCCCACCACGACGTTCATCTCGGCCTCCCCGGTCGACCCCTCCCAGGGTGCTCGACCGGGGCACGGCGCGCCTTCCGGATCAGTGCGGCAGGCGTCCCGGGACGAGCAGTTCGGTGTTGCGGTCGGCGTGGGCGCCGAGCTGGCCCAGGTCGGTGTGCGGGTCGTTGAACGACAGCTCCCGGTACAGCGCCGCGAGCGCGGCGGGCGAGTGGTCGTCGTAGTCGGCCTGGTACGGGCTGTCGGCCTCGATCAGGGTCGTGAACAGCGACAACGTGCCGTCGCGGTTGTCGGCGATCTCGATGACCCGCGCCAGTTGCGGGAAGTCGACGTGCGAGGCGGTGTTGATCTCCCAGAAACCGCGTTCGGGCTCGTCGGCGGCGTGCGGGGTGATGGTGTTGCGGTGGGTGTGGCCGTTGATCCAGGCCAGCACATTGGGGAACCGCTGCAGCAGCCGGACCACTCCGTCACCGCCGATGCGGGGCTCGCCGGGTGAGCGGAAGTCGGGCCACAGCGCGGTCATCGTCTCCGAGGTGTGGTGGCTGAACAGCACGAACAGCTCGTCGGTGACGTGCTGGGTCGGCTTGCGCCCCACCTGGTCGTAGTAGGTGGAGCTGCCGCTGGTGAGCACCTCCTCGAGCCACCGGTACTGCTCGAGCCCGAGCGAGCCCTCGGCCAGGCCTGCGGTGTTGGTGCTGTCCAGCGCGATCCCGGTGACGCCCGGCGCGATCCGGAAGGTGTAGTGCGGCTTGGGATCGGCGGCGTCGAAACCGTGCCCGACCGGCCCGGGACCGGTGTTGGCCTCGTCGAGGTGGGCGGCGATGAACTCCTCGGTGGTGAACGGGTGCCGCCGCTCGTCAGGCGTCACGGTGCGCACGACGGTGTTGCCGTCGAGCACCGCCTGCCCGGAGACCTCGCGGCTGCCGCGCAGCATCTCGGCGACGGCGGCCGCCTCGCGCTCGTCCCGCCCGATGATCTTGCGGTCGCCGGTGTACCAGTCGCCGACGCGCGGGATGACCTGGTCGGCGAGCGTGCCCATGACGCTGTTGTCGTGGTTGCCGAACACCGCGTACCAGGGGACGGTGAGCCCCGGGCTGCGGAAGGGCCGCAGCGCGTCGGTCAGCAGACCGGGCAGCACCGGGAACCCCAGCTCGCGGAAGCGGTCCCGCACGCCCCCTTCGGGGTGCCAGTACAGCGGGTCGCCGGAGTCCTGGACCCCTTCGTAGTGGGCCGCGCCGGTGTTCTGCGCGAGCGGCCCGCCGTTGAGGACGGCGAAGTACCAGTCGAGCTCGGCGAACTCGTGGTTGTCGGTGCTGTCGCCGGTGGTGATCATGAAGTCCATCGGCAGCCCGGTCACCGGGCCGGTGCGCAGCTCGTTGACCCGCTGCACCAGGTGGGCCGCGGCCAGCGCGCCCAACGTCTCCTGCGGCCGGAACGCACCGCCGGCCAGCGGGTGCAGGTACTCGAAGCGCGCGGGACTCTGCACGTCGGTGATGTGCAGGTCGGTGAACTGCGTGAACGCGGTGACCGGCACGCGCCGGTCGACCCGGCCGGGGTCGGCGACGGCGAGTTCGGTGCGCACCACCTGCGGCCAGCCGGGCCCGGCGGTCAGCCGCCGGTAACCTTCGCCGGAGGCGGGCTGCGCGGCCACCTCCAGGGTCGTTCGCGCTGGTCGGGGGCTCGCCGACGCGGTCCCCGCGAAACCGAGCGCCATGCCCGTCATGCCTGCGGCCAGCATGAAGCCGCGCCTGCTCACATCCGCCATGTGCCAGTCCTCTGATCAACCCGGAACTGATCAGAAAACCTTTCACGTTTAGCGGATCCGGAACACCCCAGTTCAGGTGAAAACCGGGGGAACGGCGTCCGAACGGCTCAGCCGAGCACGCCCGTCGGCAGCACGGCGTGCACGCCCCAGGTCTCGTTGGCGATCTGGGTGATGCGCATGTCGACCGTCGCGCTGGCCAGGGCCAGCGCCGGGCCTCGTTCCAGGGCCTGCTCGATCTGCAGCCAGTCGACCATCGCGCTCAGCGCCGTGGCGGTCGCCTCGTTGAGGTCGGCGTCGAAGCCGAAGGTCACCAGACCGGCCGGGGTCTCGGCGTGGATGCCGGGAACCGGGCGATCCACGATCAGGTCCAGCCGAACGCGGCTGGTCATGCCGCACTCGATGGCGGTGCCGCCGACCTCGCCGTCGCCCTGGCGGGCGTGCCCGTCGCCGAGCAGCAGCATCGCGTCGGGCACGGTGACCGGCAGGTACAGCGTCGATCCGGCGACGAGCTCGCGGCAGTCGATGTTGCCGCCACCCTCGGGACGTGGCGGGATCGTCGAGTGCTCCCCCGGTTCCTCCGGCGGCATGCCGACCACGCCCAGGAACGGCGCCAGCGGCACTGTGTGGCCGTGCTGGTTCGTGCCGGTGCCGCCGTCGAGCTCCCACAGCAGCCAGGATCGCCCGGCATCGGCGACCCGCAGCCTGCGCAGCAGCCAGTTGTCCTTGCCCGCGGTCGCCGTCCACCCCCACTCGGCGGGCGTGAGCTCCTCGAAGTGCACCGCCAGCACCATCCCGGGCTTCGCCCCGCGCACGGCGATCGGCCCGGTCAGGCAGTGCCCCCGCCGCTCGGTGAACATCAGCGGGCGCTGCTCCCCCGGAACCCGCTGCCGCTCCAGGTGCCCGCTGCAGTCCAACGACTCCACGGTCACCACATCACCGGCGTCCACCGTCAGCGCGGGCGCGACGTCCCGGCTGAACACGTCCACGACTGAACCCACTTCGGCCCGAACCTCGAAACAACCCACCACCACTGCCCTCCACCCCTGGAACTCCCCACACCCAACCAGGAGGAACGGCCTCAGCCAAGTGAGCAACCCCACGCCCCGGGGCGAAAACCCCGGTTTCCCCGGGTCCGCAGTTCTCGCCCCCGGCGGTCAGCGGTGGGTGGCGTCGAGGGCGGCTCCGACGATGGCGTCGGTGTCGAGCCCGTGGTGGCGGTAGACGTCCTCGAGGGACCCGGACTGCCCGAAACCGGTGACGCCCAAGTGGATTGCGGGAGTCCGGTTCACGCCCGCCAGGAACGCCAGCGCGTGCGGGTGTCCATCCAGGACGGTGACCACCGGACGCGCCCGCCCGGCCGGGAAGACCTGGTCCAGCACGCTGCGGTCCGCATCGCCCCGGTGCGCCCGGAACAGCAGGTCCGCGCTCGTCACGCACACGACGTCCGCGCCGATGCCCTGCTCCGCCAGCCGGTCGGCGGCGGCCAGCACCTCGGTCATGAGCGCGCCCATGCCGACCAGCGTCACCTGCGGGTCGGCGTCGCGGCGCAGCGCGTAGGCGCCCCCGACGACCTGCCTGCGGCGCCGCTCTCGGACCGCCGGGTCGGTGGGCACCGAGGCCAGCGACTGGTCCACCGGGCGGGTCGACAACCGCAGGTACGACGAGGCACCGCCGGGCTTGCCGAGCTGGGACATGGCCGCGAGCAGGCACCACTCGGTGTCCACGGCGAACGCGGGTTCGTAACTGGTCACGCCCGGCTGCTCGAGCCCGATCGAGGGCGTGCCGACCGACTGGTGCGCCCCGCCCTCCGGCGCCAGGCTCACCCCGGAGGGCGTGCCGACCAGGATCGACTGACCACCGGCGTAGACGCCGAACGACCAGGGTTCGAGCGCGCGCCCCAGGAAGCAGTCGTAGACCACGCCGATCGGCAGCAGCGGCTGGCCCCAGCGGCTCCAGGTGGAGCCGAGCTCGCCGAGCAGGCCGACCAGGTTCGTCTCGGCGATGCCCAGCTCGATGTGCTGGCCGGCCGGGCGTTCACGCCAGTGCAGGATGGTTTCGGCGTCGTCGGCGAACCAGTCGACGCGCTCGGACGGCGACCACACGCCGACCTTGTTCAGCCAGCCGCCGAGGTTGGTGGTGGAGCTGACGTCGGGTGCCAGCGTCACGATCCGCTCGGCGGCCTCGGGGGATTCGCGGGTCAGGTCCAGCAGCGTGCGCCCCAGCGCGGCCTGGGTCGTGGTGGTGCCGCTAGGCGTGCGCCCGATGTCGGTGGGCAGCTGCGGCGGCTTGACCCGGGCGCGTTCGCGGCGGCGCAGCCGGGAGGCCGCCGCCGCGCACAGCTCCCCGGGCGGGCTGCCCGCCGGGAAGCGGTGCCACGGGTCGTCGAGGTCGGCACCGACCTGACCGGCCAGCTGCCGCATCTGCTCCTCGCCCAGCAGCGAGCCGTGGTTCTGCGGGTGTCCTTCGGTGGCCAGGCCGTAGCCCTTGATGGTGTAGGCGAAGATGACGGTGGGCCGGGTGTCGTCGATGGCCTTGAACGCCGAGTCCAGCGCGTCCAGGTCGTGGCCGCCCAGGTTGCGGATCGCCGCCGCCAGCGTCTCGTCGTCCACATCGGACAGAAGCTGCTCGATCGCGCTGTCACCGGCGGGGATTCGCTCCCGCAGCTGCTGCGGGGTGCAGCGCAGCAGGCGCTGGTACTCGGGGTTGCTCATGCCGTCGATGCGCTCGCGCATCGCAGCGCCACCGGGCCGGGCGAACAGCTCCTCCAGCACCTGGCCGTACTTGAGGGTGATCACCTGCCAGCCGGCGGCGGTGAACATGCCCTGCAGCCGGTTGGCCGCGATGTTGGGCACGACGCGGTCCAGCGACTGCCGGTTGAGGTCGACGATCCACACGACCTCGCCGAGATCGGCGACGGTCGGGTCCAGGATCGCCTCCCAGCAGGCGCCTTCGTCGAGTTCGGCGTCGCCGAGCAGCGAGTACTGGCGTCCGGTGCCCGCCCCTCCACCGTGGGTGTCGACGTAGCGGCGGGCCACGGCACCCCAGATCGGCGCGGTGGCGCCGATGCCGACCGAGCCGGTCGAGTAGTCGGCCGGGTCGGGGTCCTTGGTGCGGCTCGGGTAGCTCTGCACACCGCCGAACTCGCGCAGCGTGGTCAGGTGCTCCTCGTCGAGCGAGCCGAGCAGGTAGTTGATCGCGTGCAGCACCGGCGAGGCGTGCGGCTTGACCGACACGCGGTCGGCGGCGGTGAGGTGCTCGAAGTGCAGGGCGGTCATGATCGAGACCATCGAGGCGCAGGACGCCTGGTGACCGCCGACCTTGAGACCGGAGTTGTTCGGCCGAACCCGGTTGGCGTGGTCGATCATCGCGGTCGCCAGCCACAGCACCCGCTGCTCGACCTCGCGCAGGTCCGCCGTCTCGGTGCGCGCCGGTACCACGCTCGTCATCACGCCTCCTCGCGTTGCCACATTGCGCTCAGCAGAACACCAAGACAACAATCACTGCACAAGACCCGGCTGCGGGAACGAGCAATCTGCTCAGCGCGACGGGCCGGAACGACCGACGAGGTGAACAGATTGCCCACCACCGAGACGCTCGACGACATCGACGTCCGGCTGCTGCTGGCGCTGCGCGAGGACCCGCGAGCGACCGTGGTCGCGCTGGCCGAGCGAGTCGGGTTGTCCCGCAACACGGTTCAGGCCCGCCTGGCGAAGCTGGAACCGAAGCTCGGTTCGTTCGAGCGCCGCATCGATCCGGCGACGCTCGGCTACCCGCTGACCGCGTTCATCACCGTGCAGGTCACCCAGCAGCACCTCGATCAGCTGGCCGGCGAGCTGGCCGAGATCCCGGAGGTGGTCGAGGTTTTCGGGCTCACCGGCGACTCCGACCTGCTTGTGCGCGTGGTCGCCACCGACGCCGACCAGCTCTACCGCATCGCCGGCCGCATCCTCGACACGCCGGGCGTGGAACGCACCAACTTCTCCCTCGCCATGCGCACCCTGGTGGAGTTCCGGCTGACGCCGCTACTCGCGGACAAGCTCGGCTCGGACTCCCAGTAGGCGCACCGGGCGGTCCAGCGGGAACCTGCCGAGGGCCTGCTGAGCAGCGGTTTCGATGGGTTCGAAGGCCCGGGTGGGTTCGGCGAGGGTGACGCCGTGGGTGTGCGTGGCGAAGCGGGAGTCGCGGAGCTTGACCACCACCCGGCGGGCCAGCGTGTCGTCGGCGGCGAGGTCCTCGGAGACCTGACGGGACAGGCGGGTGATCTCGGCGCGCATCGGCTCGACCTCGCGCAGGTCGCGCTGAAAGGTGACCTCGCGGCCGTGGGAGCGGGCCCGGAACGGCTCGTCGCTGACCGGGCTGGAGTCGTAGCCGTGCGCGAGCGCCACCAGCCAAGGCCCGATGTTGGGGCCGAACTCGCCCGCCAGGTCCGCCATCGGCGTCCGGGCCAGCTCGGCGACGGTGGCGATGCCCCGGGCGGCGAGCTTCTTGGCGGTCTTGGTGCCCACGCCCTGCAGCGCGTCGGTGGGCTTGTCGGCCATCACCTCGACCCAGTTGGACACGTCCAGCCGGAACACGCCTGCGGGTTTTCCCATGCCGGAGGCCAGTTTCGCGCGCAGCTTGTTGTCGCCGATGCCGATCGAGCAGTTGAGCGCGGTGCGCTCGCGCACGTGGCGCTGGATGAAGCGGGAGGTCTCCACCGCGTCGTCGGTGTCGACCAGCATGAACGCCTCGTCCCAGCCGATGACCTCCAGGATCCCGCCGAGCGAGCCGAGCGCGTTCATCACGTCGGCGGAGGCGGCCAGGTAGGTCTCGCGGTCGGCGGGCAGGAACACCGCGTCCGGGCAGCGCGCCGCCGCTGTTCGCAGCGGCGTCCCCGACTTCACGCCCTGAGCGCGGGCCTCGTAGGAGGCACCGGCGACCACGCCGCGCTCGGTCGGATCGCCCGATCCGCCGACCAGCACGGGCTTGCCGACCAGGTCGGGATGCCGCAGCAGCTCCACGGCGACGATGAACTGGTCGAGATCGATGTGCAGCACCACCCGTTCCACGCGGTCAGCATCGTCGGAAACGCCCGCTTCCGCCAGGTCCCGCGCCGATGCGCCACAATGCCGGGGTGAGCAAGCGAAGCGCCGGGATCCTGCTGTACCGGCCCGACGGACCGCAGGTCCTGGTGGTGCACCCGGGCGGCCCGTTCTTCAAGAACAAGGACGCCGGCGCCTGGACGCTGCCCAAGGGCGAGTACGAGCCCGACGAGGACCCGAAGGCCGCGGCCCTGCGCGAGTTCACCGAGGAGACGGGCATGGCCCTGCCCGACCACGACCTGGTCGCCCTGGGCGAGGTCAAGCTGCGCAGCGGCAAGGTCATCAAGGCGTGGGCGGCCGAGGGCGACTTCGACGTGGAGTCCTTGCGCAGCAACACCTTCGACCTCGAATGGCCACCCCGCTCCGGCCGCCGCCAGACCTTCCCGGAGGTCGACCGAGCCCTCTGGTGCGACCCCACCACGGCTCGCCAGAAGCTCAACCCGGCCCAGATCCCCTTCGTCGACCGGCTTGTTGAGCTGTTGCGCTGAATTCGGTTGCCCGCGTCCTCGACACCCCATGACCCCGAGTCGCGACATTCCACCTTCACCCCCGGCAACCCCGCTGGCCCCGCCGCGAAACCCGGATTACTCCGGTAATCCGCCCCCCGATTACGGCGGTAATCCGTGTCCGGTTTCCGGGACCGTTCTCAAAGGACCAGGGCCCCGCCCGGAAGATCCGGACGGGGCCCACGAGCCGAAACTCACCCGTCCAGCGACGTCTCCCGCGTCTCCCGGCTGGCGAGGAGCGCCAGCAGGGTGATCGCGCCGGCGACCGCCAGGTAGACGCCGACCCAGCCCAGTCCGTAGGAACCGGCCAACCAGGTGGCGATGTAGGGCGCGACCGAGGCACCCAGCAGACTGGCCAGGTTGTAGGACACCGAAGCGCCGGTGTAGCGCACTGCGGTCGGGAACAGCTCGGGCAGCAGCGCGCCCATCGGGCCGAAGGTCATGCCCATCAGGCCCAGGCCGACCACCAGGAACAGCACGGTCGCCACGGTCGAGTGAGCACCGAACCACGGGCCCATGAGCAGGCCGAACACGATGATCGCGATGGTGGTGACCACCAGCGTGGGACGACGGCCGTAGCGGTCGGCGAGCAGGCCCGCGACCGGCACGGTCAGGCCGAAGAAGACCA
This sequence comes from Saccharopolyspora mangrovi, assembly GCF_035320975.1. Classification (NCBI taxonomy): domain Bacteria; kingdom Bacillati; phylum Actinomycetota; class Actinomycetes; order Pseudonocardiales; family Pseudonocardiaceae; genus Saccharopolyspora; species Saccharopolyspora mangrovi. The sequence continues at coordinate 107,405 of NZ_JAWLNX010000004.1, read as the reverse complement.
CGCCGACCAGCAGCATCACCAGGAACGTCGAGCGCTCGTAGCCCAGCCCGGACTGGGCCGTGCCGTAGGACAGCGAGAACACCGTCATCAGGTAGAACAGCACGTAGGTCGCCAGCATGATGAACGTGCCCAGCACCAGCGCCTTGAAGTCGGTGCGGAAGACCTGCACGAACGGCACCTTCGCCCGCTCGTTGTTCTCCAGCACCTTCGCGAACGCCGGGGTCTCGTTCAGGCTCAGCCGCACCCACAGGCCGACGACCACCAGCACCGCCGACACCAGGAACGGGATCCGCCAGCCCCACGACGCGAACGCGGCGTCGGACATGACGCCGGAGAGGATCAGGAACAGGCCGTTGGCGAAGAAGAACCCGATCGGCGCACCCAGCTGCGGGAACGTGCCGAACAGCGCCCGCTTGCGCGGCGGGGCGTTCTCGGTGGCCAGCAGCGCGGCACCGCCCCACTCGCCACCCAGGCCCAGGCCCTGCCCGAACCGGCACAGCGCCAGCAGCAGCGGAGCGACGATGCCGATCTGCGCGTAGCCCGGCAGCAGGCCGATGACCACCGTCGAGATGCCCATCGTCAGCAGCGATGCCACCAGCGTGGCCTTGCGGCCGATGCGGTCACCGAAGTGGCCGAACAGCGCCGAGCCGACCGGCCGGGCGACGAAGGCGATGCCGAAGGTCGCCAGCGAGTTCAGCGTCGCCGCCGTCTCGTCCCCCGCCGGGAAGAACAGCTTCGGGAAGATCAGCACGGCGGCCGTGGCGTAGACGTAGAAGTCGTAGAACTCGATCGAGGTTCCTACGAGGCTGGCGAGCACGACCTGTCGGGTCGAGTTGCGTGGGGCTTGGGACCCCGATTCCCCGGAACCTCGCACCTCCGGTGTCGAGGTGTGGCCGACAGCCATAGCGCCGAACCTCCTGATTCACACGAACGGACGAACGACACTCTAAACCGTCGGCGACCACGTCCCGAGACGGGGTTCCCGCATGCTGGACTCTCAGGAGGTGAGGAACTCCGTGATCAGCGCGGTCACCCGCGCCGGGTTGTCCTCCTGGACGAGATGTCCGGCCCGTGGGATCCACTCCAGCCGGGCGTGCGGGATGCGGTGGGCCAACTCCCGCCCCCGGTCCGGCGGGATCCACGTGTCCTCCTCGCCCCAGCCGATGAGCACCGGGCAGTCCAGGTCGCCGTAGCGGTCCTCGACCTCGCGCGTGTAGCGCTCGTCGGCCTGGGCGATCTGGCGGTAGAACGCGGGCCGCCCTTCCTCGCCGAGCCACGGCGCCACCAGCCGGTCCAGCACGTCGGACCGGATCTCGCGGTGCGCGGCGGTGGCCAGGTAGCCGCGCACCAGCGACTCGTGCAGCGCCGGTGGCAACGCGGCGAAGACCTCGGCGTGGACGTTGACGAGGTTGAAGAACTCCGAGCCCCAGGGCCGGATGCTGACCGCGTCCAGCAGCGCGAGCCGCCGGTACTTCACCCCGTCCAGCAGGGCGCTGCGCAGCGACACCGCACCGCCGAAGTCGTGGGCGACCACCGAGGGCTCGTTGAGCCCGCAGTGCCGCAGCCACCCGGTGAACACCTCCTGCTGCGCGGCCAGCGACACGTCCTGCCCCTCGAACTTCTCCGAGGTGCCGTAGCCGGGCATGTCCCACAGGTAGACCCGGTAGCGGGCGCTCAGCGCGTTCGCCACGTCCCGCCACACGAAGGAGGAGAACGGCGTCCCGTGGTTCAGGACGACGGCCTCCCCCTCCCCGAAGCTGTCCCACCGCACCTTCCCGTGCGGGGACTCGTAGACCTCGGCCAACTCCCACTCCATGCCAACCTCCGTGGTGCGTGCGAACTCGCCCTCGCGGCCCGCGGATTCGAATTTCGCGCGAAATTCGAGCGCCGAAGTTCCCACTCGAATTTCGCGCGAAGTTCGAATCCCGGTCGAGGAGAGGCCGTCAGACCACCGCTTCCTCCTCGTCCGGGGTGTCCTCGGCGCGGGCCGGGAGGGTCGCGAAGGCGGCCGGGGGCTCCTGCCAGCAGGTCGCCGAGGCTCCGTCGCGGGCGGCCTGCCAGACGCGTTCCGGCGTGGTGGGCATGTCGATGTGGCGCACGCCCAGGTGCTTGAGCGCGTCCACGACCGCGTTCTGCACCGCAGGCGTGGAGCCGACCGTCGCCGACTCGCCGATCCCCTTGGCGCCCAACGGGTTCAGCGGCGTCGGCGTCTCGGTGTTGGACACCTCGAAGGACGGCAGGTCGGCGGCCGACGGGATCGTGTAGTCGGCCAGGGTCGCGGTCTCCGGGTTGCCGTCGGCGTCGAAGGTGACCTGCTCCCACAGCGCTTGGGCGATGCCCTGCGCGGCGCCGCCGTGCTGCTGGCCGCGCACCAGCATCGGGTTGAGCACCCGGCCGCAGTCGTCGACCGCGATGTGCCGCAACGGCTCGACGTAGCCGGTCTCGACGTCGACCTCCACGACCGAGACGTGCGCGCCGAACGGGAAGGTCGCGCCACCGGGCGCGAAGTCGACGTCGGCCGCCAGCCGCTCGCCCCGCCCCGCCGCGACCTCGACCAGGTCGGCCCAGGCCACGGTCGCGCTCGGAACACCGGCCACGCCCAGTTCACCGCCGTCGGTGACCTCGATGTCGTCGACGTTGGCCTCCAGCCGGGACGCCGCGATCTCCTTGGCGCGCTGCAACACCTTCTCCCCCGCCTCGCGCACGGCGCTGCCGCCGATCTGCAGCGAGCGGGAACCACCGGTGCCGCCGCCGCGCGGCACCTCGGCGGTGTCGGACTGGACGAACTCGATCGCCTCCACCGGGATGCCGAGCGCGTCGTTGACGATCATCGCGAACGCGGTGGCGTGCCCCTGGCCGTGCGCGGAGGTCCCGACCCGGATGCGGGCGCCCTCGGAGTGCACCTCGACCTCGGCGTACTCGCCCGCGCCACCGCCGGTGATCTCGACGTAGGCGCTGACCCCGATGCCCAGCAGCTTGTGCTCACCGGCCTCGATGCGGCGGGCCTGCTCGGCGCGCAGCTCCTCGTAGCCGGCCAGCCGCAGCGCCTCGTCGAACGGCACCGCGTACTCGCCGCTGTCGTAGGTGGCGCCGGTCAGCGTCTTGTGCGGGAAGCTCTCCGGGACCAGGAAGTTCTCGCGCCGCAACGCGACCGGGTCCACGCCCAGCTCGGCGGCGGCGAGGTCCATCATCCGCTCCACCATCGCCGCCGCCTCGGGACGTCCCGCGCCGCGGAAGGCGCCGACGGGCGTGGTGTTGGTCAGCGCGGCGATGCCGTCGTAGCTGATCTTCGGGATGTCGTAGACGGCCTGCGCCATCGTCCGGGTCGGGCCCAGCGCCAGCGATCCGCCGAACCCGGCGTAGGCACCGCAGTCGCCGATGACCCGGCAGCGCATCCCGACGATCTTGCCGTCGCGGCGCAGCCCCAGCTCGGCGTACTGCACCTGGCCGCGACCGTGCGGCATGCCCTGCATGTTCTCCGAGCGCCCCTCGACCCAGCGCACCGGGCGGCCCAGCTCCAGCGCGAGCCCGACCGCCACCACGTGCTCGGAGATCGCCCCGGCCTTGCCGCCGAAACCACCGCCGACGTGCGGCGAGATCACCCGCACCCGGTCGCTGTCGAAACCGAACGCCCCGGCCAGGCCCGCGCGCACGCCGTGCGGCATCTGGGTCGAGACGTGCACGGTGATGTCGTGGTCCTGGTCCGGCCCGCCCGGCTCGACCGCGACGGCGTTGCCCTCCAGCGGGACGACCGCGACGCGCTGGTTCTCGATGCGGGCCCGCACCACCACGTCCGCGCCCTCGAGCGCGGAATCGCCTGCGCGGTCGCGGTATCCGGCGGCGATGTTCGAGCCGAGCTCCGGGAACTGCCGTTCGGCGTCGTCGTCGAGCGCCCGCTCGGGGTCGGTGACGGCCGGCAGTTCGCGGTAGTCGACGTCGACGAGCTCGACGGCGTCGGTGACGGCCGCTGCGGACTCGCCGACGACGACCGCGACGGGTTCGCCGACGAAGCGCACCCGGTCGGTGGCCAGCGGCGGTCGGATGACCTCGGGGTTGACCTCGACGAACGGCGCCGGCACCGGCAGGTCCAGGTCGGCGGCGGTGTAGGCGCCGACGATGCCGGGCGCGTGCGCGGCGGCGGAGGTGTCGATCCCGGCGATCTCGGCGTGCGCCACGTGGGAGCGCACGAACCCGATGTGCAGCATGCCCTCGACGGCGAGGTTGCCGATGTAGGTGCCCCTGCCCCGGAGCAGGTCGGGATCTTCAACCCGCTGAACTTCAGTCCCCAGAAGTGAACCCACCATGCGAAAAACCCTATCCGTCCGGACCGACACCGGCAGCGGTCGAAACACGCGTTGCGACAGGTGATCAACCCGATTCGCGGCAGGAAAATTCCCCGGCTCCCCAGATCGATTGACCGCCCCTGTTCGCGTGGGTAGCTTTTCACGACCGTACGAAACTTTCACAACCGTGAAACTCGCACGTCTCCCGCACAACCTCTAGGCACAAGGGAGTGCCCGATGGGAACCAAGGTCGCGACCGCCAACGCGGATCCCTACCTCCTCACCGCAGACGGCATCAAGGAACCACCCACCGGCTGGGCAGGCAGCCTGCGCTACCTCGGCCCCGGCCTGATCGTCAGCGCCTCGATCGTCGGCTCCGGCGAACTCATCGCCACCACCGCCCTGGGCGCGAAGGTGGGTTTCGTCCTGCTGTGGATGGTCATCCTGTCCACCGCCGTGAAGGTCGCCGTGCAGGCCGAACTGGCCCGCTGGACGATCCTCACCGGCAAACCCGCCCTGACCGGCTTCAACGAGGTACCGCCCAAGATCGGCCGCATCGGCTGGATCAACGTGCTGTGGATCCTGATGGCGCTGTCGAAGTTCCTGCAGATCGGCGGCATCGTCGGCGGCACCGCCTCAGCCCTGAGCGTGCTCATCCCGGTGGGCGGTGAACCGCTCAGCGCCACCTCGCTGGGCGTGTGGACGGTCATCGTCGTCGCCGGCAGCATCGCGCTGCTGTACTCCAACAGCTACAACCTGATCGAACGCGGCGCGTTCGCGCTGGTCGTGGTGTTCTCCATCGCGACGGTGGTGATCGCGCTGGGCCTGCCGTTCACGCCGTTCAGCTACGGCGCCGGTGACGTGCTCAGCGGCCTGACCTTCACCATCCCGGCCGGTGCCATCGGCGCGGCGGTGGCGATGTTCGGCATCACCGGTGTGGGCGCCGACGAGATCACCTTCTACACCTACTGGTGCGTGGAGAAGGGCTACGCCCGCTGGGTCGGCCCCAACGACGGCAGCCCGGAGTGGAAGGCGCGCGCGCAGGGCTGGATCCGCGTGATGTACAAGGACGTCTTCGTCTCCTGGATCATCTACACGGTCGGCACGCTGGCGTTCTTCATCATGGGTGCGGCGGTGCTCAACCCGCAGGGCCTGGTGCTCGAGGGCAACGAGATGATCACCACGCTGTCGCAGATGTACACCGACGTGATCGGCGAGTGGGCGGCCATCGGCTTCCTGATCGGCGCGATCGCGGTGCTCGGTTCCACGCTGTGGGCCTCCATCCCGAGCTGGTCGCGGATGTACACCAACGTGCTGGCCACGCTCGGCGTGCTGGACTGGAACAACGCGGCGGTCCGGGAGAAGTGGATCCGCGGGTGCATCGTGGTGCTCCCGATCCTGTGGGGCGCGACGTACCTGTCGATCTCCTCGCCGGTGGTGATGGTGCAGATCGGCGGTGTCGCGACCGGCATCTTCCTGCCCGCGGTGGTCATCGCGACCTTGTACCTGCGCAAGACCCAGGTCGACCCGGAACTGCACGGCGGGCGCTGGTTCAACGTCGTGCTCCTGGTCAGCAGCATCGCCATCACCCTGCTCGGCATCTACAGCCTGCTCAACGTCTTCGGAATCGAGTTCGGCTGAGCTTGCGGATCTCCGAGCTCATCTTGCGTGGCGGTGCAGGTAGCGGAACCTGAGACGCCGCCTGGGTCCGGACGCCACTCCTGATGCATGCCAATGCACGGCGTCGCGGCGTCTTCCCCGGACTACGTCTCAGAACCCGCGGCGGTGCCAGCTGCGAACGTGGCCCACACGTCTCGCAGCTGCGCCGCTCGCGCTCAGTTCCGCAACGTTGAGAAATCGCTGGACGTGGCGGTGACAATCGTCGCGTGCACACCGGATGGAAGGTCGTCCCCGAGGCGGTCGACGCCCCGCTCGCCCTCGCTCTGCTGCGCGAGTACACCGACGAGATGGCGAGCCGGTACTACGGCCGCCCGGCCACCCGGGCCGAGGTGGACGAGGCGATCGCCGAAGACCCCAACGACGGGTTGCACCCGCCGGCGGGGGGCTTCCTGGTCGCTCGCGACGGACCCGATGCGGTCGGGTGCGCGGGCGTGCGCGAGCTGGGACCCGGGATCGCCGAGCTGAAGCGGATGTACGTCCGGCCCGGCGCCCGGGGACGCGGGCTGGGTGGTGTGCTCCTCGAGGAGGTCGAGGAGCACGTCACCGCCCTCGGATATCACGCGATCCGGCTCGACACCCGGTCCGATCTGGTGGAAGCTCGTGGGCTGTACGCCAAGCGCGGTTACGTCGAAATCCCGGCTTACAACACCGCTCCGTACGCTTCACACTGGTTCGAGAAGACCTTGCGGAGAGGATGAGCGGTGGGCAACGCTTTCGACGCCGTGACCGTCGAGGACCTGCGTGCGCGCGGGGGTCTCAAGTGGACGCTGCACGGGGACGCGATCGGCGCCTTCGTCGCGGAGATGGACTTCGGCACCGCACCGGCCGTGCTGGAGGCCCTGCACACCGGGGTCGACTCGCTGAACTTCGGCTACGTGCCGCCCCGCCTGGTCACCGAGATGTCCCAGGCCTGCGCCGACTTCCAGGCCAAGCACGACTGGCCGGTCGCGCCGGAGCGCGTCGTGCCGATCCCCGACGTCATCCGGGCGCTGAAGCTCACCATCGAGCACTTCAGCGAGCCCGGCAGCAAGGTCGTCCTGCCCACGCCCGCCTACATGCCGTTCCTGAAGGTCCCGGGCGGGATGGGCCGCGAGCTGATCACGGTTCCGATGGCCGACGACGGCTCCCGGTCCGCCTTCGACCTGGACGGCATCGACGCGGCGTTCAAGGCCGGCGGCGGCCTGCTGGTCCTGTGCAACCCGTACAACCCGCTGGGCCGCGTGTTCACCCCGGACGAACTGGCAGCGGTCTGCGAGGTCGTCGACCGCAACGGCGGCCGGGTGTTCTCCGACGAGATCCACGCTCCGCTGGTCCACCCAGGACACCGGCACGTTCCCTACGCGTCGCTGTCGGACACCGCCGCCGGTCACACGATCACCGCGACCTCGGCGTCGAAGGCCTGGAACCTGCCCGGCCTCAAGTGCGCGCAGCTGATCCTCTCCAACGACGCCGACGCGGACGCCCTGCGCGCGCTGGGCGAGCACGTCACCGAAGGCGCGTCCAACCTCGGCATCATCGCCAACACCGCCGCCTACACCTCCGGGCAGCCGTGGCTCGACGAGGTGCTGGACTACCTCGACGGCAACCGGCGCGCACTGACGTCGCTGCTGGCCGAGCACCTGCCGGAGGTCGGCTACCGGCAACCCGAGGGCACCTACCTCGCGTGGCTCGACTTCCGCGCGCTCGACCTCGGCGACCACCCCGGCGAGTTCTTCCGCGACCGCGCCGGCATCGTGCTCACCGACGGGCCCGCGTGCGGTGAGGAGGGCCGCGGCCACGCGCGGCTCAACTTCGCCACGCCGCGCCCCATCCTCGAACGCCTCGTCCTCGGCCTGGCCGAGGCGGCGCGAAACCGCTGATCACGAAGCGCGCACCGGAGTTTCGCCGAAGAGTCGTTCCGGCTTCACCCTCGCCTCACCCCGCCTGGAGCTTCCGGGCTCACGATGATCAGGTGCAAGACGCGATGACAGCCGGGCTTCCCGGCTCGCGAAGAGTACGCAGCCTCGCGGTCCTCGGTGACTCCGTCGCCGCCGGCATGGGCGACCCCGTGCCCGGCGGCCGGTGGCGCGGTTTCGCGCCGCTGCTCGCCGACGCGGTCCGTCCTGCCCACTTCACGAACCTGGCGACCAGCGGCGCGCGGGTCACCGAGGTCCGGCACGACCAGCTGCCCGCCGCGCTGCGCGTCGAACCGGACGCGGCCGTGGTGATGGTCGGCATGAACGACACGATGCGCTCGGACTTCGACACCCGGCTGCTGCGGCAGCAGCTCGACCACGTGGTGTGCTCGCTGGTCGGTGCGGGCGCGGCCGTGGTGACCGTCCAGTACCACGACCACGCCCGGGTGTTCCGGCTGCCGGGACCGCTGCGGCGGTTGCTGAACCGGCGCATCGACGCGCTCAACCGCGTCCTCACCTCGGTGGCCGACGCCCACGGCGCGGCGGTCGTGGACCTCGACCGGCTGCCAGGTGCCTACCACCGCGCGGCCTGGAGCGTGGACCGGCTGCACCCCTCCGAGCTGGGCCACCGGATGCTGGCGGCGGCGTTCGCGGCCGGTCTGGCCGGTCAAGGCCTGGCCGTGCCGTCGGAGGTGTCGCTGACCTGCTCGGGCGGTGTTCCGGTGACGCGGCTCGACCACGTCCGCTGGCTGCTGATCAAGGGCGTGCCGTGGGTGGCCTGCCGGACCCGGGACCTGACGCTCTACTCGCTGGTGTCGTTGCTGCGCAAGGTGTTCCGGCGCGCCGGGCGCACCGACGCCGTCACCCAGGCGCACGCCTGCCCGCCTACTGACCCGCCCCGGGTGTGGCCGGCCGGCTGAGACCGTGCCTGCCGCCGGGAAGCCGGGCCGGGGGCTGCCCCGGCAACCGCACCGTCGCCACGCTGCCCTCGGGCACCTCGACCTCGAACTCCCAGGTGTCGTCGCGCCGCCGCCAGGCCACCCCGGCGTGCCCCTCGGGGGTGGTGTGGCGGACGTCGGCCCAGGTGACGCGATCGTCGTGCACGGGGGCGATGTCGAAGGTCCGCCAGCCGGGGCTCGTCGCGCGCAACCCGCCGATGCGCTGCTGGATCCACGCCGAGGCGGCGCCCAGGAAGTAGTGGTTGTGCGAGCGGGCGGTGTCGTCCCAGGACTCCATCAGCGTTTCCATCCCCAGCCGCCGCCAGATGCCCCACCCCGGCCGGTCGGGGCGGGTCGCCACGGTGACGGCGAGGTCGGCGCGGCCCACGTCGGCCAGAACCGGCAGCAGGTGCTTGGCCGCCACCGCCCCGCAGTCGAGGTGTCCCTTGGCGCGTTCTTCGACGTCGTCGACGAGACCGGCTCCCACGGCCCCCGCGACGTAGGTCGGCACGGCGCCGAAGGCCAGCGGCAGCACGTTCATCGACTGCCGGTAGCCGGCTTCGGGCGAGCGGTAGGTGGCGCTGCGTTCGTCGAAGTACTTCGCGTGGTAGGCGGCGGCGATGGTGCGCCCGGCATCGCGGTAGCGCTCGGCCTCTCCGCCCATGCCGAGGACCTGGCAGATCTCGGCGGTGCGCGCGGTGACCCGGTAGAGCATCATCGTCGCGGTCGGTTCCGGTCCTTCGGGCGCGTGCCAGTGCCCCGGCGAGAGCCAGTCGCCCCAGCTGTCCCCGCGCCACAGCCCGCCGTCGGCCAGTTCCAGCAGCCGGTCGGTGTAGCCGCGGACCGGGTCGGCGTAGCGCTCCAGCAGGGCGCGATCGCCGTACTCCCAGTACAGGTTCCACGGGATGAGCACCATCGAGGCGCTCCACGCCGGGTCGGGCTCACGACCCCAGCCCGGGGTCGGCACGATCATCGGCACCATCCCGGTCGCGTCCCGCGCGTCGACGTGGTCGTCGAGCCACTTGACCAGCGATTCCCGCAGGTCGAAGTGGTGCAGCGCGGCGTCGGTGCCCAGGTGGGCGTCGGCGGTCCAGCCGTTCTTCTCGTACACCGGGGTGTCGGTCGGCACGCCGTGCAGGTTGTTCAGGAAGGTGCGCGCGGTGGCCGCGTCGATCCAGCTCAGCGTCTCGTCCTCGCAGACGAAGGACCCGGCCTCCGCGACGGTGGTGGCCAGCCGCACCGCCCGCACCTCGCTCACCTCGGCCCGCCCGCGGACCTGCACGCTCGCGTAGCGGAAGCCCTTGTAGGAGAACTGCGGTTCCCAGGTGACCGGCTCTGGTCCCAGCACGAAGCGGTCCACCTGGGACTCCCCTGCGGCGAGGGCGTTGTCGCAGCGAACGGTGCCGTCCTCGGCGAACTGCTCGGCGTGGCGCACGACCACCTCGGCGCCGGGCTCGCCGCTGATGGTGCAGCGCACGCGACCGGCCAGGATCGTGCCGAAGTCGTGGACGGTGGTGTCCCCGACGACCGTTTCCCGCTGCGCGGCCAGGACTTCGGTGCGCCGGACGGGCGGAGCGGTGGCCTCCCGCAAGACCCCGCCGGGTGGCGGGACGACGATGGCCTGCTCCCAGCGCTTTTCGGTTCTCGCGTCCGCGGTTTCGCCGGTGTAGAGCAGGTCTTCGGTGGTCGGCCCGGCCGCGGCCTGCCAGTCCGGCCCGGAGGCGACCACGTGCCGGACGCCCGCGTCGTCGAGGTGCTCCAGGTGCGCGAGCATCACCGGTTCCCGGTGCCACGGCGCCAGGTTCCAGCCCCACGTGTTGGCCCCGCGAGCAGCGTAGAAGCCCCGGCCCAGTTCGGCGGTGATGGTGTTACGCCCGGTTTCCAGCAGCGGCGTGACGTCGTAGCTGCGGTGCAGGATCGTGCGGTCGTAGGCGGTTTGGGCGGGTTCGAGGACGTCCTCGGTCACCTCGCGCCCGTTGATCCGGAACACGCCGTAGCCCAGCCCCACCGCGGTCAGCCTGGCCTCACGCACACCCCCGATCACCTCGAAGTCCTTGCGGAACACCGGGTTCGGCGCGGGCACCGTCTCCACGCCGATGGCGCGCGTTCCCGGTTCGGCCACCCCGTCGCGCGAGGCGACGCCGTCGATCGGGCGAGGGGACACCCCGTCGTCGACGGCAGGGCTCGCCGGTGCCGTGCGGGTGCGCCAGCCGACGCGCCCGCTGTCGAGGCTCAGCTCGACCTGGTACTCCCCCGGCCCGGCCGGCTCGGCGAGCTCGAGGTAGTGCGCGAACCGGTCCCACCGGAACCCGCCGACCTCGATGACGGTGCTGGCCACGACACCGGTGGGATCACGCAGCTCCAGCCTGCCGAGCGGCTCGCCCTCGCAGACCAGGTCCACGCACACCGCGGTGAACCTCCCCGGCGCGGTGAAGGCCTGGCCCAGCGCCTCCCCCGGGCCGATCCAGGCGATCTCATCGGAGTCGATCGAGCGCAGGACGCGGTGGGCCGGGTCCGTCCACCTGCCGATCCAGGACGCGGACCGGTCGATTCCGTCGAGGGCTTGCGATTCCACGACATCCTTTCACCATGCGCTCTCGTCGGCCGCCGCGAGCTGCCGCGCACCCGGAAGCCTCGGTATCCAGAACAGGCCGATGCCACCGGCGAGGACCGCCAGCACCGCGACACCGGTGAAGGTGAGACCGGCGCCGGAGTGGCGAAACGATCAGCGCGGCCACCACGCGGCCGAAGGCGATCGTGGCACCCTGCGCGGTTCCGCGCAGCAGCGTCGGGAACAGCTCCTGCGACCACACCTTGTAGATGGTCTCGCCGGCGAAGGAGCTGCCCAACCCGGACAGCAGCAGGGTCGCCAGCAGCGAGAACTCGCCGAAGCCCACCACCAGCGGCCACACCCAGGCCAGCACGATGACCAGCGATCCCGCGGCGAACAGGTGACGTCGCGCCCGGGTGTCGACGAACCGCATGAACACCAACCCGGCGAGCAGTCCGGCACCGAGTCCGATGGTGCTCACCAGCGAGTACGTCGCCACTTCGCCGCCGCCGACGTTGACGTAGAGGAAGGAACCGAACTGGCCCATCGTGTTCGCCCCGACGTTCCACATCGCGTAGTACAGCGCCGTGGCCAGCACGCCCATCAGCAGCGGTGGCCGCTCGTCTGCGAGCCCAGGACCAGCCCGATGTGGGCATCCGACAAGCCCATCGGCTCGGCGTAGAGGGTGCCCACGACGATTCCGGCCGACACCAGGGCGCTGGAATCGAGGAAGGAAGCCATTCCGGCGAGGAGCGCGGTGCGCCGGGGACGTGCCGGTGTCGCGGTGCTCTCCATCGAGCTCTCCAGGATCGGTGTGCCGACGGGCTTCCCACAGCGTGCGATTCACTGAGCCGGGCTCGATTCTCATGCTAACGATCTACGGGCTGCTCTGGTTCGGAATTTCGGGTGACTGTCGGGGTTTCCGGCAAACCGGACGCGAAGGTGCGCGCGAGCTGTGGATTCATCCACCGTGGTCACTTGATGGTGTTGTCCTCCGGGCGGTTTCACCGAGTCACGACTGAGATCACCGGATCGTGCGGTGGTTTCCGGTCGCCGCCGACATCCGACTTGGGGCACAATGGGCACACCAGTTCGACATGAACCTGCTCCTTGACAACTCAAACGCCGAGGAACCGCCGCTCGCGCCGGGATCACCGGCGGCGGTGGGTGCCTCGGGTCGGCGTGGCGTCGGCGGGGTCTTCGGGCCACGGGTGCTTCGGGTAGCGGCCCCGGAGCTCCGCGCGGACCTGCTGATACCCGTTGCGCCAGAACGATTCGAGGTCGCCGGTGACGGCGGCGGGGCGTCCCGCGGGCGACAGCAGGTGCAGCACCACCGGCACCTGCCCGTCGGCGATGCGCGGGACGCTCCGCCAACCGAACACCTCCTGCAGCTTCACCGGCAACGCGGGTTGGTCGGCGCCGTAGTCCACTCGGATCTGCGACCCGGTGGGCACTTCGATGCGGTCAGGAGCCAGTTCGTCCAGGCGCCCCGCCTGCGACCACGGGACCAGCCGCCGCAGCAGCTCGCCAGCGGGCACCCGCAGGTCCGCTCGGCGACGGGCCTGCGACAGCTCGGGTTCCAGCCACTGGTCGGCGGCTGCGAGCAGCGACTCGTCATCGGTGGCGGGCCAGGGCTCGCCGAGCACCCGGTGCAGGAAGGCGAGGCGCTGCCGCAACCGGCGGGCGTCGTCGTTCCACCGCAGCAGTTCCAGCGACTCGGCGCGCAGCCCGTCGAGCAGGGCCTGGCGGACGCGCAGCGGATCGGGATCGCGCAGCAGGCGGGTGGCCAGCGCGATCGCGCCGAGCCGTTCCACGCGGACGGCGCGCACGTCCCCGTCCACCCAGGCGATCTCGTCCTCGCTGCTCAGCAACGCGGGTGCGGCGCGGCGGGCGAGCTCCTCGTCGGCGGGTGCGGCCAGCCGGACGACGCCCGCGGAGCGCCCGGGCGCGCGGTCGGCGATGGCCACGGCCAGCCACTCCGAGCCGCGCAGCCCCGAACCGGCCTGCAGTTCCACGGCCGTGCCCGAGGCCATCAGGTAGGTGGCCGAGTCCTCGCCGCGCCGCCGGGCCAGGCGCTCCGGTTGTGCCAGCGCCACCACGAGCGCCTCGTCCCCGTCCCCGCGAGGTGCGCCGGGCACCTGCGAGGCGAGCCTGCGCGCTTCCTCCCGCCACCGCTTCGCACCGGGACCACCGGCGCGGAGCCGGGACAGCGCGCTGGTCACGTCCACCTCGCTGGTGAGGTTGTCGTTGTCGAGCAGCGCGACCACCTCGGCCGCGAGCTCGGCACCCGCGCTGTCAGCACCGTCGAGCAGGGCTCGCGCCAGTCGCGGGTGCAGGCCGAAGCCGGCCATCCTGCGGCCCCGTTCGGTGACGCCGCCGGAGTCGTCGAGAGCGCCGAGACCGCGCAGCACCTCGCGCCCGGCGGCCAGGGCCCCGCTCGGCGGCACGTCCCACCACGACAGCGCCGAGCCGTCGGGAGTGCCCCAGCAGGCCAGCTCCAGCGCCAGCCGGGTGAGCTCGGCCGTGCGGATCTCCGGTTCGGGGTAGGCCGGCAACGTCGAGTGCTCGTGCTCGGGCCAGCACCGGTACACCACGCCGGGGCCCTGCCTGCCCGCGCGGCCGGCGCGCTGCTCGGCGACGGCGGCGGACACGCGCACCGTGGCCAGCCCCGCCAAGCCGCGCCGGGTGTCCACCCGCGAGACCCTGGCGAGCCCGGAATCGACCACGGCCCGCACGCCGGGCACGGTCAGGCTGGACTCCGCGACGGCGGTGGCGAGCACGACCCGCCGCCGGTCGCCCTGCCGCAACGCGCTGTCCTGCTGGGCGTGGGCGAGCCTGCCGTGCAGCGGCAGGACGTCCACATCGGCCAGATCGGCCAGGTGCTCGGAAACGCGCCGGATCTCACCCGCGCCCGGCAGGAAGACGAGCACATCACCATCCTGTTCGGACAGCGCGGTGCGGGTCGCGCGGGCCACCGCCGACTCGGTGCGCTCACCGCGCTGCGGTGCCAGGTGCTCAACGCGGACCGGGTGCGTGCGCGCGTGGGCGTGCAGCACCGAGGCACCGTCCAGCAGGTCGGCGATGCGCTCGGCGGCCACGGTCGCCGAGGTGGCCAGCACCTTCAGGTCCGGGCGCAGCCCCTCGCGGGCGTCCAGCAGCAGCGCGAGCAGCAGGTCGGCGTCCAGGTGACGCTCGTGGCACTCGTCGAGCACCACGACGTCCACACCGGACAGCTCCGGGTCCGCCTGCAACCGGCGCACCAGCAGGCCCGAGGTCACCACCTCGACCACGGTGTCCCGGCCGCGCTCGCGCTCGCCGCGCACCGAGTAGCCGACCCGCTTCCCCACCCGCTCACCCAGCAGCTCGGCCATCCGAGCCGCTGCGGCACGGGTTGCCAGCCTGCGCGGTTCGGCGACCACCACCCGCAACCCGGCCTCGGCCAGCGCCAAGGGCACCAGCGTGGTCTTGCCGGTTCCGGGCGGGGCGACGAGAACGGCGGTGCCGTGCCCGGTCAGCGCCGAGGTGACCTCGCCCAGCACCGGCCGTACCGGGAGATCGGGGAACTCCATGCGCGGGCCCGGAGATCAGACGAGTTCGTCGTCTTCGGGGTTGTGCTTGAAGATCGTCTGGCCGCGCAGGACGGTGCGCAGGCAGCGCGGCATCGGTGCCTGCGGGGAGAGGTCCGGCAGCGGCGGGACGCCCGAGCGCGGGTCGGTCGACCAGCGCTGCACCCGCGAATCGCTACCGGCCACCACGAGTTCACCGGCGTCCCACACCGCGTAGGTGGCAGGCGCCCCGGGGACCAGGGTTCCGGTCACGCCGTCGTCGACTCCGGCGGCCCGCCAGCCGCCGCGGGTGTGGGCGGTGAACGCGGCCCGCGGCGAGATGCCGAAGCCGTCGGTGCGGTGGTTGACCGCGGCCTGCACCGAGCGCCACGGGTCGACCGGTGTCACCGGCGCGTCGGAACCCAGCGCCAGCAGCACGCCGTTGGCGGCCAGCTGGGAGAACGGGTTCAGCCGGGCGCCGCGGGGCAGTCCGAGCCTGCGGGCGTACATGTCGTCGGTGCCGCCCCAGGAGGCGTCGAAACCAGGCTGCACGGAGGCGACCACGCCGAAGGAGCCCAGCTCGGCGGCCTGCTCCTCGTCGATCATCTCCAGGTGTTCCAGGCGGTGCCGCATGCTGGCCAGAGCCGGTGTGCCGACCACCTCGGCGGCCTTGCGGAACCCGGCGCACACCTCGGCCACCCCGGCGTCCCCTATGACGTGGAACCCGGCCTGCAGGCCTGCTCGCGTGCAGGCCACCAGGTGTTCGGCGACCGCATCGGCGTCGAGGTAGAGGACCCCGGCCGTGCTCGGGTCGTCGGTGTAGGGCTCGCGCAGCGCGGCGGTCCGGGACCCCACGGCACCGTCGACGAACAGATCACCGGCCAGCCCCCGCGCACCGAGCTCGCGGGCGCGCTCGAGGGCACCGAGCTCGCCCCAGTACCCGACGACCTCCGGCACCCCGCCCTGCTCGGACAGCGCCAGCAGCTCGACCAGGTCTTCGGCACCGGAGATGTCCGGGCCGGCGCACTCGTGGACGCAGGCCACGCCCCGGGCGGCGGCCTGCTGCAGGAACGCCAGCTGCGCTTCCTTGCGCTGTCCCGAGCCCAGGGCGTCGCGGGCCGCCCGGCGCACGTGGTGGTGGGCGACGCGGGTCAGCGGACCGTCCTCGCTCCAGCCCTCGGCGCTGCGCGCCAGCGGGGCGAGGTTCACCAGCTCGGTCGACACGAGCGCGGAGTGCACGTCGATGCGCGAGAGGTACACCGGTGCACCACCGGAGGCGGTGTCGATCTCCTCGCGCGTGGGAGGCCTGCGCTCGGGCCACCAGGTCTCGTCCCAGCCGTGACCCCACACCAGCGCGCCCGGGTATTCGGCCACGTGATCGCGCAGCGCGTGCAGGAACTCCGTCAGCGAGGCGCAGCCGGTCAGGTCGAGGCCGCGCAGCAGCAGCCCGGTGGAGGTGGCGTGCACGTGGGCGTCGACGAAGGCGGGTGCGACGAACGCGCCTTCGAGGTCGATGACCTCGGCTTCGGGGTTCAGCGCACGGCCGACCTCGTCGGCGCCGAGCCACGAGATGACGCCGTCGGTGACGGCCATCGCGGTGGCGCCGGCGTCGGCGGGCGAGTGGATTCGGCCGCCGAGCAACAACGTGGTCTCGGGCATGTCCTTCGTGCTTTCCGCGTTCCGGGGTTCAACTGCGCAGTTCGCTCTCGCCGGGCGGCTCAAGGCGCCCGATCCGTGATCGAACTCAGCCCCCGATCCGCCCCGGCAACGATCGTTCTGACGAGCTTACCCGCACTGAGCGCACAGGCTTGAACCTGTGGTCTCTACCGCGAACGCGAAGCTCGGGCGCACCTCCACCGGCCGAGCGGTTCGGCCTCGTCAGCGCTGCGGCGGCTCGTCGAGGCGTTCGGCGCGCACCGACTGCGGCGGCAGGATGATCGGCGTGCTGCCCGAGTTCGGGGCGTCGTCGGTCTCGTCGACGACCTCGCCGTCGATGAAGTCACCCGGGCGCCCACCTGCGCGGTTGAACCGCTGCTGGTGCAGCCACACCTGGTCCTGCATCTGCTTGGCCCGCTTCTCGGCGGCGCGCATCATGCGCTTGCGCACCAGCGCCCTGGTCGGCGGCAGGAGCAGCAGGAGACCGGCGATGTCGCTGAGGAAGCCGGGCAGCACGATCAGCAGACCGCCGGCGGCGATGAGCATTCCGTCGGAGATCTCCCGGTCGGCGGGCCTGCGCAGCCGCGCGGCCTCGCGGAACTCGCCGAGGGTGCGGCGGCCTTCCCGACGCAGCAGCCAGCTGCCCAGGACTGCGGCCAGCACCAGCAGGCCGATGGTGGGCAGCAGCCCGATCGCCTGACCCAGCGCGACCAGCACGGCGAGTTCGGCGACCCCGGCGATGAGGAGCAGCACGAGGATCGGCACCCAGGACCTCCAGTTGTGAAGCCTTCCACCCGCACAACGAACGGGAGACCCGGAATTCTCCCAAACCGACCGCGGCGATTGCGACGAACCTCGCACCAGGGCTCCGAGCATGAGATGTGGCACACCGCGTCCAGGCGGTGCACCACGTTCCGCTACCTGCACCGCCGAGTTCGGCGACCACTTCGTAGACTCCCCTGTGATGCGGGCGCACAAGTCGAAATCGCTCATCCTCCTGCTCGCGGGCAGCCTGCTGGCGCTCGCGGTCTTGATCAGCGATCAGTACCTGCCGGGTCTGCCGCTGCAGCCCAAGCAACTGCCGGCCGCCGTGGTGACGGTCGGTGACTCGACGCTGTCCGGTGAAGGCGGCGGCAACTACGTGGCGGGCACCAACGGCGAGGGCGACAACTGGTGCCACCGCTCCCCCGCCGCACCGGTCAACCAGCTGCGCCTGCCCCCTGAGGTGACGCGCATCAACCTGGCCTGCTCGGGAGCCCGCACCGAGTCGCTGCGCACCGACCAGGAGTACGTCGGCGCCGAGAAGTCGCAGGCGGCGCAGCTGGCCGAACTGGCCCAGCGCTACCGGATCACCGACGTGGTGGTGCAGATCGGCGCCAACGACGATCCCGGCTTCCTCGCAGTGGTCAACCAGTGCGTGGAGGCGTGGGCTCGCCGGGCCCCGGTGGGCTGCTCGGCGCAGCTGGAAGGCCGGTGGCAGGAGCGCATCGACCAGATGCAGCCCAAGGCGCTGGCGGCGGTGCGCGACATCCGCGAGGCGATGGACAGCGCCGGGTACACGCCCAGCAGCTACCAGCTGATCATGCAGTCCTACGCGTCCCCGGTGGGCCCGGAGGTGCGCCCGGAGCTGCAGGGCTTGTCCGGCTGCCCGTTCCTCACCAGCGACCTGGCGTGGCTCCGCGACGTCGGCGTGCCGCAGCTCTCCGACGGGTTGCGCGAGGTCGCCCGCGACGCGGACGCGCGGTTCCTGGACCTGTCCCGCGCGGGCACCGGCCACGAGGCCTGCACCGGGGACCCGAAGACGGCCAACGGCGAGTGGTTCACACGGCTCACAGTGGACTGGGAGGCGCTGAAGGACGAGCAGCGCGCCCCGCACGCGATGCAGGAGTCCTTCCACGCCAACGCCACCGGGCACGCCCAGCTGGCCCGCTGCCTCGGCGAGTTCATGGCCGCCGCCGAACCGGGCGCGGCCTGCCTACCGGACGAGCGCGGGAACCTCACCGCGGTCCCGCTCTCCGACGCCCACCGCTGACGGCTCAGATCGCGGGCGGGCGGTTCTCGAACGGGGTGGAGAGCACGACCGTGGTTCGGGTGGAGACCTTGGCCGCCTCGCGGATCTGGCGGAGCAGCTCCTCCAGCCCGAGCGGCGAGGCGACCCGCACCTGGAGGATGTAGGACTCGTCGCCGGCCACCGAGTAGCAGGACTCGATCTCCGGCAGGTGCTGCAGCCGCTGCGGGTAGTCGTCCGGGGCCGCCGGGTCGATCGGCGTCAGCGAGATGAACGCGGTCAGCGGCAGACCGATCTGCTCACCGTCCACTTTGGCCGTGTAACCCTGCAGCGCGCCGCGCTGCTCCAGCCGCCGGACGCGCTGGTGCACGGCGGACACGCTGAGACCGACGCGCTCGGCCAGTTCGGTGAAGCTGCATCTGCCGTCACGCGCGAGTTCGCGCAGGATCGCCCGGTCGGTGGCTTCCAGAGCGCCCGGGCCGGTGGTCCGTTCGCTCACGCCGGCAGCACCACCAGCTCGTGCGGCTGGTTGTTCACGCTCTCCACGCCGTCGTCGGTGACGATCACGATGTCCTCGATCCGCGCGCCCCAGTGGCCCTGCTGGTAGATGCCGGGCTCGACGCTGAAGGCCATGCCGGCTTCGAGCACGAGCTCGTTGCCGCCGACGATGTAGGGCTCCTCGTGCACGTCGAGGCCGATGCCGTGACCGGTGCGGTGCACGAAGTTCTCGCCGAACCCGGCGGCGGCGATCGGTTCGCGGGCGGCGGCGTCGATGGACTCCGCGGTGGCCCCGGGCCGGACGGCGTCGACGGCGGCGCGCTGGGCGGCTTGCAGCACCGCGTAGGTCTCGCGCACGTCGGCCTGGGCGGGCTCGCCGATGGCGTAGGTGCGGGTGCAGTCGGAGTTGTAGCCGCTGGCGATCGGGCCGCCGATGTCGATGACCACGACGTCGCCGCGCTCGATGACCCGGTCGGACACCGAGTGGTGCGGGCTGGCGCCGTTCGGGCCGGAACCGACGATGATGAACGCGGCCTCGGTGTGGCCCTCGGCGATGATCGCCTCACCGATGTCGGCGCCCACCTCGGCTTCGGTGCGACCGGGCTTGAGGAACTCGGCCATCCGCGCGTGCACCCGGTCGATCGCAGCACCGGCGTCGCGCAGCGCCTGCAGTTCGGTGGCGTCCTTGCGCATCCGCAGCTCGCGCAGCACCGGCGAGGCCAGGACCTGCTCGGCGCCGGGCAGCTTGCCGCGCAGCGGGAGGGTGTGCAGCGCGGGCATCGCGTCGGCGAGCGCGATCCGCGAGGGCTTGCCCAGCAGGTCGGCCACCATCCCGTGCGAGTCCTGCCCGTCGACCCAGGTCACGACCTCGATGCCGAGCTCGGCCAGCGGCACGTCGGCGTATCCGGGCGCCTCCAGCTTCGGCACCACCAGCGCGGGCCGGCCGTCGGCGGGCAGCACCAGGCAGGTGAGCCGCTCGTGGGACTCACCACCGGCGCCCAGCAGGTAGCGAAGGTCGGAGCCGGGCGTGATCAGCAGCGCGTCCAGGTCGGAGGCGGCAGCGGTTTCCGCGGCACGGGTCAGGCGCGCGGCGAGCACGGCGGGGTCCTGCTTCAACGAGACAGTGGCCATGGTCCAAGCCTAATCCCGCCCGGGTTCCACGCCGATCGCGCGGTCCGGGCGCGGCGCGCCGGAGGAGCCGCCGAGCGCTGCCCGCCGGCTCCTCCGGGTCCGCTCACGGGGTGAGATCGAAGACCTCCAGCTCGGCCTCCGCGCGCCCACCTGCGGCGAACGGTGCGATCCGGTCGCTGCCGGAGTCCGGGAACACCAGGTCGGTCAGGACCGCGCGCCCGTCCTGGGCGAACACCTCGACGCAGCTGCGGTCGGCGACCACGCGCAGGGCGAGCACACCGCCGTCGACGGCCAGCGGGGTGCCGTGGCGGGCCGGGAACTGCTGGCTGACCTGGGCCTCACCGGAGTCGGTGCGATCGACGAACAGTTCCCCCGCCGCGACGTCGTAGCCGACGCGGGTCCGCCCACCGGGCCCGGCGAACACGTCCACCCCGACCACCGGGGCGGTGCCGAGCCGGAAGGTGGCGACCACGTCGACGGCGCTACCCCGGAACTCCACGTCGGAGCCGTCGGTGAGCACCCCGCCCCAGGCCCGCCGGTTGGCCCGGACATCAGACAGCTCCGCCACCGGCCGTTGCACGAGTTGCACCCCACCCGCGGCGTCGGTGAGGCCCAGCTCGCGCGGTGTGCTCATCATGCCCCGCCACGGCGAGGTGGGGATCGCCGCGGCGTAGTCCCAGTTGCTGGTCCACCCCAGCCACAGCCGTCGGCCGTCGGGCACGTCGGAGAACGACTGCGGGGCGTAGAAGTCGGCACCCCGGTCGGCCCACCGGACCTCGTCGGCGGGCCCCTCGGCGGTGAAGGTCGTGCCGTCGAAGTCACCGATGAAGTACTGGGTCGCGGAACCGCCCGCAGGACCGCCCGGGTTGATGCTCACGATCATCACCCACCGCGTGCGGGCGGGATCACCGTCAACGGGCAGTTCGAACAGGTCGGGGCATTCCCACACGCCGCCGTGCGCGCCGCGTTCGGCGCCGAACTCGCTGAGCTGCTCCCAGTCCCGCAGGTTCGGCGAACCGTAGATCTGGATGCGGTCGCCCGCGGCGAGGAGCAGCACCCAGCGGCCGGTCGGCTCGTGCCAGAAGACCTTGGGGTCGCGGAAGTCCGCGATCCCGGGGTTCGGGATCACCGGGTTGCCGTCGTACTTGGTCCAGGTGCGGCCGCGGTCGCTGCTGTGGGCGAGGCTCTGCTGCTGGCTGTCGCCCGCGCTGGTGTAGAGCGCCACCAGCCCGGGCTTCCCGCCGAAGAACCCGCTGGTGTCGTGGTGGTCGACGACGGCGCTGCCGGAGAAGATCGCGCCGAGCTCGTCGGGTTCCAGCGCGACCGGGAGTTCCTGCCAGCGCACGAGGTCGGTGCTCACCGCGTGCAGCCAGGACATGTTGCCCCACTGGTCACCGGACGGGTTGTGCTGGCAGAACAGGTGGTACTCGCCGTCGAAGAAGACCAGGCCGTTGGGGTCGTTGATCCAGTTGCGCTCGGGGGCGAAGCGCACGGCCGGACGCCAGTGCGGTGTTTCGCCCGCGATGGCCCGGCCGGGCGTGGTCAGGCCACCGAGCGCGCCCAGGCCGAGCAGGGCTCCGGTGCTGATGAGGAATCGGCGTCGTGGCAGGTCGGGAAGGTCGGTTCGTGATCGCACTGGTGCTCCTTCGCTCCAGTTTCCGTTGCCTTCGAGTGCTGCCGGCAGGCAGCTTCCGCCACCCCGACGTCGTTGGCGCGGTGGCGGAAGTCGTTGGTGCGCGCCCGGTTCCGGTCAGGCCGGGGTCTTGTCCAGGTCCTGCTCCAGCAGTGCCGCCAGTTCGTCGAGCGCGGCCTGGTCGGTGCAGGTCAGCTCGACCTCCTCGTCGTGGTGCGCGCCGAGGCCCATCACGCCGAGGACGCTGGCCGCGTCGACCGGTTCACCCGCCACTCCGTCGACGACCTTCGCGATCGTGACGGGCTCGGGCTTGGCGGCCGCGGCCTGGGCGAACAGGGCGGCGGGGCGGGCGTGCAGGCCGACGGAGGCGGCGATGCGGACGCGGCGTTGCATGCGGGTTCCTCTCGGGAGTCGTTGTGGTGCGGTGGTTCTCGCGGGATCAGGCGGCGACGGCGGCGGTGCGCTCGGCGGTCTGCTCGGCGGCGGGTTCGCCCGCGGGCCGGCCGATCTGCTTGGCCACCAGCACCGCGGCGGCGGACACGACGACGCCGATCACGATCGCCGCCAGGTACGGCAGCGGGTTGCCCACCAGCGGGGTCACGAAGATGCCGCCGTGCGGGGCGCGCAGCGTGGCGCCGAAGCTCATCGACAGCGCACCCGTGGTGGCCGCGCCGATCACCGTGGACGGGATGATCCGCAGCGGATCGGCGGCGGCGAACGGGATGGCGCCCTCGGTGATGAACGAGGCGCCGAGCAGCCACGCGGTGCGGCCGTTGGCCCGCTCGGCCGGGGTGAACAGCCTGCCGCGCACGGCGGAGGCCAGGGCCAGCGCCAGCGGCGGCACCATGCCCGCGGCCATCACCGCGGCCATGATCTCCAGCGAGGTCGTGCTGCCGATGCTCAGGCCGCCGACGGCGAAGGTGTAGGCGACCTTGTTGATCGGCCCGCCCATGTCGAAGGCGATCATCGCGCCCAGCAGCGCGCCGAGCAGGGCCGCGTTGGCACCGGAGAGCCCGGTCAGCCAGTCGGTGAGCGCGGTCATGGCCAGCGCGATCGGCTTGCCGACGACCACGAACATCAACGCCCCGACCACGAGCGTGCCCAGCAGCGGCAGCACCACCACCGGCATGATCCCGGCGATGCCGCGCGGGACCTTGACCGTCTTGAGCCCGGCGATGACCGCACCGGCCAGCAGGCCCGCGACGAGTCCGCCGAGGAAGCCCGCACCGACGGTCACGGCGATGGCCCCGCCGACGAACCCGGGTGCGATCGCGGGCCGGTCGGCGATGGCGAACGCGATGAACCCGGCCAGCACCGGCACCAGGAACTCGAAGGCCGCCGATCCGATCTGGTTGGCCAGCGCCGCCCAGGAGACCAGGCTGGCCGCGTCGAACTGCTCGGTGACCGGTGGCGCGTCGGTGATCTGGTACCCGCCGAGCGCGAAGCTCAGCGCGATCAGCAGACCGCCCGCCGCGACGAACGGGATCATGTAGCTCACGCCGGTCATCAGCCACTGCCGCAGCCGATTGCCGAACCCGGCACCTGCGGTGACCTTGCTGGCCAGCGCGGGTTCCGCGGTCTCCGCCGCTGCGTCACCGGCGTCCGCGACGGGCTGCCGGGCGGCCTCGGCCGCGCGCTGGAGGAGCCCGGCGGCGTCGTTGATGGCCTGCTTGACGGGCGCTTCGACGATCGGCTTGCCCGCGAAGCGCTCCCGGTCCCGCACGCCGACGTCGACGGCGAAGATCACCGCGTCGGCGCTGCGGATGTCCTCATCGGACAGCGGGGTCGAGCCGGCCGAGCCCTGGGTTTCGACCTTCAGCTCCTCGCCGGCGTCCTGGGCCGCCTGCTCCAGGGCTTCGGCGGCCATGTAGGTGTGCGCGATGCCGGTCGGGCAGGCGGTAATGGCCACGTACTTCACGACGCGACCTCCTCGCTGATGTAGGCGGCCAGCGCCGCCGGGTCGGTGGTCTCGGCCAGGGTCTTCTTGAACTCCGCGCGCACCAGTCGGCGTGCGAGGGCGGCCAGCACGGTCATGTGCTCCTCGCCGCCGCCTTCCGGCGCGGCGATCAGGAAGATCAGCTTGGCGGGGCCGTCCTCGGCTCCGAAGTCGACGCCCGCGCTGCTGCGGCCGAAGGCCAGCGACGGCGCGGTCACCGCGGTGGAGCGGCAGTGCGGGATGCCGATCCCGCCCTCCAGGCCGGTGGGCATCTGGGCTTCGCGGGCGTCGACGTCGGCCAGGAAGGTCTCCAGGTCGGTGACGCGCCCGGCGTCCACGAGCCGTGTCGCCAGCGCGCGGACCGCAGTGGTGCGGTCGGTTCCGGGCAGGTCCAGCTCGACGAGGTCCCGGGTGATCAGTTCGGTAGTCATGCAGCCACTCCGCTGAGGCTCACTGTTCTGTCCACTGCGTCCACCCGAACTCGCTGCGGGTGGACGTCGCTCAGGCCGGGCATGCGGCTTCCCGCGAGCCCGACCGCGGCCGTTCCGTACGCGACGGCGCTGCGCAACGCCGCCTCCTCGGCCGCGCTTTCGCGCAGGAATCCGGCGAGCATCGCGTCACCGGCTCCGACGGTGCTGCGCACCTCGGTGGCGGTGCTCGTCGCGAAGCGCTCACCGGTCGCGCTCACCAGCACCGCGCCCAGCCTGCCGAGGCTGACCAGCACGGTGCCCACACCTCCTGCCCGCAGCCCGTGGGCGACGTCGAGCACGTCCCCGAGGTCGCGCAGCGGGCCGCCCGCCAGTTCGGCGAGTTCGGCGAGGTTCGGTTTGATCAGGTCGGGTGCCGCCCGGCACGCCAGCGCCAGCGGCTGGCCGGAGGCGTCCACCGCGACCCGGGTGCCCGCGGCGCGGGCCGCGCCGACGAGCCGGGCGTGCAGGTCCGGCGGGCACCCGTCGGGCAGGCTGCCGCAGGTCACCAGCCATTTGGCGCGCCCGGCGAGCTCGATCACCGCGGTCTCCAGCGCGGCCACCTCGGCCTCGCTGAGCCGCGGCCCGGGTTCGTTGAACTTGCTGGTGGTGCCGTCGGACTCCACGACCGCGATGTTGCTGCGGGTCGGGGCGTGCACCGGGACCTCGACCACCGGGACCGCTTCGGGGGCCAGCAGTTCGGCCAGCCGCGCGCCTTCGGCGCCTCCGGAGGGCAGCACGGCCAAGGTGGGCACGCCCGCTGCTGCCAACGCACGGGCGACGTTCACGCCCTTGCCGCCCGGATCGAGCTGGACCCGCTTGGCCCGGTGCACCTCGCCGGGGCTGACCTGGTCGACCTGGACGGTGCGGTCCAGGCTGGGGTTGGGCGTCACGGTCACGATCACGCCAGCACCACCTCCGCCTCGATCCGCTCGAGCTCGTCGACCGCGGCCTGGTCGAGGCCGTCGTCGGTGATCACCTGGTCGATCTCGGACAGCTCGGCGAACCGGCTGAACTGGTCGTCGCCGTACTTGCTGTGGTCGGCCAGCAGCACGCGCTTGCGGCACGCGGCGATCATCGCCGACTTCACCGCCGACTCGGCGGGATCGGGCGTGGTGCAGCCGCGCGCGGCGGAGAAGCCGTTGGTGCCGAAGAACCCGACGTCCACGGTCAGCAGCCGCAGCACGTCCAGCGCCCAGGAGTCGACGGTGGCCAGCGTCGTGCCGCGCACCCGGCCACCGAGCAGGTGCACGTTGGCGTTGTTGCGGGCGGCCAGCTGGTTCGCCGCGGGCAGCGAGTTGGTGACCACGGTCAGTTCCCGGTCGGTGGGCAGCAGCGCGGCGAGCTTGGCGGTGGTGGTCCCGCCGTCGAGCAGCACGGTGCCCCGGGCCGGGACCTGGTCCAACGCGGCCTTGGCGATGCGTTCCTTCTCCTCGGCGTTGGTCTGGTCGCGCAGCGGGACGCCGGGCTCGAAGTCGTGCCGCTCCACGGCGATGGCTCCCCCGTAGACGCGTCGCAGCAGCCCTTGCCGTTCCAGCGCGGCGAGGTCGCGGCGGATCGTCTCGGGTGCCACCTCGAACTCGGCCGCGGCGGCGGTGACGTCGATGCGCCCGTCCTGCCGTGCCCGCTGCGCCAGCAGCTGCTGGCGCTCCGCCCCGTACATGCCCGTTTTCCTCCGGTTGCTGTTTGGTGTTGCCTGATTGTGCCCCTTGTTGTCATATTGTCAAGGCCTCGGCAACACGAGGAAGAAGTTCGGCGCGGTAGGGAGCGGTGCATGTCAACGCTACGAGGAGTCGGTGTCAGTCCTGGCCGAGCGGCCGGCCCGGTCATGTTGGTTCATGACCGGTTGCCCGAGCCCGCTCGCGAGCCCGAGCCCGCCGACCCGGTGGCCGAGTCCGCGCGGATCCACCCGGCCGCGCAGGAGGTCGCCCGGCACCTGCGCGACCGCGCCGCGAACGCGAGCGGCGAGGCCCGGGCCGTCCTCGAGGTCACCGCAGCGATGGCCACCGATCCGGCTCTGCTCTCGGCGGCCGAGAAGGCCGTCGTCGACCGGCGGCTGCCCGCTGCCCGCGCGGTGTTCGAGTCCGCCGCCCAGTTCGCCGACGCGCTGGCCGCAGCGGGCGGCTACCTGGCCGAACGCGTCCGCGACGTCGAGGACGTGCGCGACCGGATCATCGCCGAGCTCTCCGGCCTCGCAGCCGTCGGCGTTCCCACCACGACCACGCCGAGCGTGCTGATCTCCCGCGACCTGGCACCGGCCGACACCGCCGACCTCGACCCCGAGATGGTGCTCGCGCTGGTCACCGAGGAGGGCGGCCCGACCAGCCACACCGCGATCCTGGCCAGGGCCCTGGGCATCCCCGCCGTGGTCGCCGCGCGCGGCGCGCTGGCCGCCGGGGCGGCCGGAGCCCGGGTCGACGGCTCGACGGGCACGGTCGAACTCCTCGCGGAGAGCATCGAGCCCGCTGCGGCAGCTCACGCCGAGAACCGCTGGCACGGCACCGGGACGACCGCGGACGGGCACGCGGTGAAGCTGCTCGCCAACGTCGGCTCCGCCACCGACGCCGCGAAGGCCCTCGAAGCGGGAGCCCAGGGCTCGGGGTTGTTCCGCACCGAGTTCTGCTTTCTGGACGCCACGACCGAACCCTCCGAAGCCCAGCAGCGCGAGTCCTACGCCGCGGTGCTGCGCCCCTTCGCCGGAAAGCCCGTCGTGGTGCGCACTCTCGACGCCGGAGCGGACAAACCGCTGCCGTTCCTGGACATCTCCGCCGAACCCAACCCCGCGCTGGGCGTGCGCGGCCTCCGGGTCGCCTTCGACCGGCCGGAGCTGCTGGACCGGCAGCTGGCCGCCATCGTCGCGGCGGCCGGGGACACCGGAGCCGAGGTGTCGGTGATGGCCCCGATGGTCGCGACCCCGGCCGAGGCCGCGTGGTTCGCCGAGCGCGCCCGCGCCGCCGGAGCTGACCGCGTCGGGGTCATGGTCGAAACCCCCGCCGCCGCGCTGTGCGCCGAGCAGCTGCTGGCCGAAGTGGACTTCGCCAGCATCGGCACCAACGACCTGGCGCAGTACACCTGCGCCGCCGACCGGATGACCGGTGCGCTGGCCGCCCTCAACGACCCGTGGCAACCCGCGCTGCTCCGGCTGATCGCGCTGCTGGGCGAAGCGTCCGGCACGCTGGGCAAGCCGGTGGGCGTGTGCGGTGAGGCCGCCGCCGACCCGCTGCTGGCCGGAGTCCTCGTCGGTCTGGGCGTGAGCAGCCTGTCGATGACCTCGGCGGCGCTGCCCGCCGTCGGTGCGGCGCTGGCCGAGCACTCGCTGGCCGACTGGCAGCGGGCCGCCCAGCAGGCCGTGACCGCCCCCGGCGCCGCGCAGGCCCGCGACCGCGCCCGAGCCGCCCTGGACGGTTGATCGGATCGGCAGGTCGGGCGCGTGGTCCGATCAGGACGTGTCAAGCTGGACCCGTGACCGGACCTCTGATGCTCGTCGATTCGGCCGGGTTGTGGTTTCGCTCGTTCTACGCGCTGCCCGACTCGCTGACCGCTCCTGATGGCACGCCGGTGAACTCGGTGCGCGGCTTCTGCGACATGCTCGCGAAGCTGATCACCGATCGTCGGCCGTCGCGACTGGTGGCGTGCTTGGACAACGACTGGCGCCCGCAGTTCCGGGTGGACGCCCTGCCGTCCTACAAGACGCACCGCGTCGCCGTCGAGGCCGCGGACCCAGCGGACCCGGACGCCGAGGACGTGCCCGACACGCTGTCACCGCAGATCCCGGTGATCCTCGAGGTGCTCAACGCCGCCAGGATCACCACCGCCGAGGCCGAGGGGTTCGAGGCCGACGACGTCATCGGCGCGCTGGCCGACCGCGAGCGCACCGACCCGGTGGAGGTCGTCACCGGCGACCGCGACCTGTTCCAGCTGGTGCGCGCCGAGCCGCAGGTGCGGGTGATCTACATCGGCGCGGGCCTGGCCAAGGCGCAGGACTGCGGCCCGGAGGAGCTGGCGGAGAAGTACGCGCTGAGCCCGCAGCGGGCGGGCGCCGACTACGCGGAGATGGCGGTGCTGCGCGGCGACCCGTCCGACGGGCTGCCCGGCGTGGCCGGCATCGGCGAGAAGACCGCGGCCAAGCTGATCACCCAGTTCGGCTCGCTGGAGGCGCTGCTGCGCGCCGCCGCCGACGGCGATGCCCGCCTGACCTCGCGGATCCGCACCAAGCTCGCCGAGTCCGCCGAGTACCTGGCGGCGGCCCCGTCGGTGGTCAACGTCGTCCGGGACGCCCCGGTGGTCATGGACCGCGAATCCGACGCCCTGCCCGCCGAACCCGACCTCGACCGGCTGCGCGACCTGCAGTCCCGGTGGGGCCTCGGCGCCAGCATCGACCGCCTCATCACCGCCCTCACGGGCTAGGACCACGAGTCCTGCCGAGGCGAGAGCCGGGCCCACCCCTCCGCAGCGGGCGGTTGCCCGGCGTCGGAGCGCCCGGTCCACGAGGTCACTTCGGGTGGCCGACCTCGTAGACGCCCTCGTCGTTCTTGACCGTGACGGTGACGACCTTGCTCGCGCCGTTGATCTGCACCTGGCAGTCGAAGCGGTGCCGGACCTCGACCGGCTGCCCGTCCGGGCAGGTCACCGGGCCGACACCGGCGATGTTGTAGGAGCCCTTGAGCGTTTGCGCGACGCCCTTCTCGACGCTGGCGGCGTCGAACACCGGGCGCACGAAGAACCCTGGGGCCGCGAAACCGAGCACCAGCACCACGGCGAGCACCACCAGCACGCCCGAGCCGGCGAGGATCCACGGCAGCTTCGAACGGGTCCGCCGCTGCGGAGCCGCCGGGAACCCGAAACCGCCCGGCGACGGGTAGTACGGCTGCGGCTGGCCGTAGCCGGAGGGCTGCTGGCCGTACTGGGGCTGCTGGATCGGCTGCTGCTGCACCGGCTGCCGGATCGGCTGCGGCGGGATCTGCTGCGGGGCGAGCGGCTGCTGGTGACCACCCGGCTGCGGATACCCCGGCCCCTGGGGCTGCTGCCCCCACTGGGGGTAACCCCCTGGCGGGCCGTAGGGGGACGACATCTACACCTCCGGATGAATTCAGCTGGCGCGGCCGACTTTCAGTGATCCAACCACAACCGGGTCACACCCCACCGGCGGCCACCACACCGCGGCGGATCGCGGTGACGGCCTTCGCCGCCGCCGACCCGACCTGGTCCTTGGTGCCCATCACGTCCCGGATCTGGTCCAGCAGGTCGATCACCTGACGGCACCAGCGCACGAAATCACCGGCCGAGAGCTCGTTGCCCGCGGACTCGGCCGCGGTCAGC
This sequence comes from Saccharopolyspora mangrovi, assembly GCF_035320975.1. Taxonomy (NCBI): domain Bacteria; kingdom Bacillati; phylum Actinomycetota; class Actinomycetes; order Pseudonocardiales; family Pseudonocardiaceae; genus Saccharopolyspora; species Saccharopolyspora mangrovi. Next base: position 77,865 of record NZ_JAWLNX010000004.1, on the reverse strand, counting down.
ACCTTCTCCAGCGACTCGCCGCGCGCCCACCGGAACACCGGCCAGGCGAACCCGGCATCGGGCTCGCGGGTGCGGTTGAGCTTGTGCCGCCGCTCGTCGTCCTCCAGCTCCGCCCACAACTGCCAGGTGGAGGTCAGCGCCTCGGTGATCGGCCCGGCTGGCACCTGCGGCGCCGGACCTTCCCGGCGCGACTCGTAGACCAGCGAGGACACCACCGCCGCGAGCTCAGCCGCACCGAGGCCCTTCCAGGTCCCCACCCGCAGGCACTCGGCGGCCAACAGGTCGGACTCGCTGTAGAGCCGGGACAACCGCCGCCCGTGCTCGGTGACCTGCCCGGCCTGCGTCTCGGCCTCGTCCGGCGCCTCGTCACCGGGCTTGCCGCCCGGCGCGGGCAGGTAGTCGCGCTCGGTCAGCAGCGCCACGATCCGGTCGAACGAGCGGGCCAGCGAGTGCGTGGTGCTGCTGACCTTGCGCCGCAGGTTCTCGTTCTCGCCGCGCAGCCGCTCGTAGCGCTCCGCCCAGCGCGCGTGCGCCTCCCGCTCGTCGCAGCCGTGGCAGGGGTGCGCCTTCAACGCCCGCCGCAGGCTCGCCAGCTCGGCGTCGTCGCTGGCGTCCGAGCGCTTGCGCCCGCGCCCGCCCGACGAGCTCAACCCGGTGTTGCGCAGCGAGGACGCCAGGTCCCGGCGCGACTTCGGCGAGCGGGTGTCGACGTGCTTGGGCAGCTTGATCTTGCCCAGCGCCTCCACCGGCGAGGTGAAGTCGGCGACCGACAGGCGCCCCGACCAGCGGTCCTCGGTCACCACCAGCGGACGCGGTTCGCCCATCGGCTCCAGGCCCGGGTCGATCACCACCGCCAGCCCGGACCGCCGCCCCGCGGGCACCGCGATCACGTCGCCCTTGCGCAGCTTCTCCAGCGACTTGGCCGCCTCCGCCCGACGCGACTGCCGGTTCTGCCTGGCCAGCGCCTTCTCCCGCTCGGAGATGCGGCGCCGCAGGTCGAAGTACTCGGCGAAGTCGCCCAGGTGGCACTCCATCGCCTCGGTGTAGCCCGCCAGCGCCTCGGCGTTGCGCTCCACCCGGCGCGAGAGCCCCACCACCGACCGGTCGGCCTGGAACTGCGCGAAGGACTGCTCCAGCAGGTCCCGCGCGGCGTCCTGGCCGACGCGCTGCACCAGGTTGACCGCCATGTTGTAGCCGGGCCGGAACGACGAGCGCAGCGGGTAGGTGCGGGTCGAGGCCAGACCGGCGACCTGCTTGGGGTCCACACCCGGCTGCCACACCACGACCGCGTGGCCCTCGATGTCGATGCCGCGCCGCCCGGCGCGGCCGGTGAGCTGCGTGTACTCGCCGGGGCTGAGGTCCACGTGCGACTCGCCGTTGAACTTCACCAGCCGCTCCAGCACCACCGTGCGCGCAGGCATGTTGATGCCCAGCGCCAGCGTCTCGGTGGCGAACACGGCCTTGACCAGGCCGCGCACGAACAGCTCCTCGACGGTCTCCTTGAACGCGGGCAGCAGCCCGGCGTGGTGCGCGGCCAGACCCCGCTCCAGCGCCTCCCGCCACTCCCAGAACCCGAGCACCCCGAGGTCGGAATCAGGCAGGTTGGCGGTGCGCTCGTCGATGACCTCGCGGATCTCCTCGACCTCGGACTCGGTGGTCAGCCGCAGCCCGGCCCGCACGCACTGCGCCACCGCCTGGTCGCAGCCGTTGCGGCTGAAGATGAACACGATCGCCGGCAGCAGCCCGGCCGCGTCGAGGCTGGTCAGCATCTCCAGCCGGGACGGCGGGGCGAACCGCGGCGGACGCGGCCCCTTGCGCTTCTGCGGCGGCCCACCGCGCCGGCCCCCGTAGGGCAGGTGGGTGCGGGCCAGCTGCTGGGTGTGCCGCAGCAGCTGCGGGTTGATGCTCAGCTCGTGGTCGTCGGTCTCACCGCCGAACAGGTCGAACATCCGGGGCCCGACCTGCATGTGCTGCCACAACGGCACCGGCCGGTGCTCGTCGACCACGATCGTGGTGTCGCCGCGCACCTCCTGCAGCCACTCGCCGAACTCCTCGGCGTTGCTGACCGTCGCCGACAGGCTCGCGACCTGCACGTAGTCCGGCAGGTGCAGGATCACTTCCTCCCACACCGCGCCCCGGAACCGGTCCGCCAGGTAGTGGACCTCGTCCATCACCACGTACCCGAGGTGGTCGAGCCCGCGCGAACCGGCGTAGAGCATGTTGCGCAGCACCTCGGTGGTCATCACGACCACCTGGGCGTCGCCGTTGATCGAGGTGTCGCCGGTCAGCAGCCCGACCGCGTCATCGCCGTACCGCTGGCACAGGTCGGCGAACTTCTGGTTGGACAGCGCCTTGATCGGCGTCGTGTAGAAGCAGCGGCGCCCCTCCGACAGCGCCAGGTGCACGGCGAACTCGCCCACCACGGTCTTGCCCGCACCGGTGGGCGCGCACACCAGCACACCTCTGCCGGCTTCCAGCGCCTGGCATCCGGTCAGCTGGAAGGGGTCTAGTTCGAAGGACAGCTCCGCGATGAACTCGGCCAGTTTCGGATGGGCGCTGCGGCGGGAGTGCGCCGCGTACGCATCGGCCGGCGAGAGCTTGGTCGGGTTGGAACGGCTGGCAGCCACACCCCAAGGTTTTCACATCCCACCGACCGGTGTCTCAGCCGAACCGCTCTCACCCGTGTGTTGGTGTGCAGGCCACGCTCAGTGCGCCTGGCGTGCAGCGGATCGTCAGGGGCAACCTGGCCTGGGGTTCGCCGTCGGCGTAAGCCAGCCACCCGTTGTCACCCCCGAGCCGCACCGACTTGGCGCGCAGCGTGGTCACCGCGGGGTGGTCCACGTGCCGCCCGGTGCGCAGCCTCGGCAGGATCCGCAGCAGCTCCCGGCGCGGCACCCGGCCGACCACGGTCACGTCGAACAGGCCGTCGTCGTCGAGCGCGTCCGGGCAGATCGGGACCCCACCGCCGTACCAGCGGGTGTTGCCGACCGCGATCAGCGTGGCCTCGGTGTCGAGCACACCGTGCTCGGTCTCCAGCCGCACCGACCGGCTCCGCAGCCCGATCAACTCCCTGACCAGCGCGATGTCGTAGCGGCGCTGCCCACGCGGCCAGCGCATCCGGTTGGCCCGGGCGTTGACCTTCGCGTCGAAACCCGCGCACAGCACCGTCGCGAACCAGCCGGTGCCCGCGACCTTGCCCAGGTCGACGTGGCGCCTGGCGCCGGTGGAGATGGCCTTGGCCGCGGCTAGCGCGGCGGCCACCGGCTCGCGCGGGATCCCCAGGCTCCGGGCCAGGTCGTTGCCGGTACCGGCCGGGATGATCGCCAGCGCGGTCGCCGACTCCGCGCAGGCCTGCACGGCCAGGTGCGCGATGCCGTCGCCGCCGACCACGGCCAGCACGTCGGCGTGGTCCTCCACCGCGCGCCGCACGGCGGACTCGGTGCCGGCCGGGTCGGTGGCGATCACCGTCCGCACCTCGCACACAGCGCGAAGGTGGTCGGTGAGCTCACCGACCACCTTCGCGGAAAGACCACCACCGGCCGCGGGATTGATCACCAGGACGCAACGCATGAGGATGCATCTAAGCCCACGTGCAGCCCGCTTGGCCAGAGCCGATCGTCAGGTGATGCCGTCGTGCTTCGGCGGCGCCGACGGGGTCGTGTCCAGCTTCGATGCCAGCGGGTCGATCTCCGAGGCCTCGTCGAGCCCGACACCGGTCAGCCCCTCCGCGGCCAGCTTCTTGGCCTTGCGCCGGTCGTGCGAGCGGCAGATCAGCGCCGCCAGCAGGAACAGCAGCGACAGGGCCGCCGACAGCGCCAGCATCGAGAACGGGTCCTGACCGGGCGTGGCGATCGCGGCGAACACGAACAGCGCGAACACCAGCCCCCGCCACCACTGGCGGAGCTTCTCGTAGGTGACGACGCCCGCGCGGTTGAGCATCACCAGGATCAGCGGCAGCTCGAAGCTCACACCGAAGATCACCAGCAGCAGCAACATGAAGTTGATGTACTTGCCACCGGTGAGCGCGGTGAAGAACGCCTCGCCACCGAAGCCCGCCATGAAGCTCAGCGCCTCGGGGACGATGTAGTAGGCCAGCACCGCGCCCGCGACGAACAGGATCGTCGCGAAGAACACGAAGGTGCGGGCGAACTTGCGCTCCTTGGCGTAGAGCCCGGGCGTGATGAACGCCCACAGCTGGTACAGCCACACCGGGCTGAAGAGGATCGCACCGACGGACAGGCCGACCTTCATGCGCAGCATGAAGATCTCGAACGGCTCGGTCTGCAGCAGCTGGCAGGTGCCGTTCGGGCTCAGGCGCTGCTCCACCGGCAGCGCGCAGTAGGGCCCGAGCAGCACGTCACCGAGCGTCGGCCACCCGAACGGCGCGCTGGAAAACCAGATGAACCCGAGGATGGCCCCGATGATCACGAACGTCACGGCCACCCCGAGCCGGTAGCGCAGCTCGAAGAGGTGGTCGATGATCGTCATGGTGCCGTCGGGGTTGTGCCTGCGTCCCCACCGACGGCGATCATCCCGGAACGGGTTCAGGCGACGCAGTGGACTGGCACCCACTTCGTTAGCCCCGTCCTCAGTCAGTTCTTCTGTTCGTTCTGCTGCTTGTCCTCGACGGGCGAGGTCGCCGGCGGAGCACTCGGCTCACCCGCCGTCAGCTCGGGCTTCTGCTCCTTCTCGGACTGAGCCTTCTTCGCAGCTTCCTCGTCGGCCTTCATGCCGCGCGCCTCAGCCTTGAACACCCGAGCGGACTGTCCCAGAGAACGGGCCATCTGCGGGAGCTTGGTGGCGCCGAACAGCAGCACCAGAACCAAGACGATGAGGATCAGCTCCCAGCCACCTGGCAAACCCATCCGTACACAACCTTTCGTGATGTCCCTGCTAGGCGCCAATGGTACGCGGGGCAGGGGTCGGCAAATAGGGCCGTTTCGCCTTCTCGTCAACCGCGGCGGCGCTGCGAGATCGCCACCTTCAGGCCTGCCACCCGCGCCTTGACCATTCCGCGGCGATCGGCGAGATCGTGGGCCGCGCTCCGCTGCACGCGCTGAAAGCGGCGTACCTCCAACAGGGCCCTGATCAGCAGGAACACCAGCAGGACGAGGCCTGCAGCCAGCAGCACGAGAGTCCAGACGAACGGCACGTGGTTCACCGTATCGGGCTCAGGTTGACGGAAGGTGACGGGTCCGCCTCAACGCGGCGTTGGCTCTTTGACGCACGTCACTCCCCAGCTCCGCCGGGCTGAGCACCGTCGCCTGCCCGCCGAGGCCGAGCAGCAGCCTGGCCATCCACGCGTGGTCGGCGTAGCGCATCCGCACCCGCGCGCGTCCGCCGGGAAGCTCGGTGACCTCGTCGACCTGGTAGTACTCGGCGACCCAGCGCACGTCGGGCTCCAGCTCCAGCTCGGCCACCCGCTGGTCGGGGGCGGGCTGGAACAGACCTGCGGAAACGTCGGTGGGTTCGGCTTCCGAGGGCGGCTGCGCGGGTTCGTCGAGCTGCCGCGCGTCGTCGATGCGGTCCAGCCGGAACATCCGCACGCCGCGCGCGCTGCGGCACCACGCCTCCAGGTAGCTGCGGCCGTCGACCAGCAACAACCGCATCGGGTCGACCGTGCGCTCGCTGATCTCGTCGCGCGAGGCGGTGTAGTAACGGATCCGCAACGCTTTGCCGCCGGTCGCAGCGGATTGGACCGACCGGCGGACGTCGGGATCGACCGCTTCCTCAGCGCCGAGGCCGATCACCACGCCCGACGGGCGGGCCTTGCCGACCGCGTTCTCCACCTTGGCCAGCGTGCGCTGCACCGCGTCGGAGTCGGGCACGCCCGGCGTCTCCGCCAGCGCCCGCAGCGCCACCAGCAGCGAGGTCGCCTCGGAGGCGGTCAGCCGCAGCGGGCGGCGCATCCCGGCGTCGTAGGTGACGGTGATCGAGTCGCTGTCGAAGGACAGGTCGATCAGGTCGCCGGGCCCGTAGCCGGGCAGCCCGCACATCCACAGCAGCTCCAGGTCCTTGCGCAGCTGCTGCGGCGTGACGCCGAAGTCGGCGGCGGCGTCGGCGATGGGGATGCCGGGCCGGCTGAGCAGGTAGGGCACCAGGGCCAGCAGCCGCGGCAGGCGTTGCGTCGCGCTGGTCATCGCTGCTCCTCCCCCGCCGCGTCCAGGTGGATCTCGTTGACGGCCTTGCGCAGCGTGTCGGGCTGCAGCACGGCGACGTCGGGTCCGTAGCCGGCCAGCCAGCTCGCCGCCGACTCCGGGTACTTCACGTCCAGCTCCAGCACCTCGCCGGGATCGCCGTCGAGCTCCATGCGCTCGACGCTCTTGCCGAAGCGGCGCACGCCGTGCGCGCGCCCGTCGGCGACCCACACCCGCGACGGGGTGGGTGGCGGCGGGTCGCGCTGCTCGCCCGCGACCATCCTCAGCAGGTCCACCTCCGGCGGGCGCTGCACTACGCCGCTCTTGCCGACCACCTCGACCTGCCCCTGGATGCGGGAGAGCCGGAAGCAGCGCGGAGCCTGCCGGTCGCGGTCGTGGCCGACGACGTACCAGCGCCCGCGCCACGACACCACCCCCCAGGGTTCGACGGTGCGGTGCCGGACCTCGGCGCTGCTGGGTCGCCGGTAGTCGAACTCCACGACGCGCCCGTCCTGCACCGCCGAGTGCAGGACTCCGAAGGCGGGTTCGCTGGTGCGCACCTTGGGCTCCACGGCCGCCGAGGCGCGCTCGTCCACGTCGACTCCGGCGGCGCGCAGCTTGAGCAGCGCGCCCTGGGCGGCGGAGGTGAACTCCGGCGAGTCCCACAGCCGCACCGCGAGCGCCACGGCGGCGGCCTCGTCGGGCTCCAGGTCGATGTCGCCGAGCTCGTAGTCGCGCCGGGCGATGCGGTACCCGTCCGCGCTGTCGAAGGCCGAGTTGCGGCCGGTCTCGAGTGGGATCCCCAGGTCTCGCAGTTCGGCCTTGTCGCGCTCGAAGGTCCGGAAGAACGCCTCGTCCGAGGGCGCGTCGGCGTAGCCCGCGACGATATGCCGGATCCGCTCTGCGGTGAGGTACTGGCGGGTCGACAGCAGGCAGAGCACCAAGTTCACCAAGCGTTCAGCACGCACAGTGGCCACTCCGAAACTCTAGCCCCAAGGCATTCGATCATGAGTTCGGGTACCGGCGTGTCGTCGCCAGAACACCCATTCGAATACGACCACGCTAGCGCTCCTCCTGGGCGGGCGCCGCAGTTTTCGCGCAGGTGGTTCTCGCCCATTGGTTTCGGTCGGCGCTGAAGTCATCGTTGGTGCGGAAGTCGTTCACGGTGCGTTCGGGTGCCTACGCTGAGGGGCATGCCCGTGTTGATGATCACCGGTGCCTCGCGCGGCATCGGCGCCGCAACCGCCCGCCTCGCCGCCGCCGAGGGATACCGACTGGCCGTGCTGGCCCGCGACACCGACGCCCTGTCCGGCCTGGTCGACGAGCTCGGCTCGGACAAGGCCATCGCGCTGCCCTGCGACGTCACCGACTACACGAGCCTGACCGAGGCCGTGACCAGCACCGAACAGCGCTACGGCTCGCTCGACACGGTCCTGGCCAACGCGGGCACGAGCGTGCCCACCTCGTTCCTGGGCAACGAGGGCGCCGAACCCGACCAGTGGCGGGACATGGTCCTCACCAACGTCTACGGCGCGGCCATCACCGCCAGGGCCGCCCTGCCCGCCCTGGTCCGCAGCGGCGGGCACCTCGTGCTGACCGGGTCCAACGCAGGCCGCGGCATCCGCCCGGGCAACCTCTACTCCGCCACCAAGTGGGCGGTGACCGGGATGGCCCAGAACATCCGCGCCGAGTGCGTGGGCACCGGCGTCCGGGTCACCCTGGTGCAGCCCGGCATGGTCGAGACCGACATGACCGCCGACCGCAACGACGTCCCCAAACTCCACGCCGACGACATCGCCCGGGGCATCCTCTACGCCTTGAGCCAGCCCAAGACGGTCGACGTCAACGAGCTGACGATCCGCCCGACCGGCCAGGCGCCGCAGAGCTGAGCGCGCGCGTCCCGCTCCCCGAGGAGCGGGACGCGCGGAGCCCGGCTACAGCGAGTTGATCAACCGCTCGACCCGCTCGTCGACGGCCCGGAACGGGTCCTTGCACAGCACGGTCCGCTGGGCCTGGTCGTTGAGCTTGAGGTGCACCCAGTCCACCGTGAAGTCGCGCCCGGCGGCCTGCGCGGCGGCGATGAAGTCGCCGCGCAGCTTCGCCCGGGTGCTCTGCGGGGGCGTGTCCTTGGCGGCCTCGATCTCCCCGTCCTCGGTGGCCCGGTCGACCAGGTCCTTGCGCTGCAGCATGTCGAACAGCCCGCGCCCGCGACGGATGTCGTGGTAGGCGAGGTCGAGCTGGGCGATGCGCGGGCTGGACAGCTCCAGCCCGTGCTTGCTCCGGTAGCGCTCGAGCAGCCGCAGCTTGATGGCCCAATCGATCTCCCGGTCGATCAGCGAGTAGTCCTCCTGCTCGACGGCGTCGAGCGCGCGGCCCCACAGCTCCAGGATCCGCTCGGACATCGGGTCCGAACCGCGCCGCGCGACGTGGTCCACGGCCCGGCTGTGGTACTCGCGCTGGATGTCCAGCGCCGACGCCTCCCGGCCGCCCGCCAGCCGCACGGTGCGGCGCCCGGTGAGGTCGTGGCTGATCTCGCGGATGGCGCGGATGGGGTTGTCCAGGCTGAAGTCCCGGAACTGCACGCCCTGCTCGACCATCTCCAGCACCAGGTTGGCCGCCCCCACCTTGAGCAGGGTGGTCACCTCGGACATGTTGGAGTCGCCGACGATCACGTGCAGCCGCCGGTAGCGCTCGGCGTCGGCGTGCGGCTCGTCGCGGGTGTTGATGATGGGGCGGGAGCGCGTGGTGGCGCTGGAGACGCCCTCCCAGATGTGCTCGGCGCGCTGCGACAGGCAGTACACCGCGCCGCGCGGGGTCTGCAGGACCTTGCCCGCACCGCAGATGAGCTGGCGCGTGACCAGGAACGGCAGCAGCACGTCGGCGATGCGGGAGAACTCGCCGGACCGTCCGACCAGGTAGTTCTCGTGGCAGCCGTAGGAGTTGCCCGCCGAGTCGGTGTTGTTCTTGAACAGGAAGATGTCACCGCCGATGCCCTCGTCGGCGAGCCGGCGCTCGGCATCTATGAGCAGGTCCTCCAGGATCCGCTCACCGGCCTTGTCGTGCGTGACCAGCTGCGTGAGGTCGTCGCACTCGGCCGTGGCGTACTCGGGGTGGGAGCCCACGTCGAGGTAGAGGCGGGCCCCGTTGCGCAGGAAGACGTTCGACGACCTTCCCCACGACACGACCCGTCGGAACAGGTACCTGGCCACCTCGTCCGGGGACAGTCTGCGCTGCCCGTGGAACGTGCAGGTGACCCCGAACTCGGTTTCGATGCCGAAGATCCGCCGCTGCATGTCTCCACACTAGGCGCAAAACCGCCCTCGCGGCGGTCCGCCGTTCGGGCAACTGTCGAATCTGGTTCCCCGTTTTTCAGTCGCAGCCCGTCACACCCCCGCTCGCGCACGCACCCGCACGGAGCAGCCGAAATCGCCGTACATCCGTACGACTTCCCGGGATGTGGACGGGATCTTCCACCCGGGACGACGTCGCTCCCGCACCCGGGGCGGGTGCGGGAGCGATCGGTCAGCGCGAGGTCACTTGCCGGAGGAGGTTTCCTCGCCGCCCTCGGACTTGCCGGAGTCCTCAGTCGACTCCGGCAGCAGGGCCGTGAGCGCGGCCCCCTTGATGCGGCGGAACGTCCGGTTCGGACGGGCGCGGTCGAGGACCGCGACCTCCAGGGCCTTGGTGCCCAGTTCCCGTCCGGAGTCCCCACTGGACGAAAGTCCCTTGACGGCGACCCGGATGGCGTCGCCCAATTCCATTCCGTCGCTGAAGGAATCCTTCAACGAGCTGGTGATCGTGTCGGCCTGGCCGCCCATCACCACGTACTGCGGTTCGTCCACGATGGATCCGTCGTAGGTGAGCCGGTACAGCTGGTCGGCCTCGGCGGTCGCACCGACCTCCGCCACGCAGATCTCCACCTCGAACGGCTTGATCTGCTCGGTGAAGATCGCGCCCAGGTGCTGGGCGTAGGTGTTGGCCAGCGACCGCCCGGTCACGTCGCGGCGGTCGTAGGAGTACCCGCGCACGTCGGCGATGCGCACACCGGCGACCCGCAGCGCCTCGAACTCGCTGTAGCGGCCCACCGCGGCGAAACCGATGCGGTCGTAGATCTCGGAGACCTTGTGCAAGGTCGGAGACGGGTTCTCGGCGACGAACAGCACCCCACCGGCGTACTTGAGCACCACCACGCTGCGGCCCCGGGCGATGCCCTTGCGGGCGAGCTCGGAACGCTCCCGCATCAACTGCTCGGGGGAGGTGTAGAACGGCATCGTCACGGCTTCTGCACTCCTGAATCTGCTCGCTGTGGCAGGCGGGATCGTGGGACGGCGCTGGTCAGCCGCCCGGGTTCTCCAGGCGACCGTTGACCACGGCGGTGGCGATCTCGGAGGTCCGCTCCTCGGTCAGCCGCACCGCGCCCTCGGCTCCGGTGATGGAGATGACCGACGGGTAGATCCGCCGGGACACGTCCGGACCACCGGTGGCGCTGTCGTCGTCGGCCGCGTCGTAGAGCGCCTCGACCGCCGAGCGAGCCGCGGTGTCCAGGTCGGCGTCGGGGTCGAAGCGCTTCTTCAGCGCCGACTTGGCGAACTGGGAACCCGAACCGACCGCGTGGTAGCCGCCCGCCTCGTTGTAGCGACCTCCGACCACGTCGTAGGACACGATCCGGCCCGCGCGGTCGGGGTCCTCGGCGTCGGTGTCGTAGCCGGCGAACAGCGGCACGACCGCCAGGCCCTGCATCGCGGCGGAGAGGTTGCCGCGCAGCATCGTGGCGAGCTTGTTGGACTTGCCGTCCAGCGACAGCGAGATGCCCTCGAGCTTCTCGTAGTGCTCCAGCTCGACCGCGTAGAGCTTGACGAGTTCCTGCGCGACACCGGCCGTTCCGGCGATGCCCACCGCCGAGTACGCGTCGGTGACGAAGAGCTTCTCCATGTCCCGCTGCGCGATGACGTTGCCCATCGTCGCCCGGCGGTCACCAGCCAGCAGCACGCCGCCGCGGAAGGTCACCGCGACGATCGTGGTGCCGTGCGGCGCCTGGATCGTGCCCTCGGGCGCCTTGCGCCCGCCCGGCAGCAGTTCCGGAGCGGTGGCTTGGAGGAAGTCGGTGAACGACGAGGATCCGGGGGTCAAGTAGGCGGCGGGAAGCGCCTGCCCGGGGAACTGGGCCGAGCTCTGGTCCATCAGCGACATCGTCTCCGTTCTCACAGGACTCCTGCGACAGGGTGCACTTTAGTCATGATCGAGTGCGCAGCGAGAGTCACCGGGCCGGTGTTTCTCCGGTCCGGTGACCGGTTCTCGCAGGATCACCGCCTGGGCGCACCGGCGGCAGGGGGCCTACTGGCCGCCCTTCTGCACGTAGGCGCGCACGAAGTCCTCGGCGTTCTCCTCCAGGACGTCGTCGATCTCGTCCAGGATGGCGTCGACGTCTTCGCCGAGCTTTTCGCGACGTTCCTGACCGGCGGCCTCCGGTCCGTTCTCTTCCTCGCCGTCGCCGCTGCCCTGCCGCTGAGCCTTCTCCTGAGACATCTCGCCTCCCGGTGGGTTGAAGTCCCGGACGCCCCCGGAATCGGGGGAGTCCTGCCTTGAACACTACCTATCCGACCACTCGTTCGCCCACGCCCAGCCGGGCGTCTTTGACGATCTTTCCCGCTACCTGACGTGCGCGAAACGTGCTCGTCGCCGGCGGCGCGTCACCCCTTCGTCAGCGAATCGACCAGCTCTTCGGCGCTGTTGCTGGCCTCCAGCAGCGCACCGACGTGGGCCTTGGTGCCGCGCAGCGGTTCCAACGTCGGGATGCGCACCAGCGATTCCCTGCCCAGGTCGAAGATGACCGAGTCCCAGGACGCGGCGGCGACCTCCGACGGGTAGCGCTCCAGGCAGCGGCCGCGGAAGTAGGCGCGGGTGTCCTCCGGCGGCGCCGCGACGGCCTCCTGCACCTCTTCCTCGCTGACCAGGCGCTTCATCGAGCCGCGGGTGACCAGCCGGTTGTACAGGCCCTTGTCCAGCCGCACGTCGGAGTACTGCAGGTCGACCATGTGCAGCCGGGGCGAGGCCCAGCCGAGGCTGTCGCGGCTGCGGTAGCTCTCCATCAGCCGCAGCTTGGCGGGCCAGTCCAGCCGGTCGGCGCAGGACATCGGGTCGGTGCCGAGCATGTCGAGCACCTCTCCCCAGGTGTTGAGCACGTCCCGGGAGGCGCGCTCGGCGCCGTGGGCGTCGAGGAACTCGGCGGCCCGCTCGTGGTAGGCGCGCTGCAGGTCCAGACCGGTGAAGCGGCGGCCGTCAGCGAGCTCCACGGACTGCTTGAGGCCGGGATCGTGGCTGATCAGGTGCACCGCCTGCACCGGGTCGGCCAGCTTGAGGTCGTCGAACCGCAGCCCGTTCTCGATCATGTCCAGCACCAGCGCCGTGGTGCCGAGCTTGAGGTAGGTCGAGGTCTCGGCGAGGTTGGCGTCACCGATGATGACGTGCAGCCGCCGGTACTTGTCGGCGTCGGCGTGCGGTTCGTCGCGGGTGTTGATGATGCCCCGCTTGAGGGTGGTCTCCAGGCCGACCTCGACCTCGATGTAGTCCGAGCGCTGGGACAGCTGGAAGCCGGCCTTCTCCCCGGCCTGGCCGATGCCGACCCGGCCGGACCCGCACATCACCTGCCGGGAGGCGAAGAACGGCGTCAGCCCGCCGATCACCGAGGTGAACGGGGTGTTGCGGGCCATCAGGTAGTTCTCGTGGGTGCCGTAGCTGGCGCCCTTGCCGTCGACGTTGTTCTTGTACAGCTGTATGGGCGCGGTGCCGGGCACGCTGGCCGCGCGCATGGCGGCCTCCTCCATCACCCGCTCACCGGCCTTGTCCCAGATGACGGCGTCGCGCGGGTTGGTCACCTCCGGCGCGGAGTACTCGGGGTGGGCGTGGTCGACGTACAGGCGCGCGCCGTTGGTGAGGATGACGTTGGCCGCGCCGAGGTCGTCGCCGTCCGAGCCGCTGGACTGCTGAGCCGCCGAGCTCAGGTCGAACCCGCGCGCATCGCGCAGGGGCGATTCGACCTCGTAGTCCCACCTGGCCCGTCTGGCCCGCGGGATCTCGGCCGCCGCCGCGTACGCCAGCACGATGTGGGTGGAGGTCAGCACCGGGTTGGCACTGGAGTCGCCCGGTACGACGATGCCGTACTCCACCTCGGTTCCCATGATCCGCCGCATACCTCGCAGAGTACGGGGTGGGTGCGAATTCTCAAGAAAATGGACGAGCACGCCAGGCACGACGCCCACCACCCGCGGATGACACGATCGAGCACGTGAACGCGGGTGAGGAGCAGGTCGCGCTGTACGACGCGGCCGGGCGTGTCGTGGGTCGAGCACCGAGGCGCGAGATGCGCGAGAGGGGCCTGTGGCACGCCGCGACCGCCGTCCTGCTGCTCTCCGGCGACGGCGAGCGCATCTACGTGCACCGCCGCACCGACACCAAGGACGTCTACCCCGGCCTGCACGACTGCACCGCCGGCGGCGTGGTCGCCGCGGGCGAAGACCCGTTCGACGCGGCCCGCCGGGAGCTCGCCGAGGAGCTCGGCGTCCGCGCCGAACCGGAGTTCCTGTTCCGCGAGGTCTTCGAGCACGGCACCGTGCGCTACCACGGCTTCGTGTTCCAGGCCCGCTGGGACGGACCGGTGGTGCACCAGCCGGAGGAAGTCGCCGAGGGCTGGTGGATGCCCCTCACCGAGCTCCGCGAGCGCCTCAGCGACCCGCAGTGGCCCTGCGTCCCCGACGGCCGCGCCTTCGCGCAGCGGTGGCTGGACGACGGCTCCGCGACGACCTGAGCGGCCTCAGTGCCACGGGAGTTCGGCGCGTTCCCCCCAGTAGGTGGCCGCGTCGCGGGCGAGCGAGCTCAGGGTCGCCAGGTCCTGGTCGCTGAGCTCGACGCGCAGCGCGGCGAGGTTGGTCTCCAGCTGTTCGACGCTGGCCGGGCCGAGCAGCACCACGTCGGCCCACGGCTGGGACAGCGCGTGGGCGACGGCGATGGCGTCCGGACCGACCCCGTGGCGCCGGGCGATGGCGGCGAACTCCTCCGGTGGGTCCAGCGCGAGCCTGCCGTTGGCCATCGTCTCCTTCAGCAGCACCCGCCAACCGCCGGTGTGGACCTCGTTGAGGACGCGGCCGACCGAGGGCTCGCTGGTGTTCCAGGTGGATTGCACGGCGCTGAACAGCTGCCTGCCGCCGATTTCCAGCTCCCAGGCCCGCTCGATGCTCTCAGCCTGCGCGGCGCCGCTGGTGGAGAAGCCGAGCCGCACTCCGGCGTCGCGGATGCGCGCGAGCTCGTGCTGCAGCTCCAGGTCGTCGAACAGCGGGCTGGTGCTGGTCAGCGAGTGCACCTGGTAGAGGTCGATGCGGTCGCCGAGCAGCGTGCGGGTCTCGGCCCACTGGCCGCGCAGCCGCTCCAGCGAGTGCTCCTTGACCTCGTGCACCTCGGTCTCGATGCGCCACTGCGCGACGTAGGCGTAGCCCCACTTGCTGGAGACGGTGACGTCCTCGTGGCCCCGCTCCCCCAGCCAGTCGGCCAGGAACTGCTCGGCGCTGCCGTAGGAGCGGGCGGTGTCGACCCAGCGGATGCCGTGGGCGTAGGCGGCGTCCAGGACGGCGCGGGTGCGCTCCTTCATGGCCTGGGCGGTGCGCTGCTGCGGCAGGGCCTCGGCGCGGCCGACGTTGATGTACGCGGGCCTGCCGAGCGCGGCCAGCCCGAGTCCCAGCCGCTGCACGGGGTTCTGCGCGGGGATCATGCTGGGAAACGTATCCCGTCCCGGGATCGCCCGCACGAGCTAGGGGCCGCCATCCCGGAGTGAGGGATGACGGCCCCGGATCGGTCGACTTACAGGTACTGGCCCGTGTTGGTCGCCGTGTCGATCGCTCGGCCGGATTCCTGGTTCTTCCCGCTGACCAGGGTGCGGATGTAGACGATCCGCTCGCCCTTCTTGCCGGAGATGCGGGCCCAGTCGTCCGGGTTGGTGGTGTTGGGCAGGTCCTCGTTCTCGGCGAACTCGTCGATGATCGCGTCCTGCAGGTGCTGCACCCGCAGTCCGGGCTGGTTGGTCTCCAGCACCGACTTGATCGCCGCCTTCTTGGCCCTGTCCACGATGTTCTGGATCATGGCGCCGGAGTTGAAGTCCTTGAAGTACAGGACTTCCTTGTCACCGTTGGCGTAGGTGACCTCCAGGAACCGGTTCTCGTCGGTTTCGGCGTACATCCGCTCCACCGTGGCCTGGATCATCGCGTCCAGGCACGCGGCGTTGTCGCCGCCGAACTCCTTGAGGTCCTCCTCGTGGATCGGCAGTTCGGTGGTGAGGTACTTGGAGAAGATGTCCTTGGCCGATTCGGCGTCCGGACGCTCGATCTTGATCTTCACGTCGAGCCGGCCGGGCCGCAGGATCGCCGGGTCGATCATGTCCTCCCGGTTGGAGGCACCGATGACGATGACGTTCTCCAGGCCTTCCACACCGTCGATCTCGCTCAGCAGCTGCGGGACGATGGTGGTCTCCACGTCGGAGGACACACCGCTGCCGCGGGTCCGGAAGATCGAGTCCATCTCGTCGAAGAACACGATCACCGGTGTGCCCTCGGAGGCCTTCTCCCGGGCGCGCTGGAAGATCATCCGGATGTGCCGTTCGGTTTCACCGACGAACTTGTTGAGCAGCTCGGGGCCCTTGATGTTCAGGAAGTAGGACTTGGCCTGACCATCGTCGTCACCCCGCGCCGCGGCCACCTTCTTGGCCAGGGAGTTCGCCACCGCCTTGGCGATGAGCGTCTTCCCGCAGCCGGGTGGCCCGTAGAGCAGGACGCCCTTGGGCGGGCGCAACTGGTACTGCACGTAGAGGTCGGAGTGCAGGAACGGCAGCTCCACGGCGTCGCGGATCTGCTCGATCTGCCCGGCGAGGCCACCGATGTCGCGGTAGCCGACGTCCGGGACCTCTTCGAGCGTGAGATCCTCGACCTCGGCCTTGGGCACCACGTCGTAGGCGTAGCCGGCCTTGCTGTCGACCAGCAGCGAATCGCCGGCCTTCAGCCCGGAGTCGGCCAGCGGCCCGGTCAGCCACACGACGCGTTCCTCGTCCGTGTGCCCCATGACCAGGGCACGCGGGCTCTCGCCCTCGGCGTAGGACAGGATCTCCCGGAAGGTGCACACCTCACCGGTCTGCTCGAACGCACCCGCCTCGACCACCGTCAGGGCCTCGTTGAGGCGCACCGACTGACCCAGTCTCAGGTCCGCGGTCTCGACGTTCGGTGACACCGCCACCCGCATCTTGCGACCGGAGGTGAATACGTCGACCGTGCTGTCCTCATAGCCGTGCAGGAACACGCCGTAGCCGCTCGGCGGCTGGGCGAGCCGGTCGACCTCCTCGCGCAGCGCCATCAGCTGGCCCCGCGCTTCCTTCAGGGTTTCGGTGAGTTTGGCGTTCCGTTCGGTGAGCTGGCTCACTCTCTCGGATGCCTCGGCCAGCCGCTTTTCCAGCAGGCGAACCTGTTGAGGAGACTCGTTGAGCCTGCGGCGAAGCAATGCGACCTCGTCTTCGAGAAGACGGATCTGGCTGCGGAGCTCCGCAGAGCCCGCACCCTGCTCGCCGTCGCCCTCCTCAGGCCGGCTGCCGGGACGGTCGTGCTGCATATCGGCACCCTCCTCCCGTGCTCGTACCACCACGGTACCGGCGATCACCGACGACGGCGGCGTCGTGAGGTTCCGCCGGATCGCCCAGCGTGCCACAGAATTCCCCGAATACACACGGTCTAAAGACGTTTGTTCCCGGCGCGTTGCATCGTGGCTGGTCGGGACGGATACGGTGGGTTGTCGATCATGGTCCGTTCGATACTCCCGGACAACCTCCCGACTCCCCCGCGGAATGGCTCCGACCACGGGTTTTTCCGTTGCGCCACAGGGTTCGTGCGCGCTCTGCGATCAATCGGGTTAACGACTCCGGCATCCGGGTGGCATTTGGCTCCTGCGGCTCGTCACTTCTCCCATCATTTGGAACAACTTGGGGAGCCCGGACATTCCGGGCCCGCCCGGGCGGGATTCGACGGAGGTTGTAATCCGGCTACTCCGCACTCACGGGACGAACGACTCTGGTCTACTTACCGCCGCTAGCGCACAACCCGGCGTCGACAGCCGCAAGAACACTCCTGGGAGGAGTCCATGACCTATCCGCCGCAGCAGCCTGGACAGGGCGGGTGGGGGCAGCAACCCACGGGGAACGGATTCCCACCTCAGCCATCGGGCACCCCGCAGCAGCAGCCCAACTGGTACGGCAACCAGCACACCGGATGGGGCCAGCAGGGCCAGGAGCAGGGACAACCCGGTCAGATGCACCCCGGTCAGCCGCAGCCGATGCAGCCGCCGCAGGCCGGTCAGCCACTGCCGCCGCAGTGGGGCAGCGAGTTCGGGCCCGGCTCGTGGCTCAAGGAGCCCGAAGGCTTCGGCGACGTCGAACCGCCGGCCCCGCAGAAGTCGAAGCTGCCGCTGGTCCTCGGGATCGTCGCGGCCGTGCTCGTGCTGGCCGGAGCCGGTGTCGGCGGCTACTTCTGGTTCGGCAGCGGCCCGGGCGAACCGCACCCGGTGGCCCAGGAAGTCGTGGCCAAGGTCAACGCGGGCGACTTCGGCACCGTCGGAGCGCTGTTCTGCCAGTCCAACAAGAACCAGCTGGACACCGCGATGGGCCAGCTCAGCCAGTGGAAGTTCGACGTCCGGCTCGGCGAGGTGACCCGCAACGGCGACAAGGCCTCGGCGAAGCTGACCGGAACCTACGAGGCCGACGGAGCGTCACAGCCGGTGGACCAGACGATGGGCCTGGTCGTCGAGGACGGCGAGTGGAAGGTCTGCGACCTCGGCCAGTAGCCGGGTCGCGTTCAAGGGGCACAACAGAAGAGATCCAGGGGGACACACCAGTGACGTACCCACCGCAGCAGCCGCCCGGCCAGGGCGGATGGGGGCAGCAACCCGGCGGCCAGTACCCGCCCAGCGGCGGTCAGCCGTACCCGCAGCAGCCCGGCGGCCAGTACCCGCAGACCGGCGGACAGCCGTTCCAGCAGCCCGGCTACCCGCAGCAGCCGCAGGCGGGCTACCCGCAGCAGGCGCACCCGAACCCCTACGGCGGCTACGGACAGCCGCCGAAGAAGAAGTCCCCGCTGCCGTGGATCCTCGGCGGCGTCGGCGGCGTGGTCGTCATCGCCGTGATCATCGCGCTGGTCGTCGTCTTCACCGGCGGCCCCGGCGATCCCAAGCCCGTGGCGCAGGACGCGGTGGACAGCATCAACGCGAAGGACTTCCCGGCGCTGCAGTCGGTCAGCTGCAAGAAGGAGCGGGCCGGCCTGCAGGAGGTCGTCGACACGATGGAGGGCAAGGGAGGCGACGTCGCCGAGCTCAAGAAGTACGGGCTCACCGACGCCGACGTCCAGAAGTTCATCGACGGGATGACCTTCCAGATGACCCTCGGTGAGGTCGTCGACAACGGCGACAACACCGCCACCGCGAAGGTCACCGGTGAGATGCGGATGACCGGTCAGATCATGGGTCAGGACCTCAGCCAGATGCCGCCGACACCGCTCGACGAGGACTTCAAGATGGTCGTCGAGAACGGCGAGTGGAAGATCTGCTAACGCCCTGAACAGCGCAAACGGCCCGCTCCGCAACGTCCGGGGCGGGCCGTTCTCACGACGGGAGACGGAATACTCCGGTAATCAGGAACCCGAATACCGCAGTGATCAGGCGGTCGACGACTGCGGTTTCACCCTCCGGGGCCGGTCAGCCCTTGCTGGGGCGGCGTTGGACTCGGGGTGGGGTGACTCCGTCGGCGAGGCGGCGGGTGGTGAGCAGGAAGGCCGTGTGGGCGACCATGCGGTGCTCGGGGCGGACGGCCATGCCCACCACGTGCCAGGGGCGCAGCAGCGTCTCCCACGCCTGCGGCTCGGTCCAGTTCTGCTGCTCGCGGATCGCCTCGGTGACCCGGGAC
Organism: Saccharopolyspora mangrovi; assembly: GCF_035320975.1. Lineage (NCBI taxonomy): Bacteria > Bacillati > Actinomycetota > Actinomycetes > Pseudonocardiales > Pseudonocardiaceae > Saccharopolyspora > Saccharopolyspora mangrovi. The sequence continues at coordinate 58,749 of NZ_JAWLNX010000004.1, read as the reverse complement.
AGCTGGGTCGTGGTGGCGACGTAGACGATCAGCACGCCGCCGGGGTTGAGCTTCTCCTTGACCAGGTCCAGGACGTCCCACGGGGCCAGCATGTCCAGCACGATGCGGTCGACGGGCTCGCCGTCGTACTCCAGCAGGTCGCCCAGCCGCAGGTCCCAGTTCTCCGGGATCTCGCCGAAGAAGCGCTTGACGTTGCGCTCGGCGTGCTCGTGGTGGTCCTCGCGCACCTCGTAGGAGGTGACGCTGCCCCCCGGGCCGACCGCGCGCAGCAGCGAGCAGCTCAGCGCACCGGACCCGGCACCGGCCTCCAGCACCTTCGCGCCGGGCCGGATGTCGCCCCACATGAGGATCTGGGCGGCGTCCTTGGGGTAGATGACCTGGGCGCCGCGCGGCATGGACAGCACGTAGTCGGCCAGCAGCGGGCGCAGCGCCAGGAACGAGGTGCCGCCGGCGGAGGTCACCACCGAACCCTCCGGCTGCCCGATCAGGTCGTCGTGCGCGAGCGCGCCGCGGTGCGTGTGGTACTCGCCCCCCTTCTCCAGCACGACCGTGTACTTGCGCCCCTTGGGGTCGGTCAACTGGACCCGGTCGCCGGGCTGGAACTCACCGCTGACGGTGCTGCTCAACTGCTGCCTACCTTCTCCACGCTCGCCTGACGTGCTCGATGCACGGCGAACCATCGTCGCAGATGGCGGGGCCTTCACCCCCGGCGGGAGCGCAGTGCCGAGCGGAGGTCCTCGCGGCGGAGCACTCCGCTGGGCCGGCCCTCCTCGTCGATCACCAGGAACTGCCAGGCGAGGACCGACTGGACGCGCTCCAGCACGGCGTCCGGCGACTCGCTGTCCAGCAGGATCGTGTCCGGGTCGACGGGTTCGGCCGCGCGCTCGGCGGGCTCGTGGGGCGCGTGCGTGGCCAACCGCTCGGCGGCGGTCTGGTCGAGCAGGCCCACCGCGATGCCGTCGGCGCGCACCAGCACCACGCCGCGCCCGGCGGCAGCCAGCAGCGCATCGCCGACGGGGCTCTCGGCGGGCAGCTGCAGGACCGGTCGCACCAGGTCGGAGAGCTCCAGGCCGCTGGGCCACTGGCGGCGCTGCTCGGCCTGGTGCTCTGCGCTGGCCCCGGCGACGACGAACCAGGCCATCAGCACGCACACGCCCAGCCGCAGCCACTGGTCGTCGGCGCCGGTGAACAGCCCGATCAGCGCGTAGACCAGCAGCGCGACGGCGACCGCGCCCGCGCCCACCACTCCGGCGGTGGTGCCCGCGACGCGGCGCCCGGTGATCCGCCACAGCAGGGCCCGCAGCATCCGGCCGCCGTCCAGCGGCAGGCCCGGGAGCAGGTTGAACACGCCGACGGCGAGGTTGGCCACGCAGGTCTGAGCGACCAGCAGCCAGATCGCCCCGCCGGGCGTCATCGCGTACCAGGCCAGGCCCGTCGCCCCGGCCAGCGCCAGCGACACCGCGGGGCCGGCCGCGGCGATCAGGCCCTCCTGCACCGGCTTGGGGGGCGTGCGGGAGATCTCGGAGAGCCCGCCCAGCAGGAACAACCGCACCCGCCGCACCGGCAGGCCCATCCGCAGGGCGACGATGCAGTGGCCGAGTTCGTGCAGCAGCACCGAGATCGCCAGCAGCACGGTGAACACCGCCGCCAGCACCGCGCTCTCCCAGATCCCGGCGCCCGGCAGGATGCGGCCGACCAGCGGCGTGTAGAGCAGCACGATGAGCGCGGCGCCGAGCCACCACGAGGTGGACAGCAGCACCGGGACCCCGGCCACGCGGCACAGCAGCAGCCCGCCGTCGTTGAGCTTGGGCGGGGCGGGCGAGGAAGCGGTCGGCGACATGGCCGAAGGGTAGTCCGTCGGAGGTGAGGGAGCTGTGATGCCCGCGCGCACCGGGTTCACCCGCTCGCCACCTGACGTGGGGTGATCGCTGTCGGTGGGCTTCGTTAGGGTCGGTGCTCATGACGGAGATCGCGCAGGAACCGGTCAAGCCGGAAGAGACGAGCCGTCGGCGTCCAGCGCTCTCGCCGTCACGGGCTGGGGATTTCAAGCAGTGCCCGCTGCTGTACCGCTTCCGCGCGGTCGACCGGATCCCGGAGAAGCCCACGCGCGCGCAAGTGCGGGGCACCGTCGTGCACTCGGTGCTGGAGCGGCTCTACGAGCTGCCGACCGAGCAGCGCGACCGGTCCAAGGCCGGGGAGCTGCTGACGCCGGCGTGGGAGGAGATCCTCGCCGAGCAGCCGGAGCTGGGCGAGCTCTTCGACGGTCCGGAGGACCCGGAGCTGGAGAAGTGGCTGTCCTCGGCGAGCGGCCTGCTCGACGCCTACTTCGAGATGGAGGACCCGCAGCGGCTCCAGCCGGAGGCGTGCGAGCTGCGGGTGGAGACCGAGCTGCCGTCCGGGGTGCTGCTGCGCGGGTTCATCGACCGGGTCGACGTCGCGCCGACCGGTGAGATCCGCTTGGTGGACTACAAGACCGGCAGGGCGCCCGGCGAGATCGGCGAAGCCAAGGCGATGTTCCAGATGAAGTTCTACGCCTTGGCGCTGTGGCGGTTGCGGGGTGAGATCCCGCGCCAGCTGCTGCTGATGTACTTGGCGAACAAGCAGAAGCTCGCCTACTCCCCCGACGAGGACGAGCTGCGCCGCTTCGAGCGGACCCTCGAAGCGATCTGGCAGGCGATCCTGCGCGCGGGCAAGACCGGGGACTTCCGGCCGAATCCCAGCAAGCTCTGCGACTACTGCGACCACAAGGCCCTGTGCCCGTCCTTCGGGGGCACCCCGCCGCCCTACCCGGGCTGGCCCGAAGACCCCACCACCAACGAAGAGTCCATCCTGGACCGCACGGACTGAAAGCTCCCTGGCCGTACTGCGGAACGAGCGTCAGGCAAGCACCGGAGGTGCTTCCTCTTCGCCCCACCTGAGCAACTGGCACCGCCGCGGTTTCTGACACGTCTTCTGGGGAGGACAGCCGCAGCGCCGCGTATTCGACATACTCAAGTCGCGGATCCCGGAGCCAGAAGGCGTGTCAGGTTCCGCTACCCGCACCGCCACGCAACACGACCACGGATCAATCAGTCCTCATAAGGATCGAAGTTGGCGGCCGTGCCGTACTCGCCTGCTTGGGTCTGGTCGATGACCGCGAAGCGGGCGCCGGTGGGATCCCGCAGCACGGCCATGCGGCCGATGCTGGAGTCGTAGGGGTCGACCCGGACCCGGCCGCCGTTGGCGATGGCGGTGCGGACCAGCTCGTCGGTGCCGATCTCGGCGTCGACGCCGAGGTACAGCAGCCAGTGCGGGTGGGTCGTCTCGGTGATGAAGTCGCGAATCATGCTGACCCGCGCCAGGACCGACTCCTCCCCGAGGTACCAGACCGAGTAGTCCGAGCGGTGCTCGGTGCCGAACTGCTCGGCGGTGTAGCCGAACAGCTCCTGGAAGAAGTTGTCGGCGGTCTGCGCCTTGATGGTCACCAGCTCGGCCCACATCAGCGTGCCCGGCAGGCCGACGTCGAACTCCCAGGCCTCCTCCGGTTCGAGCAGCCCGAACTCGGCGTCCGACGGGCCCATCAGCACGGCCTTGCGGCCGACCTTGGGAACGCTGTTGATCGGCACGGTCTGCACCGCGCCGTGCTCCTCGGCCTCGGCGACCTTCTCCGCGCAGTCGTCGGTGGCCAGGTACAGCCGCCACGTGGACTGGTCACCGGAGGCCGCGCGCAGGCTGGCCACCGGGAACCCTTCGCGGAGCGCGATGACGTGCTCCCCGGAGACCGGGTCGGAATGCGTCTCGTACTCCCAGTCGAAGAGGTTCGCGTAGAACTCGCGGGCCTTGTCGAGGTCCGTGGTGATCAGCTCGATCCAGCAGGGCATGCCTGCGTAGAGCTGCCACTGCGGCGGTGTTTTCCCCGGAACCACAACTGCCATTGCTGCCACCCCCATCGGCGCCGTCCAAGATCGTCGCACCCGAAAATACGCCCCGGGTACGACAGCCGGGGGCCGCCGGTCCCACTCGTGCCCACCTCGCCCAGCCTCCTCCGCCGAGGGCGAGATGAGCACGAACGGGACAGCGGTTCCGCCCGAATGGAGCAGCCGAGATCAGTTCTGGTGGAAACCGCCCATGCTCAACGTCCGTTCCGCCCGGACGGTCCTCCCAGAACTCCTCAGAGGCGGCAGGCGCGGATGTCCGAGGACAGGATCGCCTTGGCCCCCACGGCCGCGAGGCTGTCCATGATCGCCGGGGCGGCCTTGCGGGAGACCATCGCGCGCACGGCCACCCACCGCTCGTCGGCCAGCGGCGACATCGTCGGCGACTCCAGGCCCGGCGTCATCTTGGTGGCGTCGTCGAGCAGTTCCTTGGGGCAGTTGTAGTCCAGCATCACGTACTGCTGGGCGAACACGACGCCCTGCAGCCGCGCGATCAGCTGGCTCTTGGCCTGCTCCTGGTCGGAGTCCCGGCGCTCGATGACCACGGCCTCGGACTTGCAGATCGGGTCGCCGAAGGCCACCAGCCCGTGCTGGCGCAGCGTGCGGCCGGAACCCACGACGTCGGCGATCGCGTCGGCGACGCCGAGCTGGATGGAGATCTCCACCGCCCCGTCGAGCCGGATGACCTCGGCGGTCACGCCGTAGCGGGCCAGGTCGTCGGAGACCAGCCGGGGGTAGGAGGTGGCGATCCGCTTGCCCTGCAGGTCGGCCACGGTCCACTCACCGGCCCCGGCGGGCGCGGCGTAGCGGAAGGTGGAGCCGCCGAAGCCCAGCGCCAGCCGCTCGTCGACCGGGGCGCCGGAGTCCAGCGCCAGGTCGCGGCCGGTCAGGCCGAGGTCGAGCTCACCGGAGCCGACGTAGATCGCGATGTCCTTGGGCCGGAGGAAGAAGAACTCGACCTCGTTGGCGTTGTCGATCACGGTCAGGTCCCGCTGCTCATGGCGCTGCCGGTACCCGGCCTCGGCGAGCATCTCCGACGCGGGACCAGCCAGAGTGCCCTTGTTGGGCACGGCGACGCGCAGCATGGAACCTGTTCTCCTCGTGGTTGAGTGGTGATCTACAGGTAGCGGTAGACGTCCTCTAGGGACAGTCCGCGCCCCAGCATGACGACCTGCAGCCGGTAGAGCAGCTGCGAGATCTCCTCGGCGAGTTCCTCGTCGGACTCGTGCTCGGCGGCCAGCCAGACCTCACCGGCCTCCTCCAGGACCTTCTTGCCCTGGGCGTGCACACCGGCGTCGAGCGCGGCCACCGTCGAGGAACCCTCTGGGCGGGTCCGGGCACGTTCCTGCAGCTCGGCGAACAACTCGTCGAAGGTCTTCACAGTTCTCGATCCTTGCATCCGTCCTGGACGGGTTCACACCGGACCCGCCCGTTTGCGGGCTCGATCACGGCCGATCAGCGGAAGCCGGTGGTGGCTTCCAGCACCGCGCCGAGCGTGTCCTTGATCATCGCAAGCGCTGCGCCGCGAGGGCTGGAGCGCCCTCCCGAAACCGTGACCTGCCCGGCTTCACCGCAGTCGTAGCGGACCGCCTTCTCCGGGCCGCGCAGCCCGCCCAGCGCAGAGGTCTCCGGTTCGGCCGTCAACGCCACCCGCACCACGCCGGGCTCGTCGCGAGCCGCACGCGCGACCTGGCGCAGCCGATGGCCTGCGGGAACGTCCGGCAGCCCGGTGATGGGTTCGGTCTCGGCCCGGGTCTCCGCCGGGTTCCAGCCCCACAGCAGGGCGCTGAGCAGCCGGAACTTGGTCGCCGCGTCACCGCCGGAGAGGTCGTTGCCCGGGTCGGCCTCGGCGATGCCGGCCCGTTGCGCTTCGGCGACCGCCCCGGCCAGGTCCGCGCCGTCGGCGAGGCGGTCGAGGACGAAGGTCGCGGTGCCGTTCACGCACCCGGCGATCTCCTCGACGTCGAAGCCGCGCAGCACCGATCGGGCCAGGTCACCCGCGGGCATCGCGGCACCCGTGGCGCCGGAGATCCGCACCGACCGACCGGCCGTCCCGGCCGCGGCTTCCAGCTCGTCCCAGTGCGTGAGCAGGTGCGACTTGGTCGCGGTGACCACGTGCGCGCCCGAGCTCAGCGCCTGCAGCGCTTCCCGCGCCGCGCGGCCGTCGCCGTCGGAGGGCACGGCTTGGGCGAACACCCGCGCACCGGTGCGTTCCAGCAGCTCGGGCAGGTCGGTGAGCGGACCCCACTCCCCCGCCTCGCGCTGCCGGTCCCGGCCGCGGACGGCCACAACCCGCAGGTCCAGGCCGTGCCGGAGGCCCCGTTCGGCGACCAGCTCGGCGTAGGCGCGGCCGACCGGCCCGCAGCCGGCCAGCACGATCGGGATCGGGCTCACGCCGCCGGGGTGAACAGCTCGCCGAGCGCGGCGAAGTCGACCTCGACCAGCGAGTCGCGCAGCGTGCGACGGGGGCCGGGCTCCAGCGGCACCTCGCACGGGATCGCCAGCACCGCGCAGCCCGCGGTCTCGGCGGAGGCGACGCCGGTGGGCGAGTCCTCGATGGCCACGCAGTCGGCGGGGTCGACGCCGAGCAGCCGGGCCGCCTTGAGGTAGGGCTCGGGTTCGGGCTTGTTCTTGCCGTCGACCTCGTCGCCGCACACGGTGACGTCGAAGGAGTCGTGGCCCAGCGTGTCCAGCGCCATGTCGGTCAGCGGCCGGATCGTGGAGGTCACCAGCGCGGTCCGCAGACCCAGCTCCTTGGCGCTGCGCAGGGCTTCCTGCGCGCCCGGGCGCCAGGGCAGTCCTTCGCCGAACAGCTCGGTCATCCGGCGCGCGACCCAGCTGGCCGCGGCGGCGATCTCGGAGTTCCCGTCGGGCAGGCCGAGGTCGAGGAGCAGCAGGCGCATGCTGCGGGTCATGTTGGAGCCGACCATGTCCTCGCGCGTCTCCTGCGAGAGGCTGCCGCCCCGATGCGCTGCGTAGTCGTCGAGCGCGATGGTCCAGAGCTTCTCGGAATCGACGAGCGTGCCGTCCATGTCGAACAGCACGGCGGCGGGCTGAGCCACGCGGAACACTCCGTTCAAAGAGGAAGAAAGGACCACCTGCCAGTACACACTCCTTCTGTACCGATTCCCAGCCAACGTGTCCGAAGCCTCGCTAGATCACATTGCGGTGTTGCAGGTAGCGGAACATGAGGATGCCGGGCAGCACCGGGAGCCAGTAGGTGAGCAGGCGCGACAGCAGCACCGCGGCCACAGCGGCGGTGGGTGGGATGCCCATCGCCCCGAGGCCCGCGAGCAGGACGGCTTCGACCGCGCCGAGGCCGCCGGGCGAGGGCACGAGGTGACCGAGGGTGTTGCCGATGACGAACACGATGGTCACCGCGGTCCACGAGAAGTGCGGGTGCAGCGCGGCCAGCGAGGCGGCCAGCCCGAGCCCGGAGACCACCAGGTAGCCCAGCCCCCCGCCGAACAGCTGCAGCGCCCGCACCGGGTGCCGCAGGGTGTCGAGCAGTTCCCGGCTGACCTCCAGCACCGACGGCAGCAGCCGTCGCCGCCCGGGCGGCGAGAGCAGCACCAGCACCGCCACCAGCAGCACCGCTGCCGAGGCGACGACCAGCTGCCAGCCGGGCAGCGACAGGTTGGTGAAGGTGCCCGACAGCCCGACCGCGAACACGCCGATCACGGCCACCACGACCGCCACCGCACCGGTGCCGGCCTGGTTGAGCAGCGTCACCCCCACCGCCAGCGGCCGGCGCAGCCCGAGCCGTTCGAGGTAGACGACGTTGATGCCGAAGAACCCGGCACCGCCGGGCGTGGTCCGGCCGGTGAACGCGGCGGCGATCTGGACCTGCAGGGTCGGCCAGAACGGCAGCGGGATCCGGCTGGATCCCTGCACCGAGATCGACGACAGCACCACGGCGGCGAAGCCGGTGGCCACCGCCACCGCCAGCCAGCCCCAGTGGGCGTGGCGCAGCGCCCCGATCAGGTCGCGCGTGTTGGACAGCTCCGGGATCAGCAGGTAGACGGCGGCCCCGATGAGCAGCAGGCCGAGCACGGTGGTCGGCCGCACGGGCGAGCGGAAACCCGGGATGGGCAGGCCGAGCCGGTCGGCGAGGGTTTCCCGCAGCTCGGCCAGGAAGTACCGGCCGCGCTGGGCCTGCGCGCGGATGCGGCGGGGCAGCGCCAGCGGCACCAAGCTGTTGAGCGCACCGGCCAGCGACTCGACGGGCAGCGCGTCGATCGCGCTGGTCACGGCCCGTTCGACGCCGACGAGCGAGGCCACCGACACCAGCGCTTCGGCGAGGTCCTGGGCGCGGCGGGCGTCGTCGGCACCGGGGTGGCTGAAGGTGAACGACAGCAGCCACGGGCGCCCGCGCTCGTCGACCAGGATGTTCTTCGCGCGCAGGTCGTGGTGGGCGATGCGGGACTCGGCCAGCAGCGCCACCTGCTCCCACACCCCGGCCAGCAGCGCGTCGTCGATCTCCTCGGGGGCGAGTTCGGTGAGCCGCCTGCCGGGCACCTGGCGCATCACCAGCAGCGCGGGCGCGTAGGAGACGTCGCAGGCCAGCACCACCTCGGGGGTCCGCACGCCCGCCCGGGCGGCGAGCAGCGCGGCGTAGGCCTCGTGCTCGACCTCGTGGTGCGGGGTGGACAGGCTCGGCTCGTCCTGCACGTCGAGCAGCATCATCAGGCGCTTGAGCTTGTACCAGCCGCCCGCGCGGCGGCTGAGCCTGCGCACGACCTTGACCCGCAGCGGTGGCCCGTCCACCGTCTCCACGGCGAACTCGCGCGGCTGCAGCAGCCGGTGCCGCAGCGCGGTGATCGAGATCGGTGCGAGCCCGGCCTGCTCCAGCTCGTCGAAGACGACCAGCTGCGAGACCTTCCGCCCCGGCGCGCCCCACACCAGGTGGCACAGCAGGCCGACGCCCCACCCGAGCAGCGCGCCGCCGACGGCGCCCAGCGGCAGGTGCAGGTCGAGGTGCACCACGGCCACGCCGGTCAACAGCACCAGCGCCCAACCCAGGTAGCGCGCGACGCGCCCGAAGTACGGCGCGGCGACGACGGCCAGCACCGTCACCACCGCCACCTCGTCCGACGGGAAGGGATGACCACCGGGCCTGCCCAGCAGCTGGTGCATGAGCAGCGCGACGAGCCAGGTCAGCGCCCCCGAACCGCCGCACAGCAGCGCGACCCGGATCCACCCCAGGTAGGAGGTCACGACGACCACGCCCGCGATGCCCGCCCACGAGCCGATCCACGTCAACACCACCCAGAAGGGGTCCGCCACGCGCGGGAGCGTGATCAGCTGTTGGTGAACAGCTACCTCGACCGGGTTCGCCGGAACCAGCACCAGCAGCGCGCTCAGCACCAGCAGCCCAGCGACCAGACCGAGTTTTCCCAGGTCACCGGGATGCCGACCAATGGACAACCGCAATCGAGATCGCGGGGAGATTCCAGTCCCCCCGCTCGACTCCGACCGGTTCTGCTCCACAGGCACCTGCCCCGAACTGCGTGGTCAGCCCAGCCTCGGACCGCGAAACGGACCCGTCAAACCGACCCGGTGTCAGGCGAGCGACGCGGTCACCGCCAAGCGATAGGCTTACGCGGTGACCGATCGCGAACAGACGCCCGAACCGAACGCCGACCTGCCGCGGTTGACGGACCCGATCGTGGTCTGCGCGTTCGAAGGATGGAATGACGCCGGGGACGCAGCGAGCTCCGCGATCGAACACCTGCAGCTCATCTGGGACGCCGAATCCCTCAGCGAGATCGACCCGGACCCGTACTACGACTTCCAGGTCACCCGTCCGACGGTCAAGCTGGTCGACGGCATCACCCGCCAGGTCTCGTGGCCGACCACGCGGCTGACGGTGTGCCGCCCACCGGGGACCGAGCACGACGTGGTCCTGGTGCACGGCATCGAGCCGAACATGCGGTGGCGGGCCTTCTCCGCTGAGCTGGTCGACCGGCTCGAGAAGCTGGGGGCGCGCACCGTGGTGACGCTGGGGGCGCTGCTGGCGGATGCTCCGCACACGCGTCCGGTGCCGGTCAGCGGCACGGCCTACGACGCCGACTCGGCGGAGACCTTCGGCCTGGAGCGCACCCGCTACGAGGGCCCCACGGGCATCGTGGGGATCTTCCAGGACGCGTGCGTGCAGGCCGGAATCCCGGCGATCTCGTTCTGGGCCGCGGTGCCGCACTACGTCTCGCAGCCGCCGTCGCCGAAGGCCACGCTGGCGCTGCTGCACCGCGTCGAGGAGGCCCTGGACGTCGAGGTGCCGCTGGGCAACCTGCCCGACCAGGCCGAGGAGTGGGAGGAAACGGTCAGCGAGATGGCCGAGGAGGACGAGGACGTGCGCAACTACGTCCGAGCCCTCGAAGAACGCGGCGACGCGGAGGTCCGGCTGACCGAAGCCAGCGGCGACGCCATCGCAGCCGAGTTCGAGCGCTACCTCCGCCGCCGGGGCCCAGGGGGAAAGGGCCCCCTGGGCCCCGGCCCGGGGTGATCCCGCAGACCTGCGCCCGGGGGGCGGCGGGGGGCCGGGCCCCCCGGGCGGGGGGTCCTCCCGCGCCGGCCCGCGGGGGCCCGCCCCGGGGGCGGCGCCCCACTGCGGTGCTTCAGGCCGCGCTGCACTCGGCGATGAAGGCTTCCGCCGCCCCGGGGTCGAGGAACCAGGAGGTCATGTCGTCGGGGTGGGCGAAGCCGTCGGCGAAGCGCTCGCCGACCGCCGGGAGTTGCGTGGCCGCGCCGAAGATGGTGAGCACGTGCGGGGGCGGCGGCTGCAGCGCCGCGTTGGCCCACGAGGTGACGTGCTGGGCGAAGTCCCAGTAGCGGTCGAAGGTGCGCTGCATCCAGTCCCAGTCGAACTCGCCGCCGCCGCGTTCGAGGATGCTCTCCAGGTAGACCTGCGCGCTCTGGCAGGCGGCGTTGGAGCCCTGCCCGGTGACCGGGTCGTTGAGCACCACGCTGTCGCCCATGCCGAGCACGAGCCGGCCGGAGGGCAGCTGCCCGATCGGCTTGCTGACCGTCGGCGTGACCGCGCCCGCGAGCGTGGCACCGTCGTCGGTGAGCTCGGCGTCGGCGAAGCGCTCGTGCTCCCACGGGCAGTGCTCGCGCAGCAGGCCGAGCATCCGCTCCCACTGCTGCTGCGGCTCGGGCCGGTCGCCGAAGGCGTCGAACGGACCGCCGGGAACGCCTTCCACCAGCACGATCTCGCAATCGCCGTCCAGCGTGCGGCCGGGGTAGCTGATGACCTCGCCGATGCCGGCGAGCGCGTTGAAGCGCGCCGCGGCCGAATCGTCGAGGTCGGTGGCGGGCTTGGTGCCGCGCACGTAGGCCACCGAAAGCGCGCGCTGCGGCTCGGTGTAGGGCGAGCGCTGCGCGTCGCGCTCGAACAGCGACCCGAGCTCGCCCTTTCCCGCGGCGACGACCACGAGGTCGTGGTCACCGGCCAGCTCGTCCAGTTCGGACACCGTGAGCGCGCGGTAGTCGACCTTGCCACCGCGTTCGGTGAACAGCTCCAGCCACGCGGGCATCTTCACCCGCTGGTCGATCGACAGCGCGTAGTCCTTCAGCGGCGCCATCCAGTCGACGACCCGCTCGCCCTCCGGGCTGGCCACCGACACGCGCAGGCCGGTGAGCCTGGGCGCGGTGTCGTCCCACAGGCCGAGCCCGTGCCGTCTCTCGATCTCCAGCGTTTCGTAGTACATGGACTGCGTCGACAGGACGCGGCCGCTGCGGATCTGCTCGGGCGTCTGCGCCGAGACCAACGTGACGTCGTACTGCTCGGCCTGCAGCGTGAGCGCCAGCTGCAGCCCCGACTGCCCGGCCCCGACGATCAGGACCTTCCGCATCTCTCCCCGACCACCTTTCGAGTGCCCCCGCATTCGGACATGAGGAACCGTGGTGACGTTCCGGAGGAACGTCGTCGCCCCCAGTGATGATGCGATGATCAAATCAGACCCGTTCGGGCGTGTCCACGCGGTGCGGAACTCGTTTTGATCAAGCGGAGCGTGACGTTCCTCCGCTGGTCACCTGCAGTTGCCGCCGGGGAAGGCGGGCATGAAGAAGGGGTGACCGGGCATCCCGGCCACCCCTCGTCGTCGGCGTCAGCGCGTCAGAGCTCGACGCCCAGCAGCGCGTCCACCGCCGTGCGGATCGCGCCCGGCGCGCCGGCGTCGTCGCCGCCGGAGATCAGCGCCGACTCCACCCACGCGTCGATCGCGCGCAGCGCGCGCGGAGCGTCCAGGTCGTTCGACAGCGCCTCGCGCAACCCCGCGATCGCCTCCGCCGCCGAGGGGCCGGAGGTCAGCGCCACCGCCTCCCGCCAGCGCGCGAGCCGGGCGGCGCCGGCGGTGAGCGCGTCGGCGGTCCAGGACCGGTCCTCGCGGTAGTACCCGTCGAGCAGCGCCAACCGGATCGCCATCGGATCCACCCGGTCGCCGCGCAGCCGCGAGACGAACACCAGGTTCCCGCGCGACTTGGACATCTTCTCGCCGTCGAGCCCAATCATGCCGGAGTGCACGTAGTGCTTGGCGAACGGGAAGTCGCCGGAGAGCGCCTCGGCGTGCGCGGCGCTGAACTCGTGGTGCGGGAAGATCAGGTCCGAGCCGCCGCCCTGCACGTCGAAGCCGAGCCCGAGGCGGTTCAGCGCGATCACCGAGCACTCCAGGTGCCAGCCGGGGCGCCCGGCGCCGAGCTCGGACTCCCAGGACGGCTCGCCCGGCCGGGCCATCCGCCACAGCAGCGCGTCCAGCGGGTGCTCCTTGCCGGCGCGGTCCGGGTCTCCCCCGCGCTCGGCGAAGAAGGTGTTCATGGTGGCCTCGTCGTAGTTCGACTCGGAGCCGAACCGCCCGGTGGCCTGGTGCCTGAAGTAGACGTCGGGGTACTCGGGGTCGTCGGCCCGGTAGGCGGCACCGGAGGCCAGCAGCTTGCCGACGGCCTCGACGATCTCCGGGATGGACTCCACCGCGCCGATGAAGTCGGCGGGCGGCAGCACCCGCAGCGCCTCCATGTCCTCGCGGAACAGCGCCGTCTCGCGCATCGCGAGGACCACCCAGTCCTCGTTGTCCCGCTCGGCCCGCTCCAGCAGCGGGTCGTCGATGTCGGTGACGTTCTGCACGTAGTGGACCTGGTGACCGTTGTCCAGCCAGACCCGGTGGATCAGGTCGAACGCCAGGTAGGTCGCGGCGTGGCCGAGGTGGGTCGCGTCGTACGGGGTGATGCCGCAGACGTACATCTTCGCCTCGGGCCCGGGTTCGGTGGGCCTGACCTCACCGGCGGAGGTGTCGAACAGCTGGAGTGGACGTGGGGTGCCTTCCACCTTGGGGACGGAGACCGATGACCAGGGTTGCATGCATCCGACCTTAAACGTCCGCGTCGACCCGGTGCCGCCATGTGGACCATCGCCCGTATCACATGCTGGAACGCCCCGGTGCGCAGATCTTGGCGGAAAATACCGGCGTTCGGTTTCCTTCCCCCGTTTCCGGAATTGTCGGATCCGCTGGAACGATTCTTGAAATCCCTTTGGTAACAGCTCTCCGCACCCCGCCGGAATGGTGGCATCATCCCTACGGGAAAGAGCCGGGATCCCAGGCCAACCAGGACACACCAGCAACAGGAGAGCGCCAGAACAACATTCGCGAAAATCGTGCGGTATCGACGATTATCGCCGAGCCGGAAAGCGCTGGAGGCGATCGGTGAATTCGGTACGCGTGGAACGGCTGTACAAGATTTTCGGGCCGCAACCGGCCGAGAAGGTCCGGCGCCTGGAGCAGGGCGCCGATCCGGCGGACCTCGCGGCCGAGGGGGCGACCGCCGCCGTCGTGGACGCGTCGTTCACCGTCGCCGAGGGCGAGACGTTCGTGGTGATGGGCCTGTCCGGCTCCGGCAAGTCCACGCTGATCCGGATGCTCAACGGGCTGCTCACGCCCACCTCCGGGCAGGTGTTCGTCGACGACACCGACATCACCGCGATGTCCCCGCGCGATCTGCGCGCCGTGCGCCAGCAGAAGATGAGCATGGTCTTCCAGCACTTCGCGCTGTTCCCGCACCGCACGGTGCTCGACAACGCCGGGTACGGGCTCAAGGTCCGCGGAGCGAGCGAGGGCGAGATCGCCGAGCGGGCCCGGGAGGCGCTGAGCATGGTGGGGCTGGACGGCTGGGAGCAGCGCTACCCGGCGCAGCTCTCCGGCGGCATGCGCCAGCGCGTCGGACTCGCCCGCGCCTTGGCCACGCACACCGACGTGCTGCTCATGGATGAGGCGTTCAGCGCGCTGGACCCGCTGATCAAGCGCGAGATGCAGGACCAGCTGCTGGACCTCAACGCCCAGCTGGCCAAGACGATCATCTTCATCACCCACGACCTCAACGAGGCGATGCGGCTCGGCGACCGGATCGCGGTGATGCGGGCGGGCCGGATCGTGCAGATCGGTGACTCCGAGCAGATCCTGCGCGAACCCGCCGACGACTACGTGGCCCGGTTCGTCCAGGACGTCGACCGCAGCCGGGTGCTCACCGCGGCCACCATCGCCGACCCGAGCGCCGCGCCCGCCGACGGCGCGGCCCCGGTCCCCGCCTCGACGCCGTTGAAGGACCTGTTCGCGCTGATGAGCGTGCGGGCCGAGGCGCTGCCGGTGGTCGACGAGCGGCAGCAGGTCCTGGGGGCGGTCACGCCGCGCGCGGTGTTCGCGGCGCTGAGCCACCGGGCCGAGACCGAGGAGACCTCCGATGCTTGATCCAGTCCTGCTCACCCAGCTCCCCCGGGTGCCCATCGGGGATGCCTTCCAGGCGGTCGTGGAGTGGCTCAACGACAACATCGGCCCGGTCTTCGACTTCATCGAGCTGGTGGTCAGCGGGGCGGTCGCCGGCCTGACCGCGGCGCTGACCTGGCTGCCGGACCTGGTGATGGTGCTGGTGTTCACCGCGCTCGCGTGGTGGCTGCGCAGCTGGCGGTTCGCCCTGTTCAGCCTGATCGGCTTCGGGGTGATCGCCAGCATCGAGGAGTTCGACCCGGCGATGGAGACGCTCGGGCTGGTGCTGGTCTCCAGCGTGCTGGCGGTGCTGATCGGCATCCCGATCGGGATCCTGGCCGCGCGCAACCAGAAGGTCAGCCACGTGGTGCGGCCGGTGCTGGACCTGATGCAGACGCTGCCGGCGTTCGTGTACCTGGTGCCGGTGATCGTGTTCTTCAACATCGGCGTGGTGCCCGGTGTCGTCGCCACGGTGATCTTCTCGCTGCCGCCGGGTGTCCGGCTCACCGAGCTCGGCATCCGGCAGGTCGACACCGAGGTGGTCGAGGCCGGGGAGGCCTTCGGGGCCCGGACCGGCCAGATCCTCACCGGGATCCAGCTGCCGCTGGCGATGCCGTCGATCATGGCCGGCATCAACCAGGTGATCATGCTGTCGCTGTCGATGGTGGTCATCGCCGGCATGGTCGGCGCTCCCGGGCTGGGCACCAACATCTACGAGGCCGTCACCCGGGTGCAGCTCGGGCAGGGTTTCGAGGCCGGGCTGGCGGTGGTGATCCTCGCGGTCTACCTGGACCGGATCACCGCCGTGCTGTCGGACCGCTCGCCGGTCGCGCGGGCGGAACGCAAGGCGGCCAAGACCGGCTGAGTCCCGGCCTTGACCAGAAGGGCAGGTTTGACATGTCGCACAGCAGGACCAGGCGGTTCCTGGCGCTGTTGGCCGCACTCGCCGCGACGCTCTCCCTGGCCGCGGGCTGCGGCGGGAGGGAGGCGCAGACCGGTCAGGAAGCCAAGCAGATCAACATCGGCTACATCGCGTGGGACGAGGACATCGCCGTCACCTACCTCTACAAGGAGCTGCTGGAACGGCGCGGCTACAAGGTCAACGCGACCGAGCTGGAGGCCGGTCCGATCTACGCCGGTCTCGCCCAGGGCAACCCGGACCTGTTCCTGGACGCCTGGCTGCCGTCCACGCACGAGGACTACTGGAAGCAGTACGGACCGCAGCTGGAGGACCTGGGCATCTGGTACGACCAGGCCACGCTGAACATCGCGGTGCCGAACTACATGACCGACGTCAACTCGATCGCCGACCTCAAGGGCAAGGGCGGCGAGCTGGGCGGGGTCATCACCGGCATCGACCCCGGCGCGGGCCTGAGCCGGACCACCAAGGACAAGGCGATCCCGGCCTACGGGCTGCAGGGCGAGTACCAGCTGCAGACCTCGTCGACCACCGCGATGCTCGCGGCGCTGCAGAAGGCCACCGATGAGCGCAAGCCCATCGTGGTGACCCTGTGGCACCCGCACTGGGCCTACGCCCGGTTCCCCATCAAGGACCTGCAGGACCCGATGGGCGCGATGGGCGCGGCGGAGCAGATCCACGCCATCGGCCGCAAGGGGTTCAGCCAGGACTTCCCGGAGGTCACCGAGATGGTCAAGCGGTTCAGGCTGACCGACCAGCAGCTGGCGAGCTTGGAGAACGAGATCAACAGCGCTGCCAAGGGCCAGGAGCAGGCCGCGGCCAAGAAGTGGGCCGACGCCAACCCGGAGGTCATCAACTCCTTCGCCGGCTGACGGAGGATCCGCGGAGCGGGGTGCGTTCACCTGGACGCACCCCCGCTCATCGGTGGTCAGCGGTGGCGCTTGGTGCGGAGGTAGTCGCCCACCACGGCTGCGCCCAGGCCGTCGGAGTCCGGGGCGAGGACTCGGCCTCCGCCTCGTCTGGCGACGATGTCGACGAACTGCTCCAGGCGGGGGTCCTCGCCGAGCATGAACACGCTCAGCGTGGTGCCCAGCCGCCGCAGGGCGTCCACTTCGGACAGGGTGACGCCGAGGGTGTGCGGGCTCGGCGGGTACTGGAAGACAGCTTCGCCGTCGGGTTCCAGGTGGGCCGTCGGCTCGCCGTCGGTGATCACCAGCACGACCGGCTGCGCGTCGGGGTGCTTGCGCAGGTGCCGGCCCGCCAGCAGCAGCGCGTGGTGCAGGTTCGTGCCCTGCTCCCACACGCCTTCCAGCGCCGCCAGCTCACCGACGTCCACAGTGGACGCGTAACGGCCGAAGGTGACCAGCTGCAGGGCGTCCGAGCGGAACCGCGTCGCGACCAGGTGGTGCAGCGCCAGCGCAGTGCGCTTCATCGGCACCCAGCGGCCGTCCTGCACCATCGACCACGAGGTGTCCACGCACAGCACCACCGCCGAGCGGGAGCGCTGCTCGGTCTCGGAGACCTCCAGGTCGGCGATGTCGAGCACCGGCGACCCCGGGCCCTCGGCGGCCCGGCGCAGCACCGCGTTGCGGACCGTGCGGACGGCGTCCCACGGCTCGGCGTCGCCGTAGGTCCACGGCCTGCTCGTGCCGGTCAGTTCTCCGGCCGCGCCGGCGCGGTCGGTGTCGCGCTCCCCCCTGCGGGTCTTGAGCTGGGAGATCACCGACTGCAGGGCGTTCTCGCCGAGCCGGCGCATCGCCCGCGGGCTCAGCCGCAGGCTGCCGTCCGGCGCGCGCTGCAGCAGGCCCTGATCGCGCAGCTGCCGCTCGATCTCCGACAGCCGCTGGGCGTCGACCACGGCCTGCGGGCCGAGCTGGCGCTCCAGGGCCTCCAGGTCGATGTCCTCCAAGCTCGCACCCGGGTAGGACTGGCTCAGCTGCTCGGCGAGCTGGTCCATCTCGCCGAGCTCGGCCATCGCGGCGGTCGCCTCGGCCATGCCCATCGGCTGGTCGCCGCGGAAGCGAGCCCGCCCGTTCCAGTCCTCGCCCGGGCGCAACCCCTGCAGCTGCCGGTCGATCTGCTGCAGCGCCTGGGCGATGCGCGGGTCGCCGAAGGCCTGCTGGGACAACGACATCAGCTCGTCGCGCTGCTGCTCGCTCATCGAGTTGAGCATCCGCTGCGCGGCCGCCGAGCGGGCCGCCAGCGCGTCGATGAGCTCGTCGACGTCGCTGGGGTTCTCCGGGAAGAACTCGCCGTGCCGGGCCATGAACTCGTCGAACTTCTGCTGGACGTCGTCGTCGCCGCGGGCGTGCGCGGCCAGCAGGTTCGACAGGTCGTCGAGCATCTCGCGGACCCGCTCGACGTCCTCCGGCGAGACCTGCTGCATGGCCTCCTTCATGCCCTGGAAGCGCTGCTCGAGGACCTCGGTGCCCAGCATCTGCCGGATCTCCTCGAAGGTCTCCCGCGCCTCGGAGGAGCGCCAGTCGTACTCGGCCAGCTCGTTGACCTGCCCGGCCACGTCCGGCGGCAGGGCGCTGAGCTGCAGTTCGCGGAACCGGGCGTCCTCGCCGGTGTCGGCCGACAGCGCCAGCCGCTCCTGCTCCAGGGCGCGCTCCAGCAGCCTGCGGACCTCGGAGATCGTGCCGTCGAGCCGGTGCCTGCGCTGCAGCTCGCTGCGCCGCTGCCACAACCGGCGGGTGAGCTCGTCCAGGCCCGACGAGTCGCGGGTGCCGGTGCGCAGCAGCTCCTCCAGCGCCGAGCGCGGGGAGGCGCCCTCCATGACGTCCCGGCCGATCTGGTCCAGCGCCTCGCGCAGGTCGACCGGTGGCTGCAGCGGGTCCGGCCCGCCGTGCCACGCCGAGTACCGGTAGCGGGGACTCATCAGCTGTACACCGAGCGGTCGTCGTCGGAGTCCTTGGCCAACTTCTTGGCCAGGTACAACGACTCCAGGGCCAGTTCCACGGCGCTGGCGATGCGGCCCGGCGGGTCCTCGGCGCGCACCCCGGCGCGCTCGGCGACCTGGTGCAGCACAGGCAGCTCGGGCAGTGCGGTGAGCACGTCCTTGCCCGCGATCTGCTCGCCGGTGGCCACCGGGTGGCCGTCGACGACGGCGTCGGCCAACGACTGCAGGTTCAGCCCGGCGAACAGGCCGCGCGCGGTGTCGGCCACCGACCGCCGCAGCAGGTAGTTCAGCAGCTCGTCCTCGCGGCCTTCCTCGCCGGCCTCGAACTCGACCTTGCCGCGCAGCACCGCGGGCACCGCGGCGAGGTCGATCGGGCGAGCCACCGCGGGTTCCTCGCCGGTCAGCGCCGAGCGGTGCAGCGCGGCGGCGGCGACGGTCTCGGCGGCGGCGATGGCGAACCGGGCCGACACGCCCGACCGCTGGTCGACGGCGCTGGATTCGCGCAGGTGGTCCACGAAGCGGGCCAGCACCTCCAGCAGGTGGTCGCCGACCTCGGCGGGCAGCTCCGCCTCCTGGCGCATCAACGACACCTCGTCGTCGATCTCCGCCGGGTAGTGGGTGCGGATCTCGGCGCCGAAGCGGTCCTTGAGCGGGGTGATGATGCGGCCGCGGTTGGTGTAGTCCTCGGGGTTGGCGGTGGCGACCAGCAGCACGTCCAGCGGCAGCCGCAGGCTGTAACCGCGGATCTGGATGTCGCGCTCCTCCATCACGTTCAGCAGCGCCACCTGGATCCGCTCGGCCAGGTCGGGGAGTTCGTTGATCGTCACGATGCCGCGGTGCGCGCGCGGCACGAGTCCATAGTGGATGGTCTCGGGGTCGCCGAGCGAACGCCCTTCGGCGACCTTGACCGGGTCGACGTCGCCGACCAGGTCGCCGACCGAGGTGTCCGGCGTGGCCAGCTTCTCGACGTAGCGGTCGCTGCGGTGCCGCCAGGTCACCGGCAGCTCGTCGCCGAGCTCGGCGGCCCGGCGCAGCGAGACGGGCGTGATCGGCTGCAGCGGGTGCTCGCCGAGCTCGGAACCCTCGATGACCGGGGTCCACTCGTCCAGCAGCGCGTTCAGCCCGCGCAGCAAGCGGGTCTTGCCCTGGCCGCGCTCACCGAGCAGCACCACGTCGTGCCCGGCGATCAGCGCGCGCTCCAGCTGGGGCAGCACGGTCCGTTCGAAACCGACGATGCCGGGCCACAGCGCCTGCCCGGAGCGCAGCGCGGTCAGCAGGTTCGCGCGCATCTCGGCCTTGGTGCTGCGGGGTTCGTGGCCGCTGCTGCGCAGCTCGCCCGCGGTTCGGGGCAACCCTGGAGGTGGAGTCGGGATCGTCACGCCCACGACGCTACTCCCGCGTCAACGTAAACGCCGCCACTGCGGCCAGGATTTCGAATCGTGGCCGCGAGGAGTAGAAAGCTCCAGGTAGCTTCATTTCGCGAAACGCAGTGGGAGGCCAGGGTGGCTCTGGAAATCGAGGTGGATCCCGTAGAGGTCGGATTCGACGCGGCTCGGTTGCAGCGGATCGATCGGCACTTCGAGGACTACGTCACGACGGGCAAGTTGCCGGGCTGGCTGGTGCTCGTCGCCCGCCAGGGCAAGATCGCGCACCTGTCCACGCACGGCATGCGCGACGTCGAAAGCGGCAAACCGGTTGAGACGGACACGCTGTTCCGGATCTACTCGATGACCAAGCCGATCACCTCGGTCGCGGCCATGATGCTCCACGAGGAAGGCGCGTTCGAGCTCACCGACCCGGTCAGCGACTTCATCCCCTCGTTCGCCGACCTGACCGTCTACACCGGCGGACCGGCCCGCAACCCGCAGACCCGGCCGGCCACCGAGCCGATGCGGATCTGGCACCTGCTCACCCACACCGCCGGGCTGACCTACGCGTTCAACTACCTGCACCCGCTCGACGAGCTGCACCGCATGGCCGGCTTCGAGTTCGGCATGGCGCCCGACCTGGACCTGGCCGCCTGCTGCGACGCCTGGGCGGAGATCCCGCTGCTGTTCGACCCGGGCACGCGCTGGAACTACTCGGTGGCCACCGACGTGCTGGGCCGGGTCGTGGAGGTCGCCTCCGGGCAGACGCTCGACGAGTTCTTCCGCACCCGGATCCTGGAACCGCTGGGCATGACCGACACCGGCTTCCAGGTCGATCCCGCCGACGCCGACCGGCTCGCGTCGCTGTACGCGGCCGACCCGCAGGGCAAGGCGCGGCTGCACCCTAAGCACGAGCAGATGTACGACACGGCGTTCGAGCCGCCGAAGGCCCCGTCCGGAGGAGGCGGGCTGTTCTCCTCGGCCCGCGACTACCACCGCTTCACCCAGATGCTGCTGCGCCGCGGCGAGCTCGACGGCGTCCGGCTGCTCGGCAGCCGCACGGTGGACTTCATGACCCGCAACCACCTGCCCGGCGGCGCCGACCTGGAGACCCTGGCGATGGGCGCGTTCTCCGAGGTCGCCAACGCGGGCAAGGGCTTCGGCCTGGGATTCTCGGTGATCGACGACCCGCTGGCGGCCAAGGTGCTCAGCTCGACGGGCGAGTTCGCCTGGGGCGGCCTGGCCAGCACGGCCTTCTGGGTCGACCCGGCAGAAGACCTCACGGTCCTGTTCCTGACCCAGCTGATGCCCTCCAGCACCCACCCGATCAGGCCCTACCTCCACCAACTCGTCTACCAAGCCCTGGTCGACTGAAACCCGTCAGCCACCCGGACGACCCGATTCGAATTTCGCGCGAAATTCGACCTCGAACTTCGAGCCTCAAACTTCGCGCGAAATTCGAACCTCCCCGCAGAACCAGGCTCTGACCTGCGGGGACATGCCCGGCTGCGGGGGGCTTTCCAATTTCGCGCGAAATTCGAGTTTGGTCGCGGGCGTGAGCGGGTCAGAACGCGGGCCAGGGGATGGCGGGCCAGTCTCCTGAGGGTTCCGGGAAGACGCCGGTGTCGAGCAGCCGGTCGATGCGGGTGCTGACGGCCTGCACCTCCTTGATGGTGAGGTGCTCGGACAGCTGTTCGGCGAGGTCGCCCTCCATGAGGGCGCGGACCTCGCCGAGCCGTTCCAGCTCCTCCTCGCCGACCGGCTCGCCGATCCAGCCCCACAGCACCGTGCGCAGCTTGTCGTCGGTGTTGAGACTGACGCCGTGGTCGACGCCCAGCACCCGGCCGTCGGGGGCGCGCAGGATGTGCCCGCCCTTGCGGTCGGCGTTGTTGATCACGATGTCGAGCACCGCGAGCCGCCGCAGCTGCTCGTGGTCGGCGTGCGCCAGCACCACCGGATCGCCGTCGGGGTCCTGCGCGCGCAGCACCTGCCGCCAGCCCTCGCGCACCTCGCCGGGGTGCGTGATGTCGACCAGCTGCTCGTCCTCGTCGGCGACCTCGTCGATCCACAGCTGCACCATGCCGGGCCCGAACGGACCGTTGCGCAGCAGCGTCGGCGGGATCAGGCCCCAGCCGGTGGCCTCCGAGATCAGGTGCGCGGCGACTTCACGGCCGGCCAGCGTGCCGTCCGGGAAGTCCCACAGCGGGCGCTCGCCGCGCACCGGCTTGTAGACGCACTCGCCGGAGAGGCCGTCGAGTTCGACCGAGCAGAACAGCGTGGCGTTGGACGCCTCCACGAGGCGGCCCTGGATCTCCAGCCGACCGTTGCTCAGCAGCTCGCGGGTCGCGGGCTCCTCGACGGCCACCGGGCTCAGACCTCGTCCGAGCGGCGGTAGCCGTTCTGGCGCGGGCAGATGTGCCCGGCCGGGTCCAGCGGCTCGCTGCACAGCGGGCAGGGCTTGCGACCAGCGTTGATGACCCGCTCGGCGCGTTCGGCGAAGGCCCGGGCGTGCACCGGGCTGAGGAACACGCGCAGCGCGTCCGGCCCCTCCTCGGTGTCGTCGAGGACGACCGACTCGTCGATCTCCTCCTCGGTGACCGCGAGCAGTTCGACGACGACGGCCTCGGAGTCGGCGTCCCAGCCCAGGCCCATCGTGCCGACGCGGAACTCCTCGTCGACCGGGACCGCCAGCGGTTCCGTGTCGACGAGGTCCTCGGGCGTGGAGCCGGGCAGGTCGGCGTCGAACCGGCGCTGCACCTCGTCCAGGAGCGCGCCGATCCGCTCGGCGAGGACCGAGACCTGTTGCTTTTCCAATTGCACGCTCACCGTGCGGACGTCCTCGGACGCCTGCAGGTAGAAGGTGCGCTCGCCGGGTTCCCCGACCGTTCCGGCGACGAATCGGTCGGGTTGGCGGAAGACGTGGATGACACGAGCCATGACCCCTCCGACATTAGGCCACCGAGCGCGCGCCGTGCGCGGCTGGCCCCCGTTTTGTACATCACCTTCTCGTGCAACGCGGTGACCTGGGACGAACACTCCGCACGACGTGATGTTCCCGCCGTGTTCGCTGTTGGTGAACTCCGGCGCGGCACGCTGACTGCCGATACGCTCGCGGCAAGATCAGCGGTGTTCGAACCGATCGGGATGGAGCACGCCGATGAGCACGCGCGAACTGACCCGCCCGCCGAGGCTGCGCCCGGGTGACGTGGTGGCGCTGGTGGCGCCGGCCGGGCCGGTGCCCGAGGAGCTGCTGGAGGCCGGGCTCGCCCAGCTGCGCGGCTGGGGACTGGAAGTGCGCGTCGGCAAGCACGTCCTGGACCGCCACCCGCGGCTGGACTACCTCGCGGGCACCGACGCCGACCGGGCCGCCGACCTGCAGCAGGCCTGGTGCGACCCGGAGGTCTCGGCGGTGCTCTGCGCGCGCGGCGGCTACGGCTGCCTGCGCATGATCGACCACCTGGACTTCGCCGAGCTCGCCCGGGCGAAGCCGAAGGTGCTCGTCGGCTCCAGCGACGTCACCGCATTGCACGAGGTGTTCGCCGCCGAGCTGGGGCTGGCCACGATCTTCGGCCCGATGGTGGCGACCAAGGCGTTCGCGCACGACGACAAGGCCCGCGACCACCTGCGGCGCACCCTGTTCGAACCGCACGGCGTGACGATCCTGACCGGCCGCAGCGCCGGGACGATGGTGCGCGGGCGCGGGTTGGGCGTCACCTACGGCGGCAACCTGAGCCTGCTCGCGGGCTCGCTGGGCGCGGGCCTGGCGGCGCGTCCACCGGAGCGCGGCATCGCGCTGCTGGAGGACGTCACCGAAGAGCCCTACCGCCTCGACCGCTTCCTGATCCAGCTGATCCGCGCGGGCTTCTTCCGGGGAGCCACCGGGATCGCGCTGGGCTCGTGGACCGACTGCGGTCCGGCGGACGAGGTCTACGCGATGCTGGAGAACCTGCTCGGCGACCTCGGCGTGCCGATCCTCTGGGACCTGGGCTTCGGCCACTGCGAAGCCCAGCGCACGATCCCGCTGGGCGTGGCAGCCGAACTCGACGCCGACGCCCAGCGCCTCACGGTCCTGCAGCCCGCGCTGCGCTGAGCCGCAGCGCGAACTCCTCCGGGTGCGGGGTTGATAGCTTCGGGGTGTGCGTGTGCGGCCGATCTCCCCGGATGCCCTGGTGAACGAGGTGGTGGTGCGCATCGACGCCCTCCAGGGGCGGTGGCTGCGGGTGGCCGTCGACGGCGCCCCGGCCGCGGGGACCGGTGAGCTCGCAGACCGGCTGGTCTCCCCGCTGCGGGAGCTCGGCCGCGAAGCCGTGCGGGTGCGGGCGGCCGACTACCTGCGCCCGGCGTCGGTGCGGCTGGAGCACGGCCACCACGACCCGGACTCCTACTACCTGTCCTGGTTCGACACCACGGGCCTCGCGCGCGAGGTGCTCACACCGCTCGCCGGGAACGGCACCGGCGAGGTGCTGCCGGCGCTGTGGGACCCCGAGGCGGACCGCTCCCCCCGGCTGAACCGCGTGACGCTGCCGGAGCGGGGCGTGGCGATCGTGGACGGCCCGCTGCTGCAGGGCGTGGGCCTGGACTTCGACCTCGTCGTGCACCTGTGGCTCTCGAACGCGGCGCTGCACCGCAACACCCCCGACGACCAGCGCTGGACGTTGCCCGCCTTCAAGCGCTACGCCGAGGAGGTCGACCCCACCGCGCTGGCCGACCTCGTCGTCCGCGTCGACCACGCCGACCGCCCCGCGGTCATCGACAGCTTCGGCTGACGTCGATGTCCTCTTCGCCCGGTCGATGTGGACCAGAACCGGCTACGCCACCCGGCGGGTGGTGCTCGGGACCGCCGCGAGGAGGGTCTTGGTGTAGTCGTGCTGGGGATCGAGCAGGACCTGCTCGACCGTGCCGAGCTCGACGATCTCGCCCTGGTACATCACCGCCACGCGATCGGCGATGTTCCACGCGAGGCCGAGGTCGTGGGTGATGACCAGCGTCGACAGGCCCCGTTCCACGCGCAGGCCCAGCAGCAGCGAGAGGATCTCGCCGCGCACCGTGGCGTCCAGCGACGCGACCGGCTCGTCGGCGACGAGCACCTCCGGCTCCAGCACCAGGGCCCCCGCGATCACCACCCGCTGCCGCTGACCTCCGGAGAGCTCCTGCGGGAAGCGCGAGAAGAACTCCTCGGCCGGCCTCAGCTCCGCCGCCTCCAGGGCCGCGGCCACCCTGCCCGGTTCGTCGTCGGTGATGCCGTGGATCCGCAGCCCCTCGGCCACCGCCTCGTACACCGTGTGCCGGGGGTTGAGCGCGCCCGTCGGGTCCTGCAGCACCAGCTGGACCTTGCGGCGGTAATCGCGCAGCGCCGCGGCCCCGGTGGGCAGCACCGCACCGCCGAAGCGCACCGAACCCCCGGTCGGCCGCTGCAGTCCGAGCAGCGTGCGCGCGAGCGTCGTCTTCCCCGAACCGGATTGGCCGACCAGCGCGACGATCTCGTTGCCGCCCACCGCCAGGTCGACGCCGCGCACCGCGCGCACCGCCTTGCCGGACCGGGCGCGGAAGGTGACCTCCACGCCCTCGGCCGACAGCAGCGGCTCGCCGGCCGAACCTCCGCCGGTGAGCCGGAACCGCGCATCACCCACGGTCGGGAACGCATCGGCCAGCGCCCGGCTGTGCTCGTGCTGCGGACGGCCCATCACCTGCTCGGTCGGGCCGTGCTCGACGACCTCGCCCCGGTACATCACCGCCAGCCGCTCGCAGGTCGCCGACAGCACCGAGAGGTCGTGGCTGATCATCACCAGGGCGATGCCGCGCTCGGCGACCAGGCGCTTGAGCAGCTCCAGCACCTGCGCCTGCACCACGACGTCCAGCGCGGTGGTGGGTTCGTCGGCGATGACCAGGCGCGGCTCGCAGGCCAGCGCCATCGCGATCATGACGCGCTGCTTCTGACCGCCGGAGAGCTCGTGCGGGTAGGCGCCCGCCCGGTCGGCGGGCAGCTCCACCTGGGCCAGCAGCTCGGCGACCCGCTCGCTCAGGTCGCCCTTGCCGCCGTGCAGCCGGATCGGCTCGGCGATCTGCTCGCCGATGGTGCGCACCGGGTTCAGCGCGTGCATCGCGCCCTGGAACACCACCGACGCACCGGCCCAGCGGACCGCGCGCAACCGGCCGAAGCTCATCTCCCGGACGTCCTCGCCGTCGAGCAGCACCTCGCCCTCGACGCGGGCGGTGCGCGGCAGCAGCCGCAGCACCGACATCGCCACGCTCGTCTTGCCGCAGCCCGACTCCCCCGCCAGGCCGAGCGTTTCGCCCGGTTCCAGGCTCAGGTTCACCCCGGACACCGCGGGTTCGGGCGCGCCGCCGTAGGTGATCGACAGGTCGCGCAGTTGCAGAATCGGACTCACCGTCGCCCCCGCAGCCTCGGGTTGAACACCGCTTCCAGCGCCCGGCCGCAGAGCGTGAAACCGAGCACCACCAACACGATTCCCAGGCCGGGAGGCAGCAGGTACCACCAGGCGCCGCCGGTGACCGCACCGGTGTCCATCGCCGATTTCAGCATCGTTCCCCAGGAAACCCGGCTGGGATCGCCCAGACCGAGGAAGGACAGCGTGGATTCGGCGATGATCGAGCTGGCCACCGCCAGCGTGGTGTTGGCGAACACCAACGGCAGCACGGCGGGCAGCACGTGCTTGACGATCACGTGCCCGTGCCCGGCCCCGAGCGCGCGGGACCGTTCGATGTAGGGCCGCGCCTCGATGGTCAGCGTCTGCGCGCGCACCACCCGCGCGGTGTGCGGCCAGGAGGTCACGCCGATGGCCAGCACGATCGTCCACAGCCCGCGTTCGAGCACCGTCGACAGCGCGATGGCCAGCACCAGCGACGGCAGCACCAGGAAGAAGTCGGTGAACCGCAGCAGGATTCGCGAGGTCCAGCCGCCGAAGTGGGCCGCCAGGACCCCGACCAGCGCGCCGATGAGCACCGACAGGACCGCCGCCGACAACCCGACGACGAGCGAGACGCGCGCGCCCCACCACGTCATCAGCAGCACCGATCGCCCGGATTCATCGGTGCCCAGCGGGTGTTCGGCGCTGGGCGCCTGCAGCGCCTCCCCGGTCGCGCGGGTGACGTCCAGCCCGGCGGAGTCGGTGAGCAGCGGTGCCAGCAGCGCCAGCAGCACGATCGCGACCAGCAGCACCAGGCCCGCCAGCCCGGCCCGGTCGGCGCGGAAGATCCGCCAGCCCTCGGCCAGGCGCTGCTTGCGCCGCGCCCGCACGACCTGGGAAGCGGTGGGGGCGGTCATGATTCACGCACCCGGGGGTCGATGACCCGGTAGAGCAGGTCCGCCAGCACGTTCATCACCACCACGCTCCCCGCCAGCACGATGAAGATGCCCTGCAGCAGCGGAAGGTCGGGCACCCGCAGGGCTTCGAAGGTCAGCAGCCCCAGACCAGGCCAGGAGAACACCGTTTCCACCGTGATGGCACCGGCGACCACCAGCCCGAGCCGCAGGAAGATCAGCGTCACCGCGGGCAGCAGCGCGTTGGGCACGGCGTGCCTGCTGCGCACCAGGTCCTCGCGAAGTCCCTTGGCGCGCGCGGTGGTCAGGTAGTCCTCGCCCATCTCCTCCAGCAGCGAGGAGCGCATCACCATCAGGTATTCGGCGTAGATCACCGCGAGCATCGTCAGCACCGGCAGCACCATGTGGTGGGCGACGTCCAGGACCTGCGGCAGGAGCTCCGGTGGCGTGTCCGGGTCGGAGATGCCGCCGACCGGGAACAGCCCCGGGATCGGGCCGACCCCGACGCCGAAGGCCATCAGCACGATCAGGCCCAGCCAGAACGTCGGCACCGACCACAGCGCCAGCGCCACCGAGCTGGTGGTCTTGTCGAACGCGCCGCCGTGCTTCCACGCCGCGCGCGAACCCATCCACAGCCCCAGCACGATGGCCAGCACCGTGGCGGTGCCGACCAGCAGCAGGGTCGGGCCGATGCGCTGCACGATCAGCTCGCCGACCGGGCGGCTGTAGGTGTAGGAGGTGCCGAGGTCGCCGCGCAGGAGGTTGCCCAGGAAGTCCAGGAACTGCTTCCACAGCGGCTGGTCGAGGCCGAGCCGTTCGCGCAGGTCGGCGATCTGCTGCGAGGTCATCGGAGCGCCCCGGGTCATGGTGCGCACCGGGTCGCCGGGCATCACCCGGAACAGGAAGAAGCCGAGCACGGCGACCAGCAGCAGGCTCACCAGCCCGCCGCCGATCTTGCCCCCGACGAAGCGCAGGAGCCGACCGCCGTTGCCGGCGGCCGGTTCCTGGTCGTCCACAGTGGTCAGCAGGTCGGACACGCGGTCACTCCCGCTCGTCGGCGGTGGCCCGGCGGCGGACGACGACCACCACGCCCACCAGCACGATCACCACGACCAGGCCGCCGAGGCCCCA
The DNA here is from genome assembly GCF_035320975.1 of Saccharopolyspora mangrovi. Taxonomy (NCBI): domain Bacteria; kingdom Bacillati; phylum Actinomycetota; class Actinomycetes; order Pseudonocardiales; family Pseudonocardiaceae; genus Saccharopolyspora; species Saccharopolyspora mangrovi. The sequence continues at coordinate 30,483 of NZ_JAWLNX010000004.1, read as the reverse complement.
GGCGACGGTGGCGTAGTTCGTGCCGCCGGAGCCCTTGATCGCCTGCTCGGTCGGCTCGGCGCCGTAGTAGCCCCAGTAGCCCTGCTGGCCGGTGATCACGCCCTCGGTGGCCGGTTGCAGGGTGAACCCGCTGTACCGGTCGGTGCGGTGGGCCTCCAGCGAGTTCGCGTAGAACAGCACCAGTCCGGTGGCCTGGTCGTAGAACCGCGACTGCAGCTGCTTGACCAGGTCGATCCGCTTGGCGGGGTCGAACTCGGCGAGCTGCTTGGTGTACAGGTCGTCGTAGACCGGGTCGCACTGCAGGGTGTCCGGCGTGCCGTTGCCGTCGGGCGTCGGGCGGGCGCCGCAGGTCTGCAGCCGCAGCACGTAGTCCGGGTCGGGGTTGGCCGACCAACCGCTGATGACCATGTCGAAATCACCCGCGGTGGTGCGGTCGTTGAGCTGGTTGTCCGACACCGGTTGCAGTTCGACGTTGATGCCGAGGTCGGCGAGCCAGCGCTTGACGAACTCGCCGACCTGCGAGTCCATCGACTCGTCGCCGTGCAGCACGAAGTCGAAGTTCAGCGGTTCGCCCTGCGGCGTGCGGCGGATGCCGTCGGGGCCCCGGGTGTAGCCGGCCTCGTCGAGCATCCGGTTCGCCGCGGCCGGGTCGAAGGTGCGCGGCTGCGGCGGGTTCCAGTGGTAGTCGTCGAAGATCGGCGGCAGGTATCCCCCGCCGACCTGGCCGTACCCGCCGAGCACCCGGTCGACGAGCGCCTCGCGGTCCACGCCCAAGTCGATGGCCTGCCGGACGCGGAGGTCCTTGAGCGCGGGGTGGCCGGTGCCGATCGGCTGGTTCTCGCTGTTGGTGGCACCGGGGTTGAGGATCACCTCGTAGAACCGGCGGCCCTGGCCCTTGACCTGCTTGACGTCGGCCTGGCCTTCGAGCGCGTCGAACTGCGCGGGCGTGAGCTTCTGGACGACGTCGACGTCGCCCTTCCGCAGCGCCTGCACCGCGGCGTCACTGTTCTTGAACTGGATGAACTGCAGCTCGGCGACCTTCGGCGCGCCGCGCCAGAACCCGGGGTTGGCGGTGAGCGTGACGTCCTGCTCGGGCCGGTATCCGGTGAGCACGTAGGGCCCGCTGCCGACGATCGGCATCTGGTCGTTGGCGAAGTTGGCGACGTCGGTGACCTTGGACCACACGTGCTCGGGCACGATCGGCGCGTCGATGGCCAGCATCGTGGCCTGCGGGGTCTTGGTGCGGATGACCAGCGTCGAGTCGTCCGGCGCGGAGACGGTCTCGAAGTTCTCCACGAAGTTCCCGTTGGCGGTGGCCGCCGCCGGATCGGTCATCATCCGGTTGTAGGTGTAGGCGGCGTCGCGCGCGGTCACCGGCCGACCGTCGGACCAGGTGACCCCGGGACGGATGTGGAAGGTCCAGATGAGCTTGTCCGGTGTGGACTCCCACCGCTCCGCGAGCTCCGGTTCGACCCCGAAGTCGTTGGCGTTGTAGGTGGTCAGCGTCGGGTAGATGGCCCGGAAGATGTCCGTGGCCGCCAGCGAGTAACCCAGGAACGGGTTGAGCGAGTCGATCTGCTGCTGCAGTCCGACGCGCAGCGCGGCGCCCTCGGGTCGGTCCCCGTTCTCCTGTGCCGACACCGGTGCGGGCAGCAGGAAGCCGACCAGCAACGCGGCCCCCAGCGCGACGAGTCGTCTACGCACGTGTGGCCCCCTTCATCCTCGCGCGAATGGAAAGAAGGAACCACCTTCAGCTGCTGTTAGTCAATGCTTAACCACCGGTTGTCGCGATCTCGCGTCGCAGGAGGGCACGAAACCGTGACCCGGGGCCACGGAACTACAGGTCGCCCCAGCGGGCTGGTTGCCATTGGACGCATTTCGGCTTGGCGCCCGTCCGGGTGAACTCGTCGAGGGCGGCGCGAAGTTCGCGGAACGGCAGCACCGCGTTGCGCGGGAACTTCAGGGTGCTGCCCGCGTCGAAGGCCAGCGCGGGCGCGTCCGGCGACGGCTGCGGGTTGCAGGTGTGCCAGGACGTCATCTCGCCCTCGGCGTCCTCCTCGGTGAAGTTGAGGACCCCGAGCTCGTTCTCGGCGTCGGTGACGATCCGGATCTGCTCGTACGGGCCGGGCGCGTCGGGGTCGGCGTGCGGCCGGTCCCAGACGTAGATGTGCCCGGCGGCGGGACTCGTGGAGCGCAGCAGCTTGTCGACGAGTTCGGCCTTGTCGTCCTCGTTCTGGGCGTAGTGCCGTTCGCCGTCGACGACCGCGGTGGTGACGGTGACGCCGAGTTCGGTGTTGCGGGCGCCGATCGCCTCGGCCTTGAGACCTTCCAGGCAGGTCCGGGCCTCGGTCAGCGCCTTCATCGCCGCGCCCTGGTGGTAGACCAGATCACCCCAGTACGGGTGGCCGAGGACCTTGTTGAGGTCGTCGTAGACGGCGCGGGTGTCTTCGATCAGCTTGTCCAGGGCATCGACCGGCACGTCGGTCAATCGCGCGAAAACCACCGCGGGCGCTTCCAGCGGTGCGTGCGGGTCGGGCTCGTCCTGTGCTGGATTCGACATGCCTTCCCTGCATCCACTTCGATCACGGGCACCAGCGCGGGCGCCCCAAGCCCAGCTCGTTCCCATTGAGGCTACCGCGCGTCATCTCGCGGTCTCGCAGCGCATCCGGTTGATCTTCGGCTCGATCAACCGGCCCAGTCGCTGAGCACTTCCAGCTGGTGCTCGTCCCGGGTGGCACCCAGGGTCAGCAGGGCGCGGGTGAGCCCGTCGGCGTCGTCGAGCCCGAGGTCGTCGACGAGGTCACCCGGCAGGCTCAGCGCCGACAGCGCGACCCCGAGCATCCCGGCGTCGAGGAGTCCGGCACCGCGCCTGCTGATCCGCCGGCCGACGGCGGCGTGCAGCTGGACGGCGGTGTCGACGCCGGCGCGGCTGATCTCGCCGAGCAGGGCGCGCACCTCCGGGTTGCGGACGGCTTCGAGGTGCAGTTCGAACAGCGCGAGGAACTGGGCGCGGGCGTTGCCCGACATGCGGCGCAGCATCGCCGCGTACAGCGCGGTGACGTCGTCGGGGCCGATGTCGTCGGGAATGTGGTCGCAGAGCGCTTCGAGCGCGGCGACGTGCCGTTCGGCGAGGTAGTGCGCGATCGCCTCGAACAGGGCGTTGCGCGTCGGGTAGTAGTTCTTGGTGGTGCCCTCCGGGACCCGCGCCTCGCGGTCGATCGCGCGATGGGTCAGCCCGCGGCCGCCGTCACGTGCGAGCACCTCGATGGCGGCGTCGGCGAGCAGTTCCCGACGGTTTCCTCGCTGCGTCATGCATCCCCTAGATCTCGCTCGAGTTGACCAAGATCCTATCCCCGCCACCACGGCAGTGGTGCTAGGGCACGCGGGGATGTTGCGCACGGGCGTTATTAGCAGCGGGTGATCAGCAGCCGATGATCACCGCACGACGCCGAGCTGCTGGGCGAGCTCGGTGATGCGGCGCAGCTGCGCGGCGCGCTCGGCCGCCAGCTGCTGCTCCGGGTCGACGGCCTCGTCGGCCAGCGCCAGCAGCGACAGCGTCTCGCGCACCGCGCCTTGCGGTGGCGCGGACACCGCCTCGACCAGGCTGTCCACCGCCGATTCCAGCGCATCCGGTTCGACGACCTGGTTGGCCAGGCCGATCCGCAGCGCTTCGTCCGCGGCGACCTCCCGCCCGGTCACGCAGATCTCCACGGCGCGCGCGTAACCGACCGCGCGCACCAGCGGCAGCGTGCCGCCGAGGTCGGGCACCAGCCCGAGCCCGGTCTCGGCCATCCGCAGCCGCGCGTCGGTGGCCAGCACCCGCAGGTCGCAGGCGAGCGCCAGTTGGAACCCGGCGCCGATCGCGTGCCCTTGGACGGCGGCGATCGTCACCCGGTCCGGCTCCCGCAACCAGCTGAACGCCTGCTGGTAGCCGGCGATCTCGGCGTCGGACTGCTCGGTGGGGCGCTCGGCCAGCGCCACCAAGCCCGGAGCACCGTCAACCCCGTCGGGGCTGAACATCCTCCGGTCCAGCCCGGCCGAGAACGCCCGGCCGGCTCCGCGCAGCACGACGACCTGGATCTCCGCACCCAGCGATCGGCCGATCTCCCGCAGCGCCTGCCAGGTGTGCGGGGTTTGCGCGTTGAGCTTGTCCGGGCGGTCCAGCGTGATGGTGGCACGCCGCCCGTGGATCGTGAGCCCCACACCGCCACGATCCAACAGGCCGGCGTCCACTACCGACTCCGCCAAGCGGACCTCCAGTTTTGACGGCTCGGCCTGGAACGACCGGCCGTCTAGTTCACTTCTTCTTGGACCGGGTCGCTCCCCCGCGGCCACGCAACTGCACGCCTGATTCGCTCAGAACCCGGTGCACGAAGCCGTAGGACCGACCGGTCGACTCCGCCAGTGCGCGGATGCTCGCCCCCTTCTCGTACTTCTTCCTCAGATCACTGGCCAGCTTGTCGCGCGCGCTTCCCGTAATGCGCGCGCCCTTCTTCAGCTCAGCCACGGTGTCCCCGCCTTCCCTCTGAGCAGGTCGGGCCTCGCGACCCCTGTCAGCGCAATGATCGAACAGGAAAGGCCCGAACGCCAGGCGATCATGGAAAAAAGATCGGCCATCGGTCGAGATGTGCGCGCGGCGATCACCGGAATGCACTAATCCATCCGTAGTAGCCCACCGGCGAGGTACACGGAGCGCTACGCCAACTGGACCAGTTCCAGGTATTCGGCTGACCAGTGGTCCTCGGTGCCATCCGGCAACAGGATGACCCGTTCGGGCTCGAGCGCTTCCACGGCGCCCGGATCGTGCGTGACCAGCACGACCGCGCCGGTGAAGTTGCGCAGGGCGTCGAGGACCTGCTCGCGGCTGGCGGGGTCGAGGTTGTTCGTCGGTTCGTCGAGCAGCAGCACGTTGGCCTGGCTGGAGACCAGCCCGGCCAGCGCGAGCCGGGTCTTCTCACCTCCGGAGAGGGTGCCGGCCGGTTGCTGCAGCTGCTCGCCCTGGAACAGGAACGTGCCGAGCAGGTTGCGCAGCTGCTGCTCGGGGGCGTCCGGCGCGGCGGTGCGGACGTTCTCCCAGACCGTGGCGTCGTGGTCGAGGGTTTCGTGCTCCTGCGCGAAGTAGCCGATGCGCAGGCCGTGACCTGCGACGACATCACCCGAATCGGCCTTCTCCTGGCCGCCGAGCAACCGCAGCAGCGTGGTCTTGCCGGCACCGTTGAGGCCCAGCACGACGACCTTCGAACCGCGGTCGATGGCCAGGTCCACGCCGCTGAAGATCTCCAGCGAGCCGTAGGACTTGGACAGGCCGTCGGCGGTCATCGGCGTCTTGCCACAGGGCGCCGGGTCCGGGAAGCGGATCTTGGCGACCTTCTCCTGCGCCTGCTCGGCCTCGGCCGAGGCCAGCAGCTTCTCGGCGCGCTTGGCCATGTTCTGCGCGGCGACGGCCTTGGTGGCCTTGGCGCGCATCTTGTCGGCCTGCGTCATCAGCGCCGAGGCCTTCTTCTCGGCGTTGGCGCGCTCGCGGCGGCGGCGCTTCTCGTCGGCGGCGCGGGCGTCCTGGTAGCGGGTCCAGTCCATGTTGTAGACGTCGGCCTCGCCGCGGATGGCGTCGAGGAACCACACCTTGTTGACCACGGCCGCCAGCAGGTCGACGTCGTGGCTGATGACCACCAGGCCGCCGTCGTGGTTCTTCAGGAAGTCGCGCAGCCAGTTGATGGAGTCGGCGTCGAGGTGGTTCGTCGGCTCGTCCAGCAGCAGCGTCGTGGCCGAGCGGCCGCCGGGACCGGCTTCGGAGGCGGCGAACAGGATGCGGGCGAGCTCGACGCGGCGGCGCTGACCACCGGAGAGCGTGCTCAGCGGCTGGTTGAGCACCCGGTCCGGCAGGCCGAGGTTGCTGCAGATCCGCCCGGCCTCGCTCTCGGCGGCGTACCCGCCGCGGGCGCCGAAGCGCTCCTCCAGGCGGCCGTAGCGGTTGATGGCCTTGTCGCGCTCCTTGTCGTCGACGAGCTCGGCCATCGCGGTCTGCGCCTTCTCCATGTCGCGCAGCAGCTGGTCGAGGCCGCGCGCGGACAGCACCCGGTCCTTGGCGCTGACGGTCAGGTCGCCTTCGCGCGGGTCCTGCGGCAGGTAGCCGAGCTCGCCGCGGCGCGTGACGTCACCGGCATGCGGCTGGCCCTCCCCCGCCAGGACCTTGAGCGTGGTGGTCTTGCCGGCGCCGTTGCGGCCGACCAGGCCGATCCGGTCGCCGGGCTGGACGCGCAGGGTGGCGTCGGAGAGCAGGATGCGGGAACCGGCGCGCAGTTCCAGGCCGGTGGCTGAGATCAAGGAGAACTCCGGGTAATAGGTGGTCTGCGTGGCATGGATGCGCCCACCTGCGATGAGCCGGTGGGCGTGCGGGGCGCGGAACTAATCGACGCGCGGCGTGGCGCGCGAACGCACCAGGAATCGCTTGCTGACCACGTCTCAACTGTACCGGGCGCGATCCAGCGAATTTCGGTTGCGGTGAACCTCACCTCGGGTCGCGGATCTCGATCTCCACGGCGATGGCGCGCCCGGCGGCCTCGTCGAGGACCGCGCGGCGGGGTTCGGGCACGTCGAGCACGCGTTCCTCGGCGCGGTCGAACAGCCTGGTCAGCCGGTTGTCCTCGCGCAGCGCCTGCAGGGCCTGGCGGTCGCCGCCGAGGACGAGTCCGTCGAGCTCACCGGCCACCGGCAGCAGCGTCCTGGCGACGGCGTCGGCGGCCGAGGCCAGCGAGCGGGCCGACTGGCCCTCGCGGCGACGCGCGAAGCGCTGCTGCGACCAGCCGCCCGCCTTGTTGCGGCCGTGCACCAGGTGCCGGTCGGTGCTGGAGGACTCCACGACGCCGTCCACCGCCACGCCGACGCTGTGCGCGCCGAGCCGCACCAGCACCAGCCCGATGCGCCGGGACGCCGAGACGTGCTCGACCAGCGACGACACCGCCAGCCCGGACCGCTCGCCGTGCGGCGGCGGGAGCTCGCCGAAGGGCACCCGCACCGCGGCCGTGGCACCGTCCACGGCCGTGACCAGGACCTTCCTCGGTTCCAGCAGCGTGGTGGCCGCACCCTCGTGGTTCCTGGCGAAGCGCTCGAACCACCCGGCGACCCGGGCCGGCGCCACCTCCACCGCGCGTCCCCCACCCGCGAGCTCGCGAACCCTGCTCATAGGACGAAAGTGTCGTTCCAGAGCTGGGTGGTGCGGCCGGAGACGGCCTCCAGCAGGGCTGCTGCTTGGTCGTCGGTGAGGGAGGCGACGAAGTCGATCACCGCTCGGCCGCGGGCCAGGGTGGCCAGGTTCGCGCCGGGCGGCAGCAGCTCGGTCGGCAGCTCGTCGAACTCCTGGCGGGCCAGGTCGAACAGGTCGCGCAGCCGGTGCGGGGCCACCTCGACCTCGTCGATCAGCCACTCGTCGAGGGCCTCCACCAGGTTGCTGATCAACCGGTCCTGGCCGCGCTGGTGCAGCGCGAGGTCCGGGCGTTGCAGCACGAAGTGGCGGTGCACGAACTTGAGCACCTGCACCTCGTGCCACTGCTCGGGCGCCAGCGCCACGTGGGCGGAGCGGGGCTGGACCGACTCGTCGACGCGGATGCCCTCGACCAGCCGCCGGGTCCAGTCGCCGGAGAACCGCACCACCGCCTGCTCGGCCTGCTGGGAGCGGTCGAAGGGCATCTCCAGCAGGTTGACCGCCAGGTCGGTGCGGACCTTCTTCACCGCGTCGGCGAAGGCCTCGTCGTCGGCGATCCAGGCGTCCTTGGCGTGGATGCGGCGGCGCAGCAGCTCCAGCGAGGCGCCGGGCCGGGAGTCACCTGCCGCGACGTGCTCCTCGGCGGCGAACTCCATGCTGTGGCCGAGCCATTCCTGCAGCTCGTGGTGCACGGTGGTGAACTGCAGGATGCCGACGCGGTGGAAGTCCTCCAGGTCGTGGATCGCGTAGGCGATGTCGTCGGCGGTGTCCATGATCGACGCCTCGACGGTCTGCTGCCACTCCGGCACCAGCTTCTCGAACGGGGCGCGCGCGTCGAGCAGGTCGTCGAGCTCGGTGGAGTAGGCGGAGAACTTCGCCGCGCCGCTGCCGGGCATCCCGGCCGGCTCGGAGGCGCCGCGCGGCAGCTCGGCGGCCTGGCGCGGGACCGGTGAGTGCCTGGTCCAGGGGTACTTCAGCAGCGCCGAGCGCACGGCGGCGGTCAGGTCCAGGCCGTTGCCCTCCACGCCGCGCACGTCGATGCGGGTGACCACGCGGTAGGTCTGGGCGTTGCCCTCGAAACCGTCGGGCAGCGCGAAGCGCTCGCGCGCCAGCCGGTCCAGCACGCTCTCCCCCAGATGCCCGAACGGCGGGTGCCCGAGGTCGTGGCCGAGCCCGGCGGCCTCGACGACGTCCAGGTCGCAGCCGCCCAGCCCGTCGAGCTGTGCGCTGGTCACCGGGTCGGCCAGCAGCCGTTCGGCGATGGCGCGGGCGACCTGGGAGACCTTGAGGCTGTGGGTGAGCCGGTTGTGCAGCAGCAGGCCCGAGCCCGAGGGGCTGACGACCTGGGTGACGCCGCCGAGCCGCGCGAAGAAGGCCGAAGCCGAGATCCGGTCGCGGTCGGCGCGGAACGGGCTCGCGGCCAGGTCACCGGGCATCGTGCGCCCGGTCCGGTCGCTGCGGCGGGCTGCGCGTGGTTGCACTTCCTCCATAGCGGTCACGTTATCGGCCAGCCACCACGCGCGGCCCCGGGCGGGCGTGATGTGATGATCGGGTGGCTGATGTCGTGGTGGTGGGTGGCGGACCGGCTGGCCGAGCCGCCGCTTCGGCCTGCAGCGATGCCGGTCTGACCGTGGCGCTGGTGGATCCGGCGCCGCGCAGCGGCTGGGCGAGCACCTTCGGCTCCTGGGCCGACGAGCTGCCGCCCGAGGTCGCCGAGCTGTCGACCACGATGGACCGCGTCCGCCTGCACGGCACGAGCGATCACGTGTGGCAGCGGCGCTACGCGGTGCTGGACAACACCGCGCTGTGGAAGCACCTGTGGCGCCCCGACGTCACCGAGGTGACCGGGCGCGCGGTCGCCGCCGAGCACGGTCCGACCGGCTCCACCGTGGTGCTCAAGGACGGCAGGCGGCTCGCGGCCGGGGTGGTCGTCGACGCCACCGGGCCCTCCCGGACGTTGTGCGGCGGCCGACCGGCGCACCCGCCCGCGCAGCAGACCGCGGTCGGCTGGATCGTCGACTCCGCGACCGCTGCGCCGTTCTGCGGCCCCGGCGAGGGCGTGTTCATGGACTGGCGCTCGGCGCCGCGCACCCGGGGCGGCTGGCCGACGTTCCTCTACGCGGTGCGGCTGGGACCGGACCGGGTGCTGCTGGAGGAGACCTCCCTCGCGCGCCGCCCGGCGCTGCCGCTGGCGCTGCTGCGGCGCAGGCTCGCCGGACGCCTGGCCGACGCCGGGATCGACCCGGAGGCGCGGCTGGACGAGGAGCGGGTGCGCTTCCCCGTCGACGATCCGCTGCCCCGGCCGGGCCGGGTGGTGCCGTTCGGCGCCGCGGCCGGTTTCGTTCACCCGGCCAGCGGTTTCAGCGTCGCGCGGGCGCTGCTGCGGGCGCCGTGGCTGGCGGCGGCGCTCAGCGGTGGCCTGACCACCGGGCCGGCCACGGCCGCGCGGGCGGGCTGGCAGGTGCTGTGGCCGCCGGAGGCGGTGACCGCGCACGTGCTGCGGCAGCGCTCGCTGCGCGCCCTGCTGTCGTTGCCGCCGGAGCTGGTGCCGGAGTTCTTCGAGGCGTTCTTCGCGCTGCCCGAACCCCACCGGATCGAGTTCCTCGCCGGTGAGGGCACCTCGGCGGGCACGGCGCGGGCGATGTCGGCGTTGTTCGCCCGCGTACCGTGGAGCATCCGCCGCAGGCTCGTGCTGGGCGGGATGTCGCTGGGGCATCCGCCCGCGAAGCACGGGCTCGGCGGAAGTTGATCTAGAGCAATTCGGTGCTGTGAAAGCAGAAGAATTGCGTCCACTTCAGCGCTGTGGGGAAGCGCAAATCACAACGCTGTTTTTCGAGTCGGCCTATTCACGGAACGTTCACGCAGCGTGCAGGGCTTTACCCGATAGGCTTTGGCCGCTATCGACGCAGGGTGACCAGGCAGACTCGCAATGACGTGCCACGTGCCACACGCATTCGTCCGACTGATGTTAGGTGCTGGTCAAGCACGCTAAGTTGGTCGGCGGGAATGGCGGCGCTCCGCCGACGAGGAGGAGCTGAGATGTCGGTGAACACATCGTGAACATGGTCGCTGGACAAGCATGAGCCGAGGCAACATCGACTCCGTGCTCGCGCTGGTGGACGAAGTGCGCTTCGCGTTCCAGCCATTGATCAACATCAAGACCGGTGCCATCGTCGCGATCGAGGCGTTGGCTCGGCCGGCGGGCGCGCACGTCCAGGACCTGTTCCGGGAAGCGGCGCGACTGCGACGGCTCACCGAGCTCGATGTGGACTTGGCGGTGAAGGCGGTCCAATCCGCAGCGGAGCACGAGTCGTTGCTCCCGCTGCACCTCAACCTGTTCGGCGGCACCCTCGTGCACGACCACGAGCGGCTGGAGCTGCTGCGCGAGAAGCTGCGCGAGGTCGGCAGGCGCGAGCACGAGGTCACCCTGGAGATCGGGCCGCCGTTCGCCCGCATCGACCCCGGCCAGCTGCTGGACGGCGTCGGCAAGCTGCGGTCCGACGGCTTCCAGATCGCGCTCGACGGGGTCGGTGAAGGCGACATCCCGCTGACCCTGATCGGCGACATCGGGCCCGCCACCATCAAGCTCGACCGGGCCGTGGTGCAGGGCCTGCCCGACGATCCGGCGCGCGTCGCCGTCGTCGAGTCGGTGCGCCACCTGTGCGAGGCGACCGAGAGCCAGCTGGTCGCCGAGGGCGTGGAGAGCGACCGCCAGCTCAACTCGCTGCGCCGCAACGGCGTCCGCCTGGTGCAGGGCAACCTGCTGGCCCCGGCCGGGCGCAGGCCTCCCACCACGAGCACCGTGCCCGGGGTGGCCGCCGAGGTCACCGACCCGCACGCGCCGTCGATCAACACCATCGCCAGCGGCCCCCGCGTCACCGAGTTCCTCTCCCCCGCGACGATGCTGTCCATCGACGCCACCGCCGACAAGGTCCGCGAGGTGCTGGCCGACCACACCGAGATCAGCGGTGTCGTGCTGGTCGACGAGCACAACCGGCCGCAGTACACGATCGACCGCAACCGCTTCCTGCTCGCCGTCACCGGCCCCTACGGGCACGCGCTGCACGCCAAGCGCCCGGCCTCGCGACTGGCCGACGAGCCGCGCGTGGTCAACACCGGCACCACGGCGATGGAAGCGCTGAGCATGATCACCCGCTCGGACCAGTACCGGATGTACGACGACGCGATCGTCGTCGACGAGGCCGGCCGCTGCCTGGGCGCGGTCCGGGCCGGTGACCTGATCCGCGGCATGGCGGAGATGAAGGTCGAGGAGGCCGCCGCGCTCAACCCGCTGACCCGCCTGCCGGGCAGCGACGCCATCGCCCGCGACGTGGCCCGCCGCATCGCCGCCGGCGAGATCTTCGCGGTGAGCTGGCTGGACATCGACGGGTTCAAGACGGTCAACGACACGGCCGGCTTCTCCGCGGGCGACGACCTGATCCGCTCGATCGGCCGCAGCCTCACCGACGCCGGCGCGGCGCTGAGCTCGGTGCAGGTCGGGCACGTGGGCGGCGACGACTTCCTGCTGGTCTCCGACCTCGACGACCTGGTGACGCTGGCCGACTCGGTGCTGGGCCCGCACCGCACCGCGGGCGAGGTGGAGGTCACCCTCTCGCTGGCGACGCTGGTGTGCACCACGCAGACGGTCTCCGACTACGACGAGGCCTCCAGCAAGCTCGCCCCGCTCAAGAGCTACGCCAAGCAGCTCACCGGCTCCAGCTGGGTCATGTCGCGCCCCGGCTCGGACCGCATCGAGGTCCTGCGCGGCCAGGGCGCCGCGGCACCGCCGCCCCAGGCACCCCCGCTGGCGAGCACCCCGCCTCCGCCGGTGCCTCCGCCCCAGGCTCCACCGCCGTCACCGCCGCACGGCTTCCCCACCCAGGACCCGGAGCAGATGCACCACAACAGGTACTGAGCGCGAAAGAAGGCCCCCGGCACGAAGCCGAGGGCCTTCCTCACGTCAGCGGGCAGTTCCGGTTGGGCCTGCCCCTTGCCGCGGCGGATCAGACCGTGAAGCCGAGGGCTCGGAGCTGCTCGCGGCCTTCTTCGGTGATCTTCTCGGGGCCCCACGGGGGCATCCAGACCCAGTTGATCCGGAAGTCCGAGACGATGCCGCCGCCCGGGCCGCCGGTCAGGGCGGCGCGGGCCTGGTCCTCGATGACGTCGGTCAGCGGGCAGGCCGCCGACGTCAGCGTCATGTCCACGGTGGCGGAGTTGTCCTGCTCGACGCGGACGTCGTAGACCAGGCCCAGGTCGACGACGTTGATGCCCAGCTCGGGGTCGACCACGTCGCGGAGGGCCTCCTCGACGTCCTCCAGCTTGGCGAGCTCGGCCGGGGCGGCCTGCTCCGGCAGGGCGTCGGCAGTGCGCGCCACGTCGTCCTGCACTTGGGTCTCGTCGCTCACATTGCCTCCTGAAAGTCTGTTGGCACCGAACTCACGCGCGGGCGACCGCGTCCTTGAAGGCCATCCAGCCGAGTAGCGCGCACTTGACCCGCATCGGGTACTTGGCCACGCCGGCGAAGGCGATGGCGTCTTCGAGCACGTCCTCGTCGGGTTCGACCTTGCCTCGGCCGTGCATCAGCTCGCTGAACGCGGCCTCGGTTTCGAGTGCTTCCTTGAGCGGCTTGCCGACGACCAGGTCGGTGAGCACCGACACCGCCGCCTGGCTGATCGAGCAGCCCTGTCCCGCGTAGGAGACGTCCTCGACGATGGCGTTCTCGTCCTCGCCGGTCAACCGGACCCGCAGCGTCACCTCGTCCCCGCAGGTCGGGTTGACCTGGAAGGACTCGGCGTCGAAGGGCTCCCGCAGCCCGTGCCGGTGCGGGTTGCGGTAGTGGTCCAGGATGATCTCCTGGTACATCTGCTCAAGCTGCATGTGCGCCAGTCCTCGGCGGTTCAGGCGACGCCGAAGAAGCGCTGCGCCTCGCGCACCGCGTCCACCAGCGCCTTGACCTCGTCCAGTTCGTTGTACAGGTAGAACGACGCGCGAACGGTCGCGGGAATTCCCATCCGCCGGTGCAGCGGCCACGCGCAGTGGTGGCCCACCCGGACCTCCACTCCCTGGTCGTCGAGCACCTGGCCGGCGTCGTGCGGGTGCACGCCGTCGATCACGAAGGAGACGGCGCCACCGCGGTGGTCGGTGCTGGTGGGGCCGATGATGCGCACGCCCTCGATCGCGCCGAGCTCGCGCAGCGCGGTCTCGGTGAGCTCGTGCTCGTGCGCGGCGACCCGGTCCATGCCCACCGCGTTGAGGTAGTCCACGGCAGCGCCGAGCCCGACGACCTGCGAGGTCATCGGCACGCCCGCCTCGAACCGCTGCGGCGGCGGGGCGAACGTGGAGCGCTCCATGTGCACCAGCTCGATCATCGAACCGCCGCTGATGAACGGCGGCATCGCGTCGAGCAGCTCGCGGCGCCCGTAGAGCACGCCGACACCGGACGGGCCGAGCATCTTGTGCCCGGAGAACACCGCGAAGTCCACGCCCATCGCCTTGAAGTCCACCGGCGCGTGCGGCACGGACTGGCAGGCGTCGAGCACGACCAGCGCGCCGACCTGGTGGGCGCGCTCGACGATCTCCTCGCCGGTGTTGACGGTGCCGAGCACGTTGGACTGGTGGGTGAAGGCCACGACCTTGGCGCGCTCGGAGATCACCGAGGCGACGTCGGAGGTGTCGAGCCGGCCTTCGTCGGTGACGCCGAACCAGCGCAGCGTGGCACCGGTGCGCTCGCACAGCTGCTGCCACGGCACCAGGTTGGCGTGGTGCTCCATTTCGGTCACCACGACCTCGTCGCCGGGGCCGAGGCGGAAGCGCTCGGCTTCCGCCCCGGCCGTCGCGGAGTTGCTCATGGCGTAGGCGACGAGGTTCACGCCCTCGGTGGCGTTCTTGGTGAACACCACTTCGTCATCCCCGACGCCGATGAAGTTCGCGATGCGTTCTCGCGCGCCTTCATAGGCGTCCGTGGCCTCCTCGGCCAGCTGGTGCGCGCCGCGGTGCACGGCGGCGTTGGAGGTCTCCAGGAAGGAGCGCTCCGCGTCGAGCACCTGGCGCGGCCGCTGCGAGGTCGCCCCGGAATCGAGGTAGACCATGCGTTTTCCGTCGCGGATCGTGCGCCCGAGGATCGGGAAGTCCGCACGGATGGCCGCCACGTCCAGTGGGGTGCTCGCACCAGTGGTGCGAAGAGGCTGTGGGGTCATGACTGGGCGGCCGCCTCCTTCTTGCCGGTGAACCGCACGTAACCGCTGGTCTCGAGCTCGTCGGCGAGTTCGGCGCCACCGGACTCGACGACCTTGCCGTCGGAGAACACGTGCACGCGGTCCGGGGTGATGTGCTTGAGGATCCGGGTGTAGTGGGTGATCAGCAGAACGCCCTTGTCACCCTTCTCCTTGAAGCGGTTGACGCCGTCGGAGACGACGCGCAGCGCGTCGACGTCCAGACCGGAGTCGGTCTCGTCGAGCACCGCGAACTTCGGGTTGAGCAGGTCCAGCTGCAGGATCTCGTGGCGCTTCTTCTCACCGCCGGAGAAGCCCTCGTTGACGCTGCGCTCGGAGAAGGACGGGTCGATGTCCAGGGCGGACATCGCCTGCTTGACCTCCTTGACCCAGTGCCGGATCTGCGGGGCCTCACCGCGGACGGCGGTGGCGGCGGTGCGCAGGAAGTTCGACATCGACACGCCCGGCACCTCGACCGGGTACTGCATCGCGAGGAACAGGCCCGCGCGGGCGCGCTCGTCGACCGACATCTCCAGGACGTCCTCGCCGTCGAGCAGCACCGTGCCCGAGTCGATCTGGTACTTGGGGTGACCGGCCAGCGCGTAGGCCAGGGTCGACTTGCCGGAGCCGTTGGGGCCCATGATGGCGTGGATCTGACCGGTGTCGACGGTCAGGTTGACGCCCTTGAGGATCGGCTTCGCGCCGTCCTCGGTGAGGACCGAACCGTGCAGGTCCTTGATCTCCAGGGTGGCCATTTCTTACTCGAATCTCCTGGTGTGGTGGTACCGAAGGTCTGGGAATCGGGTCGTGGCGCTCAGGCGCCGACGACGGCGAGCTCTTCCTCGATCTCGGCCTCGAGGCGCTCCCGCACCTCGGGGACGTTGATCTTCTGCAGCAGTTCGCCGAAGAAGCCGCGCACGACCAGGCGGCGGGCCTGGTCCTGCGGGATGCCGCGGGCCTGCAGGTAGAACAGCTGCTCGTCGTCGAACCGGCCGGTGGCGCTGGCGTGGCCGGCTCCCTCGATCTCGCCGGTCTCGATCTCCAGGTTCGGGACCGAGTCGGCCCGCGCACCTTCCGTCAGCACCAGGTTGCGGTTGAGCTCGTAGGTGTCGGTGCCCTCGGCGGCGGCCTGGATCAGCACGTCGCCGATCCACACCGAGTGCGCCGAGTCGCCCTGCAGCGCGCCCTTGTAGAGGACGTTGCTGCGGCAGTTGGGCACGCTGTGGTCGACCAGCATGCGGTGCTCGAGGTGCTGGCCGGCGTCGGCGAAGTAGATGCCGAGCAGCTCGGCGTCGCCGCCCTTGTCCGCGTAGTTGACGGTGGTGTTCACGCGCACCAGGTCACCGCCGAGGGTGACGGCGAAGTGGCGGAACACCGCGTCGCGGCCGAGCGTGGCGTGCTCGGAGCTGACCTGCGTGGCGTCGTCGGCGAAGTCGTGGATGGACACGACCCGCAGCTGCGCGCCGTCGGCGACGACGAACTCGACGTTGTCGCCGATGGTGCCGGAGCCGCGGTAGTCGATGACGACGACCGCCTCGGCGAACTGCTCGGCGTGGATCTGCAGGTGGCCGTAGGCGACCTCGCCGGCCCCGGGGCCGTCCACCGTGACGGTGATCGGCCCTTCGACCTTGGTCTCCTTGGGCACCGTGACGATGGTGGCCTCGGCGAACGAGCTCCAGGCCTGCGCGGCGACGCGGTCGGCGGGCACGCCGCCCTGGCCGATGCGCGCGTCGTCGCGGCCCACGGTCTCGGTGGTGGCCTCACCGGTGACCTCGATCTTGAGGTTGCCGGTGGCGGTCGCCGATCCGTCGTGCAGACCCTTGAGGCGCTTCATCGGCGTGAAACGCCAGTCCTCCTCGCGGCCGCCGGGGACCTCGAAGGCCTCGACGTCGTAGGAGGTGAAGCGCTCCCCGCGGGAGGCCTGCGGAATCACAGACCCCCCGTGGGAGTGCTCGGTCAGCCCGTGCTGCTGGGCGTCGGTTTCGGTGGTGCTCATCGTTAGCCGACGGCCCCTTCCATCTGCAGTTCGATCAGTCGGTTCAGTTCCAGCGCGTACTCCATCGGCAGCTCGCGCGCGATGGGCTCGACGAAGCCGCGGACGATCATCGCCATCGCCTCGTCCTCGGTCAGACCGCGCTGCATCAGGTAGAACAGCTGGTCATCGCTGACCTTGGACACCGTCGCCTCGTGGCCCATGGTCACGTCGTCGACGCGCACGTCCACGTAGGGGTAGGTGTCGGAGCGGCTGATGGTGTCGACCAGCAGCGCGTCGCACTTGACGTTCGACGAGGAGTGGTGGGCGCGCTTGGCGACCTTGACCAGACCCCGGTAGGACGTGCGGCCACCACCGCGGGCGATCGACTTGGAGACGATCGTCGAGGAGGTGTGCGGCGCCAGGTGCTCCATCTTCGCGCCGGCGTCCTGGTGCTGGCCCTCGCCCGCGAAGGCGACGGACAGGACCTCGCCCTTGGCGTGCTCGCCCATCAGGAACACCGACGGGTACTTCATGGTGACCTTGGAGCCGAGGTTGCCGTCGACCCACTCCATGGTCGCGCCCTCTTCGGCCTTGGCGCGCTTGGTCACCAGGTTGTACACGTTGTTCGACCAGTTCTGGATCGTCGTGTAGCGGCAGCGGCCGCCCTTCTTCACGATGATCTCCACCACGGCCGAGTGCAGCGAGTCGCTGGAGTAGATCGGTGCCGTGCAGCCCTCGACGTAGTGCACGTAGGCGCCCTCGTCGACGATGATCAGCGTCCGCTCGAACTGGCCCATGTTCTCGGTGTTGATCCGGAAGTAGGCCTGCAGCGGGATGTCTACGTGCACGCCCGGCGGCACGTAGATGAACGAGCCTCCCGACCACACGGCGGTGTTCAGCGCGGAGAACTTGTTGTCACCGGCCGGGATGACCGAGCCGAAGTACTCCTTGAAGATCTCCGGGTGCTCGCGCAGGGCCGTGTCGGTGTCCAGGAACAGCACGCCCTGGGCCTCCAGGTCCTCGCGGATCTGGTGGTAGACGACCTCGGACTCGTACTGCGCGGCGACACCCGCGACCAGCCGCTGCTTCTCCGCCTCGGGGATGCCCAGCTTGTCGTAGGTGTTCTTGATGTCCTCGGGCAGGTCTTCCCAGGTCTGGGCCTGCTCCTCGGTCGAGCGCACGAAGTACTTGATGTTGTCGAAGTCGATGCCCGACAGGTCCGCGCCCCAGTTCGGCATGGGCTTGCGGTCGAACAGCTTCAGGGCCTTCATGCGCGTCTCGAGCATCCACTCGGGCTCGCTCTTCTTGTCCGAGATGTCGCGCACGACGTCCTCGGACAGACCGCGCTTGGCGGTCGCGCCCGCGACGTCGTTGTCAGCCCAGCCGTATTCGTAATTGCCCAGCGTCGCCAGGGTTTCTTCCTGGGTGAGCTGACCATCGGATGCGGTGGTGGGATTGCGCTGCTCCGCAGCGGCAGTCATACGGACTCCCCTCCAGCAGGAATCGGGGCGGTGTTCTGCCGGTCCTTCGGGACCGAACCGGCAGAGGTCTGTTCGGCGTCCGGGCCTGAGCCCGGATCCGTCAACCGCGCGGTTGGTACGTGCGTGGTGCAGGCCGCATCACCGTTCGCGATCGTGGCCAGCCGCTGCACGTGGGTGCCGAGTACTTCGGCGAACGCCGCCGTCTCGGCTTCGCACAGCTGCGGGAAGTCCGCAGCCACGTGCGCCACCGGGCAGTGGTGTTGGCAGAGCTGCTCGCCGCTTCCGACGCTGCGCGCCGAGGCAGCGTAGCCCTCCCGGGTGAGCGCGTCGGCGAGTACCTCCGCGCGCTCGGCCGGGGTCCGAGCGGCTACGAGCGCTTCCCGGTGGTTGGCCACCAGGGCGGCCATCCTCCGTTCCGCGAACTCGCGCACCGCCTGTTCCCCTTCGTGTTCGGCGATGAACCGCAGCGCCGCCACCGCCAGGTCGTCGTAGGCGTGTCCGAACCTCGCTCTGCCCGACTCGGTGAGCAGGTAGAGCTTGGCGGGTCGGCCACGACCTCGACGGCCGCGCGGAGAGGACTCCCGGGTGTAGGCCTCGCCCTCGGCGACCAGCACGTCCAAGTGCCGGCGCACCGCGGTGGGGCTGACCCCGAGTTCTTCGGCCACCGCAGCAGCGGTGATCGGCCCCCGTTCCAGCAGCAACCGCGCAACCGTGTGACGGGTCCGGCCGTCGCCTTGCGCAGCCGCGCCGGGCTGGCCCGCAGGCCCCGTCTCGGTGGCGGCTGCGGTCGGCTGCGACGTCCCGACCTTTTTCACAACACGAATGTTACCTATTTCGATCGCACACACCAGGGCACGGGGCGGGTACGTGATCTGACTCACCCCATTACGCTGCGAAACCGTGGCTGCAGGCGAAACGACGGACCAGGCGACGTTGCTCCCCGGGTCGGAGGCATCCGAACGGACCAGCACCGCGCCGCTCGACCACGCCGAACGGAGGCAGCTCGACCACATCCGCCGCTTCGGCACCACCGGATCCCTGATCCTGGCCGCCGGGGCGTTCGGCGCCGGGGCCAACCCGGTGATCAACCCGCTCTACGGCGCGCGCCTGCTGGGCCTGCTCAGCCGGATGCCCACCGTGGCGATGGCGATCTGCTGGCTGGGCATGCTCATGATCGTCGCCGCCTGGCTGTGGCTGGGACTGCTGTGCCGGCCGGGCCGCGAGCGCATCCTCAGCGTCGGCCAGCTGGCCCGCACCGCCGCCATGTGGGCGCTGCCGCTGGCGCTGTGCCCACCGCTGTTCAGCACCGACATGTACAGCTACCTCGCGCAGAGCGAGGTCGCCGCGCGCGGGCTCAACCCGTACCTGGTCAGCCCGCTCATCGGGCTGGGCGTGGACCACCCGTTCACCACCAACGTGCCCAACATCTGGCGCGACACCCCGTCCCCGTACGGGCCGCTGTTCCTGATGTTCGGGCAGCTCGTCTCGCGGGTCATCGGCGACAACGTGATCTTCGGCGTGCTGATCTGGCGCGTGGTGATGCTGTGCGGCCTGGCGCTGGCGATCTGGGCCATCCCGCGGCTGGCCCGCCGCTGCGGCGTGCACCCGGCCGCCGCGATGTGGCTCAGCGTCGCCAACCCGATCGTGCTGTTCCACGTGATCAGCGGCATGCACAACGAGGCCCTGATGGTCGGCATCATGCTGTCCGCCATCGAGCTGGGCCTGCGGTTCCAGACCGTCCCCGGCACCATCGCCGCCGGTGCGCTCCTGACCATCGCGGGCGCGATCAAACCGCCCGGCTGGATCGCGCTCGGGTTCTTCGGGATCTGCCTGGTGCTGCTGCGCGGCGGCCGGTGGCGCGACCTGTTCCGCGTCGGCGGCCTGCTCGGCGCGGTGTTCCTGGCCACCATGACGGTGATCACGGTGGGTAGCGGCTGGGGCCTGGGCTGGATCGACACCTTCGACGTGCCCAACCGGGTCAAGACCTTCATGGCCCCGCTGAGCGCCTTCGGCATGACCGGCGGCGGGGTCTCCACGCTGCTCGGGCTGGGCAACCACACCGACGCGATGCTGATCATCACCAAGAACATCGGCTACCTGATCGTGGCCGGGGTGTGCCTGTGGATGCTGTGGCTGTCGTTCCGGGGCCGGATCCACCCGCTGGTCGCGATGGGCGCGACGTACCTCACGCTGGCGCTGGCGGTTCCGGTGCTGTGGCCCTGGTACCTGCTGTGGTCGGTGGTGCCGCTGGCGCTGTCGACCAACAACTCCCGGTTCCGCGTGACCGCGACCGCGATCTGCGCGATCGTGTCCCTGCTGATCCCGCCGACCGGCGCCGGATTCGTGCTGCGCGCGTACCAGATCCCGCTCGCCGTGATCGCCGCGCTCGTCGCGTTCGCGATCACGGTGGCGCTGGTGAGGCACCGGATGCCCGTCCTGTGGCCCACCCTCGACCGGGTGCGCCAGGTCAAGCAATAGGCTGTGAATCCGTGAGCAACGAGAGTCCGGCCGTCCTGCTGCGCGGGCTGGAGAAGCGCTTCGGGGACACCACCGCGGTCGCCGGGCTCGACCTGTGCCTGCCGCGCGGCGGTGTGCTGGCACTGCTGGGGCCCAACGGCGCCGGCAAGACCACCACGGTGGAGATCTGCGAGGGCTTCCAGCGCCCGGACCGCGGCGAGGTCCGCGTCCTCGGCCTCGACCCGCACACCCAGGGCGAGCAGCTGCGCCCGCGCATCGGCGTGATGCCGCAGGGCGGCGGCGCGTACCCGGGCGTGCGCACCGAGGAGATGCTCCACCTCGTCGCCGCGTGCACCGCCAACCCGCTCGACCCGGCCTGGCTGCTCGAGGTGCTCGGCCTGGAGTCGGTGCGCCGGACGTCCTACAAGCGGCTCTCCGGTGGTCAGCAGCAGCGGCTGTCGCTGGCCTGCGCGCTGATCGGCCGACCGGAGCTGGTGTTCCTCGACGAACCCACCGCCGGGCTCGACCCGCAGGCCCGCCGCCTGGTGTGGGAGCTGGTCGCCGCGCTGCGCCGGGACGGCGTGAGCGTGCTGCTGACCACGCACCTGATGGACGAGGCCGAGGCGCTGGCCGACCGGGTGGTGATCGTCGACCACGGCCGCGCGGTCGCCGACGGCACCGCCGAGGAGCTCACCGCGCCCGCCGACGGCAAGCAGGAGCTGCGGTTCCGCTCGCAGACCGGCCTGGACCTGGACCTGCTGCTGGCCGCGCTGCCCGAGGGCTACAAGGCCGAGGAGCTGCGCCCCGGCGACTACGTGGTGCGCGGCGAGATCAACCCGCAGGTGGTCTCCACGGTGACCGCCTGGTGCGCCCAGCACAGCGTGCTGGCCCAGGAGCTGCGGGTGACCCGCCGCAGCCTGGAGGACGTCTTCCTGGATCTGACCGGACGGGAGCTTCGATCGTGACCGCCGAGCTCGGTGACCGGTTCGACGCCGGAACCTTCACGCCCGCTCCCGGCCGGGGCCGCCCGCTGCGGATGCTGGCCGCGCAGACCCGCATCGAGACGCTGCTGATCGTCCGGCACGGCGAGCAGGCGCTGCTGACGCTGATCATCCCGATCGCCCTGCTCATCGGCATGAGCACCATCCACATCGGCGACCTGCCCGAGCCGCGGGTGAACTCGGTGATGCCGCGGATCCTGGCGCTGGCGGTGATGTCCACGGCGTTCACCGGGCAGGCCATCGCGCTGGGCTTCGACCGCCGCTACGGCGTGCTCAAACGCCTGTCGGCGACCGCTTTGCCGCGTTGGACGCTGATCTCCGGCCGGGTGCTGGCGACCTTGCTGGTGGTCGCGCTGCAGGCCGTGGTGCTGAGCGTGACGGCACTGCTGCTGGGCTGGTCACCGGCGCTGTCCGGGCTGCTGCCCGGCATCGGCCTGCTGGTGCTCGGCACGCTCGTGTTCGGCGCGGCCGGTGTGCTGGTCGGCGGGGCCCTGCGCCCGGAGATCGTCCTGGCCCTGGCCAACGCGGTCTGGTTCATCCTGCTGCTGGCCGGTGGCCTCGCCCTGCCGGCCGACGACCTGCCGGGGCCGCTCGGAGTCATCGCCGGGTTCCTGCCCTCGGGCGCGCTGGCCGAAGCCCTCGACGCGGTGCTGGTGCGCAGCGCACTGCCCGGCGCCCAACCGGTCCTGGTCCTGCTGGCCTGGGGCGTGGTGTGCGGAGCGACCGCGGTGCGGACGACCCGGCTGACCTGAGCGGCCCGGACGAGCACCGCAGGTGCTCTCTGCCGAAAGACCCGCTCTTCCTTCTAAGGTGGCCTGCATGACGAAGATCGCTCGGCATGCCAAGGCCTCCTTAGAACTGTTCCACGCGATGATCTACTTCGCCCCGGAGGCGGAGGACCGCTTCACCAAGCTGGGTCTCAAGCCCGGCCGGATGAGCTACTACGCGGGCCGGTCCGCTGCGATGGGGCCGGTGGGCGCAGGGGTCGTGGCCGCGACCTTCTACAACTTCAACCCGGTCTCCGTCGCCAAGTCGATCCCCGCCGCGTGGGACATCGCCTCCCCCGCCGAGGTCCTCGACGCGCGCCTGGACGCCGTGGACGCGGCGCTGCACCGGCTGCTCGGCGACGAGGTGCTGGCCTCCGACGACGTCGCCGAGGCCGCCGAGCTGGCCCGCATCGCCTCCGAAGGTTGCAGCCCCGAGGGCAAGCCGCTCTACGCCGGTCACGCCGACCTCGACTGGCCGGAGACCCCGCACCTGAAGCTGTGGCACGCGCTCACGCTGCTGCGCGAGTTCCGCGGCGACGGCCACATCGCCGCCCTGCAGCAGGCCGGGATCTCCGGCATCCAGTCGCTGGTGCTGCACAGCGGCGCGGGCGGCGGGTTCACCCCGGAGGCCGCGCGGACGCTGCGCGAGTGGTCCGAGCAGGAGTGGGCCGAGGCCACCGAGCAGCTGCGCGAGCGCGGCCTGGTGACCGCTGACGGCGAGACCACCGACGAGGGCAAGCAGCTCCGCGAGGACGTCGAGGTCCGCACCGACGAGATGGCCATGCCCCCGTGGCAGCACCTCGGCGAGGACCGCACCGCCGCCCTGATCGACAAGGGCGGCAAGTTCAGCAAGGCCCTCCTGGCGGCCGGAGCCCTCCCCAAGGGCCTGTTCAAGTGACCGGAGCGGCACAGGCGTGACCTGCGGGCGGGGCGATCCGAGGCGCCGAATACCATTCAGTTGTGGCGCTACCTACTTGGATCTCCCGCCCGTCACCGCGCACCGTGCGGATCCTCGCGATCGCCGTGCTGGTGACGCAGGCGTTGATCTCGGTGACCGGGGTGACCGTCCGCGTGACGGGCTCCGGGCTGGGATGTCCGACCTGGCCGCAGTGCTTCCCGGGCAGCATGGTCCCGATGCCGCACGCGGAGGTCGCCGCCCTGCACCAGGCGATCGAGTTCGGCAACCGGCTGCTCACCGGTGTCATCGGGTTCATCGCGCTGGCCTGCTTCCTGGCCGCGTGGCGCTGCCGCCCGCACCGCAAGCGCCTGGTGGGCCTGGCGCTGATCATGCCGCTGGGCGTGGTCGCGCAGGCGATCATCGGCGGCATGACGGTGCTGGTGAACCTGGCCTGGTGGAGCGTCTCGGTGCACTTCATGGCCTCGGCGATCCTGATCTGGCTGGCCGCGCTCCTGGTCAAGGCCACCACCGAGGGCGACCGCGCGCCGCTGGGCATCGTCACCCGCCCGATGCGCCGCCTGCTGGTCGCGCTGGTCGTGGTCACCGCCGCCGTGCTCGTCGCGGGCACCCTGGTCACCGCCGCCGGCCCGCACGCCGGTGACCCGGACACGCCGCGCCTGGGCTTCCCGGTCGCGACCCTGGTCCAGGTGCACGGGATGCTCGTGATGGCCTACGTGCTGCTGCTGGCGGTCTTCGGCGTCTGGCTGCGCTCGGCCCGACCGACGAAGGCGCTGATCAAGGCCTACATCTCGGCGTGCGCGATGGTCCTGGTCCAGGGCGCGATCGGCTCGGTCCAGTACTACCTCGGCGTTCCCGAGGTCCTGGTGGTGCTGCACGTGGCCGCCGCGACCTGCGTGATCATCACGACGGCCGGCCTGTGGACGGAGTCCCGCAACCGCGGCCCGCTCCCCCACCCGGAGGTCGCCGAACCGCAGGAATCCGTCGCGGTCTGACGCCGAGGCCCGTCAGGCAAGCGACGAAGTCGCTTTCCCAGTGCCCCGCCTGAGGCGCTGGCACCGCGGTGCCCTCCCCTGCGGGGGATTTCTGAGCGCCTTCGTGGCGAGTACGCCGGGACGCCGCGTAGTCGAATACTCAAGTAGCGGCGCACGGAGTCCACGAAGGCGCTGCGCTTTCCCGTTCGGGGGTTTCCGCTACCCGCACCGCCACGCAAAACAACCACCGACAACAGACGGCTCAGAAGCGGAGCTTGGGCTTGCCCTCGCGCTCCCAGCGGCGCCAGAGCTCCGGCATCTCGCCGGAGAGCCACTTGTAGAACTCGTTGACGGTGCGCAGGCGGCGGGCTCGTTCGCCTTGGCCGCTGAACATCCGCAGGCCGGTGGCGGTGAGCTCTTCGAGATCGGTGACCCGCTCCATGCGCTGGCGGACCAGCGCGGGCCAGCGGTCCTCCTCCACCTGGTAGAGCGCGGCCTCGCGGCCCTGGCGGGTGGTCTTGGAGATCACGCCGAGGCGCATCAGCAGCCGGACGTTGGTGCTGATCGAGCCGGTGCTGGCGGCCAGCGCGTGCGAGAGCTCGTTGGCGGTGCGCTCCGGCGGGTCGCAGATCAGCAGGAACGCCAGGATGCGACCGGCGATCAGCGGCATGCCCTCGGTGGCTTCGAAGTGGGCGGCCATCTGCTCGATCCACTCCGACATCGCGGGCCGGTCAGTGCGCTGCAGGTACTCCTCGGACACGCCGCCTCCGTCCAGATCGAGTTCAGTTCCCGCTGAAAACATAAACCACAGCGAA
Organism: Saccharopolyspora mangrovi; assembly: GCF_035320975.1. NCBI lineage: Bacteria > Bacillati > Actinomycetota > Actinomycetes > Pseudonocardiales > Pseudonocardiaceae > Saccharopolyspora > Saccharopolyspora mangrovi. The sequence goes on along the minus strand of NZ_JAWLNX010000004.1, from coordinate 5,685 downwards.
CGTCTCGACCAGCCTGGATCGGCGGCGTGTCCGGAAGAGCCAGGTCAGCGGGCGCGCGGCCCGGCCATCTTGCGGCGGTGCGCGGCGCCGATCTTGAGCGCGGCGGTGGTGTCGGCGTCCCACTCGCTGGCGGTCAGGCCCTCGACGGCCTCCACGAGGGCCTCGCCCACGGTGGGGCTGGTGACCATGACGTCGCCGAGGCGGCCGTCCTCACCGATGAGCACCACCCGGGCGCCGGCACGGCCGATGTTCTCCACCACCGCGCGCGCCGACCCGCCGTGGTCGGCGACGAAGGCCTTGGCCGCGGACAGGGCCTTCGGGGTGGGCGCGGTGCTCTGCTCGGTGTCCTTCTCGGCTGTCATGCGGGGATCCTAAACAGGTTTCACCCCTCCGCAGAACCGGTCGTTGCGCACGACACTCGATCTCGGGCGCGCGGGCGGCGGGCACCCGAAGATGGGAACCGGCGGTGCCGGGAGGGATGATCGACGTCGGCCGTCGCGTTGCTCCTGACGGCCGAGAAGCAAGCCCTGCGAAGGAGAGAACAGATGCGCGCGATTCGGGTGGCGACCAGCGGTGGTCCCGAGGTCCTCGAGCTCAGCGAGGTCGAGGTTCCCGAACCCGGTCCCGGCCACCTGCTGGTCGACGTCGCCGCCGCCGGGGTCAACTTCATCGACACCTACCAGCGCAGCGGCCTGTACTCGATGCAGCTGCCGTTCACCCCGGGTTCCGAGGGCGCCGGTGAGATCGTCGCGGTGGGCGCCGACGTCGACGGGTTCGCCGTCGGCGAGCGGGTCGCCTGGGCGATGGCTCCCGGCAGCTACGCGGAGAAGGCGCTGGTCCCGGCGAGCGTGGCGGTCAAGATCCCCGACGGCGTGGACGACAGGACCGCTGCGGCCGCGATGCTGCAGGGCATGACGGCGCACTACCTGGTCACCTCGACCCACGAGGTCGCCACCGGTGAGACAGCGCTGGTGCACGCGGCGGCGGGCGGCATGGGACTGCTGCTGACGCAGCTGATCAAGTCCAAGGGCGCGAACGTCATCGGCACCGTGTCCACCGCTGAGAAGGAGCGGCTGGCGCGCGAGGCCGGGGCGGACGAGATCATCCGCTACACCGAGGCCGACGTGGCCGCCGAGGTCAGCGACCTCACCGACGGGCGCGGCGTGGACGTGGTCTACGACGGGGTCGGCAAGAGCACCTTCGAGGCGAGCCTGGCGAGCTTGCGCCCGCGCGGCACGCTGGCGCTGTTCGGCGCTTCCAGCGGTCCGGTGCCGCCGTTCGACCCGCAGCGGTTGAACTCGGCCGGTTCGCTGTTCCTCACCCGGCCGTCGCTGGGCCACCACATCCTCACCCGCGAGGAGCTCGACTGGCGCGCGGGCGAGGTCTTCAACTGGATCGCCGCGGGCGCGATCACCTTCAGCATCGGCGGCACCTACGCGCTCGACGAAGCCCGCAAGGCCCACGAGGACCTCGAAGCCCGCCGCACCACCGGCAAGCTCCTCATCCTCCCCTGACCAGGCTTTTTCGAATTTCGCTGCCCGGGTGGGGGGGCCTGACAGGGCCCGCCGATGGCGGGG